>JABWCH010000161.1 GCA_013359215.1 Candidatus Brocadiia bacterium | reverse complement strand
AAAACTATTCGTGCCATTCGACCATTCGTCTTATTCGTGATAAAAATTTTTACTTTTTCTGCAAAAATTTAATTGCACAGAATCATTTTGACTATTACATAAAAAGAGAAATTTACTCACTTCTCAGTGTTTGACGTATGTTCGAAAATATTTTTGGAGATACATTATGAAAAATCTAATTCTTTTTTTGCTTATTCTTGTTAGTGGCCTACAGGCTGCTACTTTGGTCTGGCCACCTCAATTCCAGGGATCTGTTAATTTGCCTAGCCAGTCGCATGGATCAGGCTATAGCTCCTATAGCAATGAATTTTGGGTGCCATTATGGGCTGAACCAACAGTATACCGCTACGACAGGAATTATAACTTTTTAGGAACTTTTAGCACAGGCCAGCAGCAAATGATGCAACTGATAGGCGATACAGATGGCAGCTATTATACTGCGAACTGGGGCTATTATACCATCACTAAAAAAGCGAGCATGAGCAATGCCACAACTTTGTGGAGTTATAACATAGGCTATTATGCTGGTGGTGTTGCTGTAGACAACAACTATGTTTATGCCATGACATATACTGGAAATGTTGTTCATAAGCTCAACAAGAGTACAGGTAATTTGGTTAGCACTTTGACTTTGAACAATATGAACGGCAACTATATCTATGGTAGCCTTGCTGTTGTAGACAACTATCTGATCAGAGGAACATACGATGGATACCTCGAGTACTTTGATCTTGCCACAGGAAACAAAATGGGAAGCTATAGTACGGGCTATTATATTTATGGTGCTACTTTTGATGGAACAAGCTATTATCTCCATCAAAATGGCAGCACAAGCGCACGATTTACTATTGCCAACCCTATTCCAGAGCCTGCGTCTTTCCTGCTTTTAGGATTTGCTCTGGCTGCATTTGTTCTGAGAAAAAAAGCCTTGTAGACTTTGGCTGCGTTGAGATTTCAATCGCGAAAAGTTTTTAAAGATGGATGGGGGGAAGATTTTTACAAAAATTTTCCCCCCATCTCTTTGGCTGCTCCTATAAAAATTCTTCTTGTACTTTTTTATAAAATTTGCTATGCTTCTGGGAGTTTTTTGGAGTTTTTTTCTCGATTTTCATTGCAGGTCAGATTTAACAAGGAGTGAGGTCATGAAATCGATCCTGTTTTTTATTGTTTTTTGTCTGTTAGCAAGCTTTGTTTTTGCAAATCCTCTATTCTTAGGGAAATGGGGTGTTTCAGGCGATGTAAAGGGAAAGTTTTGCTATCCTGCTGCCTGCGCAGTAGATTCTTATGGGAATGTTTATGTTTTAGATTCTGGCAACAACCGCATCCAGAAGTTTTCTGCCTCTGGAAACTTTTTGCTGGAATGGGGTGTAGAAGGAAGTGAAAATGGCAACTTTACTTTCCCTTTAGGAATTGCAATTGATTCCCAAAACCACATTTATATTGCTGATACCCAAAATGCCCGCATTCAGAAATTCGATACCAATGGTGGCTTTCTTGCTAAATGGGGTGAAAGAGGATCTGGCCCTGGAGAATTAGACAATCCTCAAGGTGTTGCTCTGGATGCAAGCGGAAATGTTTATGTTGCTGATAGCTATAACCATCGTATCCAGAAATTCAATGCCAATGGAGAGTTTGTATTGCAATTTGGTAGTGAGGGAACAGATAATGGACAATTCCAATATCCCTATGCCATTATTGTAGATAAAAATGGAAATATCTATGTAAGCGATACAAACAACCATCGCATTCAAAAGTTTAATGCTAATGGAGCTTTTATTAGCAAATGGGGTGGTTTAGGCAATGGTGCTGGACAGATGAATATGCCCTATAAACTTGCTTTTGACAGATACAACAACCTCTATCTAGCCGATTGCGAAAACAATCGCATACAAAGATTCAGTGCTAATGGAGAGTTCCAGTTGCAATTTGGCGGGTTTGGAGCTACAGATGGTAAATTATACTCTGTTCAAGGTATTGGCATTGGATCTTCTGGCAGAATATACATCGCTGATACAGGCAATGATCGTATCCAACATTTTACTCCCACTACCATTACTTTGCAAAGCTTCACGGTAAACCATTCCTATTATCAGGCCAAACTTTCCTGGACAACCACAATGGAATGGAACAACACAGGATTTCATGTATGGAGAAAAAATCCAGGGGAATCCGACTATACTCGCGTAACCACAACTTTGATTCCTAGCCAGGGAACGCCTTCTTCTGGTGCTTCTTACACATGGACAGACACACATTCTGGCTACTATGAAGAAACCTATCTTTACAAAATAGAAATCATTGGCTATGATGATTATCGTAAACTTTATGGCCCAGCCAACTAAGGCATAGCCTCTTACATGGAGGCAAGGTTTATCAGTCTTTGCCTCCATGCTCATCCGATGATTAAGAGTCCTATAGAATCTAACCAGTAAAATGTTTGCCAAAAAAGCAAAGATTTGTATCACGAATAAGACGAATGCTCTTAATCCAGGCTTTCTATTTCTGACTCTATCATGGCCGATAAAAAAGGGTTCTGCTTTTTGTAGAATTCCAGAGCTTTTTTATAATACTCTTTGCCTTCCTCTTGCTTTCCATCCTGAGTACACAGCTTTGCAATTTGCAAACAAAGTTTGGATGTCCGTCCTTTATCAGGAAATTTTTCCCAGCATTCATAGGCTTTTTGTAGATTCAAAATGCCTTTATCAGGTCTGTGGAAATTCAGGTATGTTTTCGCTATTCCCTGGTATGTAAGACCCATACTATAAAAGGCGTGGATTTTTTCTCTCAGCGAAAGGCTTTGTGCAAAATTTTCCATGGCTTTCAAAAGCTTTTTTTGCCTAAAGAAAAGTTTCCCCAGGCTATAGTGGATGCTCCCTCTCACAAAAACATTCCTTGATTCATGGCTTTTTTCCAGGGCATTTTGGAAAAAAGAAAGTGCTTCTGAAGCGTCTCCATAGTATGCATGCCATCTCGCAATTGCATGAAATGCAGATGCGCAGCCAAGATTGTTTTTTATACCCTGGTACATAGCCAATGCTTTTTGAAAATAGGACAAGGCTCTGGAGGAATTTTCCTTCCTATCGTATAGTTGCCCTAATCTAAGAAACAGTCGTCCCATTCCTTTTTTATTTTCTTGTATTTTGCATACTTCCAAAGAATATAAAAAATTTTCCAAAGCCTTTTCCCATTGTTGCCTTTTCATAGCAATGAATCCTAGCCGTTCCTTTGCCCTTGCTGCACCTTTTAAAAAGTTGCAATTTTTATAAATGGTATAGGCAGATTCATATTGTTTTATTGCCTCATCATAGTTTTCTTGCTTAGACAATATGTCACCCATAGAAAGTATGATATTTCCCTGGTGTCCTGTCATCCCAAGTTTTTTTTGTATTTTGAAAGCCCTTTGTAAAAAATCGTTTGCCTCTTTAGGATTACCCTGATAAAAAGCAATCCTTGCTAAAAGCTGCCATACAATGCTTTCTCCAACAAAATCATAGATTTCTTTTTTGATTGCCATACTTTTCTGATAGCAAGACTGGGCTTCTTCCAAAGAGTATTGGACTAAAAAAAAGTCTCCCTTTTTTTTCCATACCAGGCTTTCCTGAAGCGAATTGGACAGTTTTTTGCATGAATCTAGGGCTTTAGCAAAAAATTTTTCTGCCTGGCTCCAATCCCCTAATTGTATGCAATGGCGCGCTAACTTAAGAAGAGACAGCGTAGGCTTGCTGGAATGAGTAATATATTCCTCAATCCGAGGATCTTCTTTGTCTTCTAAAGAAGATTTTTCCCCTTTTTTGATAATATAGAGGGACTTTTCTGTTTTTGCCCTTTTTCTTTCTCCTTTTTGTGTTTCTAATTTGGAAAGAAGGGCAAAAATTTTGTCTTCTAATTGTCTATTTTTTAGATAAGAAATCAGCTCTTTGCTTTCCAGTAGCTTAAATTCGCATTCCTTCCAGCGCCCTTGCTGGTAAGACAAAAAAGCCTGCAAGAGCAAAGATTTGGCTTTGCCTTTCTTGCTACCTTTCGCTTCAGCCAGAGCAAAAGATTTCTGGTACTGGTCTTGGGCTAGATTCCAGTTTCCTTCTTTTTTATGAAACATTCCCAGAAGATGTAGAAATTTTTGTTCCCACAAAAAACTATCTTTTTCTCTTGCAATAGAAAGCCCTTTGAGGATATTTTTTGGGGCTTTTATTAAATCCAGCTTGAGCAGAAAAAGCTTTCCTATCGCATAGTAAAAAGGCATCTTTTTTCTATCGCTTTTTTCTTTTTCCAGCCCCTTTAACCATAATTCCTGGGCTTTAGATATAGAACCCCATTTGATTTCCCATTGCCCCTGGTGGTAAAGAAGACGCACAAGGCCATCTTCATAGGCGATTTCTTGCGCTATCTCAAAGGCATGGTTGTATTTCTGTAAAGAGCTATCTTTATTTCCTTGTCTGAAAAATTCGATTCCCTGTATGATATAAAATTCCACAAGGATTTTTTTTTGTTCTGCGTCAGGGTTGGCAATCTGCTGGAAGAAAATCAGACCACGATGCGCATAAAAAAAGGTGTTTTGTGTTAATTTTTTTCTTATTTTGGTAAGACGATAATAGCAAAGGACAATCTGGACACAGTCGCCAGCACCTATCCAGTGGCTTACCATTTTTAGGAGAATTTTACGGTTGGGGTTGGGAAAAAGTTCTTGTAATGCTTTTCCCACAAGAGAATGGATGTTGGCTTTCTTTCCTTCGTCAAGCCTTTTGTAAAGATCTTCTCTCTCTCGTGTATTGCGAAAAGCGTAGACTGTGCCTAAAACATCAGCGTAAAAAGCCTCTGTTTCTTCTACTTTTTCTAAAGTTCCATTCTTTTCCTCTGCTTGCAAAAAACTAGCAAGTGCTTCTTCTGTATCTAGTTGGGATTGGGTTTTGAAAAGTATTTTTTGGGAAAAGCTTTCTCCCTGTACACAGGCACTTTCCCAAAGTTCATGGATTTTAAGCTTATCCAACAGAATTTCTTTTTTTTCTATACTAATCGGAGCAGCAGACTGGATTTCTGAGGGATTTGCCTTATCTTGTTTGCTAGAAAACAGTTTTTGATACAATGGATATAAGGATTTTATCATGATGGTTGGCCTTATGAGGAAGCAAGAATAAGGGGATAACAAAAATTTTTAAGAGAGGAAAGCGTGATTTTGGGAAAGAAAGAAGGTTATGCGAAGGGCGGGACTTGAACCCGCAATTCCATTACAGAACCAGATCCTAAGTCTGGCGCGTATGCCAATTTCGCCACCTTCGCATTGTTTTGCGCCCTGAAGGAATCGAACCTTCAACCTTCAGATTAAGAGTCTGCTGCTCTACCAGTTGAGCTAAGGGCGCGTTTCAAGAATACGCTGATAATTATATTTATTTTTTTATGAATGTCAAGAAAAAAATTTAAAAAATTGCACTACAGCATTTTTCACTTGCGTTGCATACATAGTATACATCGGATTCAAAAAAATTTATCCACAGATTACACAGATTTTCGAAGCCTTTATCTGCGTAATCTGGGTAATCTGTGGATTATTTTATAGGCGTTTTTTGTATGCAATACAACTGAAAACTGCTGTAATTCTCATCGCTAAGTCAACAGCGTTATGGGTAAAAAGGTTTAGCCAATAGAGAAATTTTTTGTTACCTGATAGTAGCGGACTAAAATTTTTTCCAGACTTTCTGTTGTTGGGGTTTCAAGCGCAGCCAATTCTTCCAGAATGCTTTCTCTGGATTTTGCAAGCTCAAAGGCATTGTCTACAATGGCAAAAGCCTGCATAGAAGGAATGCAGACAATTCCATTATCGTCTCCAATCATCCAGTCCCCTGGCTGTATCGTTACATTGCCTAATGTCAAAGGGATGTTATAGGAAGCTGTATTTTCTTCCTGGCCTGGAATGGCCGTAAGGGCAGCAGCATAGCAAGGAAATCCCTTTTGTCTTATATAAGGCACATCGCTGATGGATCCATATACAACAGCACCACTAAGCTTTCTTTTCATGGCTATTTCCGTAGCCAGGCAAGACCATACTGCATTTCCCTGAGTCCCGCCTGCATCGACTACCAGAATGCTCTGCTCTGGTATTTCCATCAAATATTGTATAACTTGCTTTTGCTCTCCTGGCCATACTCTAAGAGTATAAGCACGTCCCAAAATTTTGGTAAAACGATGCAGAGGATAGACTTTTTCCAGGAATATAGGTTTTCTATAGACTTCACAAATATGCACTGTACTGATTTTGCGCAGTTTTTCTCTTAAAGTTTGTTCGTTGTATTCTTTTTGAGAGACTTCGCCTTGGGATTCTATTTTATTTAGAATGTTTTTGGCCTTGGATATGATTTCCTTGCTGATGGAGCTGGTCGATTCTTGTATTGGGACAACAAGCATAGAAGCAAAACCCAAAGGCCCTTTCAGTGTGTTTTCATCCAAACTGGAAGGCTGGAGGAAAATAGGCGTGTCTGTCATTGACGAAATCTGCTGAAAAAGCGATATAGACTGGTTTTGGGGAAAAAAATCTATAATAACCGCATCTGCCCTTGGGATGAGAGAAAGCGCGTTTTGAACAACACAGGGAGCGCATCCTCGAAAATCCAGATAGGCTTTAAGGGAATTTTTTTGGGCCATGTCCAGGCAGATCTGGTAGTTTTGTTCTGAGATAGCACCAGAAATGGTAATGGCGAAAATCTGGGATTTTGAAGCAGCTTCTATTTCTAGTATCTGGGGTTGTAAGATTTTGAGGTCGCACACTATTTTCAGTGAAGGGAATCGTTCTTTGAAAATACGGACGCTGTTGAATCCTGTATTTTTTAGAAGAAGAGATCCAATTTCTAAAAAATCTATACCTCCTGCAATGGATTGCTCTGCATAAAAAAGAGCGTTTTCTAAATGTAAAAAATCAAGACTGACAAACAATTTTGCTGGCATTTTTTCTCCTACATCAAAAAAAAAGGGATTTTGAAAAAAAATATTTTTTTCTCAAAATCCTTTTTAAACGAACTCTAGTTCATTTTTTTTTCACAGACCTGGCAAACGCCTTTTTTTATAGCACAAGCATCACAGAATTTAAAAGACATTGTTTTTGTAGGAGATTTACAAGTTTCGCAATTTCCCATGCCCATAGCAAACATCATCTGGGAACATTCATTGCATATAGCACTTTGTTTCTGAGGAGGATTTTTTTTGGGTGGATTGAGAATATTCATAATGGTATCGGCTAGTTTGTCTTTCTTGTCTCTAAGGACAAAGCGGACTGCTTTTCCTTGGGTCAAAAAATTGGCTTGAAACCAATGTTCTTTTACGATTTCAATCGTGAAAATTTTGTTCTCTTTTAGCAGGAAAACTAAAGATGCTGTTGGCTGAGGAAGGCTGCGGGAATCTGGATTTTCCAGAACTTCGATCCCTTTAATCGCTTCTAATATATCTTTAGAAAATTTTTTGGGAATTTTTTTATAGGCATTGGCTTCTACTGCAAAAATTTGCATGGCCTCTTCAGCGCAAAGAGATTCCAGAGTCTCTTTCCATACATCATTCATATCCTGAGCAGAAGAAAAGGAAATCATAACAGCCATAATCAACCCTAACATAAAAAATTTGCTCATGTAACACTCCTTCAAAAAATAAGCCCAAGGTTATCAAGATAAAATTCGGGCAAAGACCATTGACCAATTCTATCTCGGACAAGCCGAAACCAAAAGGTATCAACCACGAATGAGACGAATATACAAATTACGCGAATGAAATTTTTATAAAAACGATTCGTGCCATTCGGCCATTCGTCTTATTCGTGATAAAAATCTTTGCTTTTTCGGCAAACATCTAACTTCTTAGTTTTTATTATGCACCATAAAACCATGAAAAGCAAAAAAACAAGGGTTCTGTTGTCTTTTAGCGTAACCTGTTGGAAATTAAATACATAAAAGTTTTTAAAGGTGGTTTAGGGGAAAATTTTTGTAAAAATTTTCCCCTAACCTGAAAAGTTTTAAAATTTAGCTTTTTTCAGGGAAAGCATACTTTAGCACAGGCTGTCTGGCAGCTTGAACCTCGTCTAAACGGCTCACTGGTGTAAGGAAAGGAGATTCCTGTAGTTTCCAGGCTTCTTCTTTGCATTCTTCGGCGATTTCCTTCATCGCAGCGATGAAGGCATCCAAGGTTTCTTTGTTTTCCGTTTCGGTTGGTTCAATCATCAAGGCTTCTGGTACAATCAGAGGGAAATAGATTGTCGGGGCATGGTATCCCATATCCAGAAGTCTTTTGGCTATGTCTAAAGCCCGCACTTTATACTCTTCTTTTTGCATGGTTGCAGAAAACACGCATTCATGCATACATACACGATCTACGGCAATTTTATAGTATGGTTTAAGCTGGCTCAAGATATAGTTTGCATTCAGAACTGCCATTCTGGCTACCTGTCCTAAGCCTTCTTTTCCCATTTTACGGATATACGTGTATGCTCTCAAAAGAATTCCCGTGCTGCCTAAGAAGCTGCGCGTTTTTCCAATGCTGTCTGAGGTATTTTGGAGAAAATATTTTCCATTTTTGTCTTTAGCCACCAAAGGCCCAGGCAAAAAGGAACTCAACTTTTCGGCAACAGCAATAGGGCCAGCTCCAGGCCCACCGCCACCATGAGGAGTTGAAAAAGTTTTGTGTAGGTTGTAGTGCATGACATCAATGCCAAAAGAACCTGGTCTTGCAATGCCAAGAAGTGCGTTCATATTCGCACCATCCATATAGACCAAAGCTCCTGCCTCGTGAACCTTGCTGGTAATTTCTTTGATTTTACCTTCGAATAGTCCCAGAGTATTGGGGTTTGTTATCATCAAAGCAGCTACTTTATCTGAAAGGTTGGCTTCCAAATCCGATATTTCCAGATAGCCTTTGCTGCAAGATTTTAAGGTCTTTACCTGGTAACCACAAATAGTGCAACTAGCAGGGTTTGTGCCGTGAGCAGAATCTGGGATCAAGATAACATCTGGATTGCGCCCTTGAGCCTGATGGTAGGCTTTGATAACCATCAAACTGGTCAATTCGCCATGAGCACCAGCAGATGGCATAAGGCTGACGGAATGCAATCCAGCGATTTCTTTTAAATACTCTTGCAAAGAATACAAAACTTCGAGCATTCCTTGCACTGTATTTTCTGGCTGATAAGGATGCAATTTGCTGAATCCAGGAAGGGATGCAACGTATTCATTGACTTTAGGATTGTACTTCATGGTGCAAGATCCTAAAGGATAGAACGTTGTGTCAATGCCAATGTTGCGCCTGGAAAGGTTGGTAAAATGCCTTACCACGGAAAGAGTATCTACCTCAGGCAGCCTGGCTTTTTTGGTGCGCAAAAGAGAAGAAGGTATGCATTCTTCTGCTTTTTTAGCAGGAACGTCCAGGGGTGGCAATTCAAAAGCTCGTCTTCCCTCTTTGGAAATTTCATATATCAAAGGGATTTTGATTTGAACTTCATCGTCTATTGTATTTTTTTCCTCATTGCTCATAAAAATTCGGCGGTATGAGATTCACAGCCGCCACCTCCATAGTAAACTTTTTGGTAGGAACTACATTTCTTTTAAAGCATTTACAAAATTCATCATTTCCTGATGTGTTTTGCATTCTGTGACAGAAACCAGGATTTCCTTATTTCTTTCAGGCATCCATTTTTCTAAGGCTACGCCGCCATAGATGCCTCGTTCTTGTAATTTTTCCAAGACAAGGCTTGCATTTTTAGGGCATGCAATAACAAATTCATTAAAAAAAGGCCCAGAATAGCGAAGAGAATAGCCAGGGATTTCAGCAATGGCTTTTGCCATATAGTGGGCTTTTTGCAAGCACTGGTAAGCGACTTCATAAAAGCCTTCCTTACCAAGGCATGTTAGATAAATTAAGCCTCTTAATGCCATCAACGCCTGGTTGGAGCATATATTGGAAGTTGCTTTTTCTCTTTTTATGTGCTGTTCTCTGGTTTGTATGGTAAGAACAAAGCCTCTTTCGCCTCTTCCATCTACGGTTTGCCCTGCGATTCGCCCTGGCATTTCTCTCAGGAATTCCTGCTTTGCTGCAATGAAGCCAAAATAAGGTCCGCCATAAGATAAAGGTATGCCTAGAGGTTGTCCTTCTCCTACAGCAATATCGGCATCATAGCTTCCAGGAGGGGCAATGATTCCTAAAGATATAGGATTGACCAACGCAACGCTAAGTGCTCCCGATTTATGGGCAAGGGCTGTGACAGAAGCAGCGTCTTCCAGCAAACCATAAAAATTAGGCATGGAAACCACAACGCAAGCCACTTTATCATTCAAAAGAGAAGAAAGGGCTGCGTGGTCTATCAATCCCTCTTTTTCTGGTATTTCTACTACTTTTACATCCAGATTTTTCATATAGGTATAGATAACCTGTTTGTATTCAGGATGCAAATTGGCTGGAACAAGAAAAACATTGCGTTTTTTGCGGTGATGAGAATAGGAAATCAAAAGAGCTTCTGCCAGAGCTGTTGCTCCATCATAAAGAGAAGCATTGGATATATCCAGTTGGGTAATTTCAGATATGGCTGTCTGGTATTCAAAGATCGCCTGGAGATTTCCCTGGCTCACTTCAGGCTGATAGGGAGTATAGGATGTACTAAATTCGCCGCGCGAAGAAAGAACATCGACAAGCACAGGTATGAAATGCTCATACACTCCCGCGCCTAAAAACGAGCTGCTTTGATCCAATGCCTGGTTCTGAGAAGCTAATTTTTGCATAAATCTCACAAGTTCAGGCTCAGAAAGTCGAGAAGGAATAGCATACTCCCCTTTCATTCTGACTTCTTGTGGAATGTCTGCAAACAGCTCTTCCAGAGAATTTTTTCCAATAGCAGCAAGCATTTCTTTTATGTCTTGCTGAGTATGAGGAATATACGACATGGTTAATCCTTAAAATTTTAGCTTAATGATGGCTTTCCGAGGCTACATGCTCTTCGTATTTTTTAGCGTCCATCAGACTATTGGCCTGGGATGGATCGGACATTTCTATTTCTACCATCCAACCTGTTTCGTAGGGGTCTTTCATTAAATCTTCCAGCATATCAGGAAGATCTTTATGAACAGCAACAACTGTGCCAGAAACAGGAGTAAAGATCTGGCTTGTTGTCTTTACAGACTCTACGTCGCCGACTGCATGCCCCTGGTTGATTTTTTCGCCTTCATCAACATTGAATTGCAAAAAAGTAAGGTCTGTCAGGGATTCAATAGCAAAGGCCGTAATCCCTAACTTTGCTTTTTTACCATTGACTCTGATCCATTCATGACTCTTTGTGTACTTCAATTCAGAAGAATACATGGGAACTCCTTTATAAATTATATATATACACAACTTGCTAGTTGTAAATTTTGTTGAAAACAAAAAATAAAGAATTATACTCCTATCAAAAACAAATATGATTAGGAGCAATAAAAATGAAAACAG
>JABWCH010000160.1 GCA_013359215.1 Candidatus Brocadiia bacterium | reverse complement strand
ACTCAGATTACACAGATTTTTTATGCTATGTTAGCTATGCCATTTGGAGACTAAAAATTTATAAAATTCAGAAGCAATCCTATTTTAGAATTGTTTTTTGAATCTGCGTAATCTGTGCAATCTGCGGATTTTTTATTTTTGGTCTTCTATATTATCGTGCAACGCCCTCAGAGGTCTCTGCGTCTCTGCTGTGAAATCATAATGGGGAAGTTGTTTAATTTTTTATCGCTTAACATTGTCAAAATAGTGTCATAAAACTATGGCTTAATATAAGCAAGCATATACTCTGCCATTTCTACGGTATGATATGTGGATTTCCCTTTATGGGCTTTCATTTCATTTGGAATAGGATTTCCATTCTTTTCCACTACAGAAAACTCGCCACCACCATTTCTATCTACAAAATATCGGAAATAGAAATGTACTGCCATATTTCTTGCTTGTTTGGCATGTTGAGTTTTGAGCAATCCGAGCTTTTCTGCCAGAGTTAAGGCCAATATTCCTTCTGCTTGCTGCCACCATGCTTTGTTGGTATGCCACATATTTTCGCTGGTTTCCCGTTTAAGTACATCGAAAAAGCCACCATTTGTATTGTCCACAGCGTTTCGCTTTAACATGGACTCCAAAATATAAACACCGCCCTTAGCATATCTTTCCATGCCAGGCTTTTTTTGGAATAGTTTATAGATTCTAAGCAACAACCATGCTGCTTGAAAATTATGGCCTACAACTCCAATCGTATATTCTCCTTGTTTTTGCCAATCTCTCCAATCGGCTTTCCATTGGCGGTCAAAATTTTCTATAATCCATCCTGTATCCTGATCCAGGAAATGCTGCAAGATAATTTCCCCTAGCTCCAGCAAGGTGGATTCATATTCTTTTTTATATTCTACGTCTGATTGAGAAAGCGCGAACAAAAAAGAGGTAGCAACGTAAACTGTGGAATTATAGCTTTTCTTTTCTATTGGCTTAGATGTAGATAAGGAAAAAGCATCAAAAAATCCACCATATTGGGAATCGTGAAATCTTTTGTAAAAAGCACGGTATGCAACCCTGATGGTATGGAGAAGATAGGGTTCTTTAGTCTTTTCATAGAGTGCCACTAACCCACAAAAGCCATAAGCTTGCTCATTCACAATCAAAAGATCTGGGTCTGCATTAGTGCTGCCATCTGGATATACAGAAGAAAGGAAATAAGGCCCGATAGCATCCTGTCTCATCATTTTTTTGATAAGGAAATTGGCTGACTTTTGGGCTTTAACAAGATAAGAAGGCGATATTTCCAAAGAATTGCTAAGACCATAGATCATACGGCTTAAAGCAATCAAATGGCGAATTTCGCTTTTTTTTGTTCCATCAAAAAGTATTTCTGACGCATAAGATCCGCTCTCTTCATCCCAGGCATATTTTTCCATAAATTCGATGGAATGCTTTTTAGACTGTTTCCACAGCGTTTCATCTTTCCAAAAATACTCTTCAGCTTGAACTGCAATGCATAGCAATAAAAATACTATAATAATACTTTTTCGCATATAAAGCTCCTTTGTTGTAGTAATATGCTGACATAAGGAATTTTTAGTACATATAAACAGGTTAAAATACAAGTAATCAAAATATTTTAGACTCCAGATCAAGAATTCAAAGGCATTCTGCGCTCTTTTTCCCCAGGTTCTAGCCTTTGGAATTGGGAATGGATAGTAAAACTCTAAAACCAACATTGAGTACACGGAAGAAAGGAGAATAGCTGAATCGTGTAGCGCATCGGCAATATCGGGCATTATAGCACCAAGCTCCGCCTCTCAGAATGCGTCGGATTCCTTTTTGGCTTTCTGGGTCTACTACATCGTCTTTGTAGTTTTCTGTTATTGCTTTGCTTTCCCAATCACAACTATCCATACACCATTCCCAAACATTCCCTAGCATATCATATAAACCAAAAGCATTTGGTTCTTTTTTCCCAACAGGCTGAGGACCTGCTTTACTATATTCATATTGTTTTTCCGCCCATCCAGAGGTGTCGTAAGCATCTTCATATTCTACGCTGCTATTGCCTGCATACCAGGCTATGCTATCCAGGCCAGGAGCGTTATTCCACCCTTTTATCTCGAAGTCACCCTTATATCCCATTCCATATACTCCAGCTCTGCATGCATGTTCCCACTGGGCTTCGCTGGGAAGCGTTAGTCCTGCTCTTCTGCAAAAAGTCTGGCAGTCATCCCAGGATATATTTTCCATAGGAGTAAATAGAGGCGAATTTTTGAAATATTCTTGTATCCTATTCCCCATCAATGCTTTCCATTGTATTTTTGTTATTGGATATTTCCCCAAATAGTATGCCTGGCTTATGATAGTTCTATGCTTTATTTCTGTGTCAAAATAGACTGCGTTATCTCTATGTTTGACAGAATCTATTTCTTTTTGTCCTGAACCCATGTAAAACCTTGCAGGCGGAACCAAAATCATTTCTATTTCTATACCCTTGAGATATAAATTTTTTTTCACAGGCAAATCTTTTATCTTTGCGTAGTTTTCTTGGTAAACCTTGGCGTATTTTTGCTGGTCTTCTATGGAAAGGGAACACCATTTGTCTTCTGCCATGTCGAGAATCCAATTTCCATAATGATTATAGCGGCATCTCCGCCATATTGTCTCAGGTAAGCCATAGCCAAGTTGCGCTTCTTTTTTAGTTGTTGTTTTTTTTATGCTTTTTGTTTTAGTATCAGGTAGTGCATAACCAAGCCGTATTTCTTTTTTAGTTGCCTGCTTTTTTATGCTTTTTGTATTTTGTTTTTTATTTTCCATTTTTTTTAATGCCTCAATTCATATTGCTAAGCGATAAGAATTAAATAATAAGAATTTACAGCAGAGACGCAGGATGCGCAGAGAAGAGATAAGATTTTTAAATCTTTTCTTCTCTGCTGTGAATTCTTTTTCAAGCACCTAGATTCTAATCGGCTTGGGCTTGTTTGGCTATCTCGATCCTGTTGATTCCATTGAGGGCGGCTACTCGATAGGCTTCAGCCATGGTTGGGTAGTTGAAGGTTGTATTGATGAAATACATTAAAGTGTTGTTTTCGCCTTTTTGAGACATGATTGCCTGGCCAATATGAATGATTTCGGATGCTTCATATCCAAAGCAATGGATTCCAAGAATCTGCAATGTTTCTCTGTGGAAGAGAATTTTGAGCATGCCTGTTGTTCTTCCCGTGATTTGCGCTCGCGCGAGGTGTCTGAAAAAAGAATGTCCTACTTCGTAAGGAATCTTTTTTTCCGTTAGTTCTTTTTCTGTGAGGCCAACAGAGCTGATTTCGGGGATTGTATATATTCCTGTTGGGATGTCTTGCGTTTTCAACTGTAAGCACTCGCCGTAAATAAAATGCCTTGCTGCGAATCGTCCTTGATCGTAAGCTGCACTTGCAAGGCTAGGATACCCAACCAAATCTCCTGCTGCATAGATATTGGGAACACTGGTGCGATAGAATTCGTTTACAGGAACAGTGCCTTTGGAATCGCATTGTATGCCAAGCTCCTCCAAACCTATATTTTGCGAGTTTCCTGTTCTTCCTTGTGCCCAAAGCAAATAGTCGCTACGGATTTGTTTGTTGGATTTAAGATAGATGGTTACTCCCTTGTCGTCGGCCTCTACTTTTTCATATTCTTCATTGTGCCGTATTAAAACGCCATTTTCCCGCAAGTGATAGGCTAGTGCATCAATAATTTCATCGTCCAGAAATGACAAAAGCTGCTTGCGTGTGTTGATCAGATTTACCTTTATGCCTAAGCCTCGAAAAATAGAAGAATATTCGCAACCAATGACTCCTGCCCCATATATACTTAAAGAGCGTGGATTATCTTGGATTTTCAATAGCTTATCGCTGTCCAAAATTCTAGGATGAGAAAAATCAACATCAGGGGGATGATATGGTCTTGAACCTGTTGCCAGAATGATATAGTCTGCTTTGTAAATTTTTTTCTGGCCGCCTGGGGCTGTGACCTGAATTTCTTTATCGTTCAATAGAAAGGCTCTGCCAACAATGAAATCCACAAAATTTCTTGTATAAAACCGCTGGTGCAGCTCAACTTGATTTTGGACTACTTTTCTGGTCTGGTTTAGAAGCTCCTGGTAGCTGGTATTTTCCAATCTATTGCTATCTAAAAGAATCTGGCTGGCATGTCTTAGGGCTTTGCTTGGGATAGTGCCTTTGTGCAGATTGCTGCCGCCTATATCTGTAAATTCATCGCATACGGCGACTTTTTTTCCAGCTTTGGCGCAGGTCATCGCTGCACCTTCTCCAGCAGGGCCAGTCCCTATGATAAAAGCATCATAATGGTTTTGCATAGTGTTTGCCTAAGATTTTTTTCCTAAATAAAACATAGCTTTACTAAGATCCATGAACATAATAATGGCTAGAAGAAAACAGAGGAAATGGCTAAAATATAGCATGGAAACGCAGGGCAAATAGTCTTTTATAAAGAAGATCCCCAACCCTAAAAAGCTAAGTATGCTAATGGCGATTCCACGGTAGGGAAGCCTTGCTGGACTTAGCCTTTCCAAGAGAAAGCGTGCGCAGAATGGAATGTTGGAAGCCAAAATCCATGCTGCTGCCAGCCAGGATGGCAAAGCCTTCTGATAGCCTAGATAAGCTGCGGTAGTTACGGCAATAACGATAGGAATAAATTCCAGAAAATGAGATCTTACGCGCAAAAGAATTTTTATTGTTGTAATCAAGCATACTAAAATGCTAAAGTAGGCCATACCTGATGCAAAGTTGATTGTTTCTGGGCCTGAATATTGGAAAAAAGGTGTTTTAAAAACAAAGACCATAGCACAATATAGACCTATCACAAGCATGAGTCCTTCATTTGTGCCTATTTTCCCACTATGAAAAACACCTGTGTGGTGGTGTTCCCATATTGTTGCAAAAAAAGAAATAGCAACCAGGCTCAGACAAACCATCAAAAGCCATCCATCCAAAAAAAGGCAAGATACAACGCAAAGGTTTATTAATAAGGCGTTAATAGAATCAAACCAATGGTCTAAAAATTCTCCAAGCCTGGAAGATTGCTTGGTATTGCGAGCATGAGGGCCATCTACATTATCGCAAGCCATATATATAAAAACAGAAAAAGCTGCCAGCAAAAAACCCCATCTCATTTCATGATGGATAGCCAGCCAAAAAAAGAAAGTGCCTATAATCATGGAGATAACGCCAATTACTGTAATGGTATTGGGTTTAAGTCTGGCTGGTAAAATTCGGACAATAGGATTCCATATCCACTTTAATAGAAAGCCTTGGGTTAAAGATTGTTCGTCTACATGGTATTTGTATTCTTCTGGCATAGATCCTTGCCTTTCAAAATTGAGCCAATAATGGAATGGAAAAAAATGCCAGTGTCCCTAAAGCTAGAGAAAGAATAGGAAGTATAAACCACCATTTCCATAGTGTTTTAGTTCCTGCTTTTTGGTGAAGAGACATTTTTTTCTTGTCGCCTTGAAACGTTTCTTTTTGTTTTCTATTTTTTTTAATTTCTTTTAATTCTTTTAAAATTTCCTGAAAAGATTCATACCGCAGAGATCCATCCTTTTGCATTGTTTTATTTACAAGGTTGATAAGACTTTCAGGAATATCCTTTCTGTGTTCAGATAAAGGCTTAGGGGAATGTTTTAGGTGCATTTCTAGCAGTTCATAGGGTGTTGAAAAAGAAAAAGGGAGAACTCCTGCGAGTATATGGTACAAAAAACAGCCATAAGAATAGATGTCTATTTTTGTTGGGGTGGATTCTTTGGGAGTAATTTGCTCTGGCGCGATGTATTCTGAAGTGGCAAAAATGCCCGTGCTTTTGCTCGCATCGCTGATAGTGCTTTCGCTTAAAAAGCGGGAAACGCCAAATTCTGTGATGACTGCTCTTTCTTCGTTGCCTGGTTGTAGCAGAATATTTTTGCTGGTAAGATGGGAGTGAAAAACACCATTGCTATGGGCATAGTCCATACCAGAGGCCACTTGTATTGCAATATCTAATATTTTGGATATATCCAAAGGATGGTTTTTCTTCAGATAATTTCTTATACTATAGTTCAAATCTACTTTTTCAAAAGAGCAATACCAATATTGGTTGCTCATAGAAAAGTCCATGAGCATTAGAATATTGCGGTGGAAAAGCTTGGATAGGGATGATATCTGTGCAATGAAAATCTTTTGCGCATTTATAATGCTGTTTTCTTCTGAGCCTGCCATACCAAATGGGAAAACCCAAAGCAAAACGTCTCTTTTCAAAGAAACTTGTTCTGCCAGGTACATGATGCCTGATTCGTCTTCGCGCAGTTTATCAATGACCCTGTAACCGCAAAAAATGGATTCTTTTTCCAGGGATTCCAAAGCTGTAAAGGAAATGGATGTGCTGCCAATGCGAATCGTATCCTGGTCAGAGAGCCGCGATTTTTGGATTTTTTTTCCATTGAGAAAAGTGCCATTCTGGCTTTGCAGATCTTCTAAGTAAAAATAATTTTCTATCTTATAGATGCGAGCGTGTTTTCGGGAAGATCGCAGGTCTTTGATGGGAAAGGTAGTTTCTGTAGAACGCCCCATCACTACTTCTTCGTCATCAAAGCTATAGGTATTTCCTTTGTTTTCGCCTTCAATGATTGTAACTTTTGCCATAAAAATAATCTTTATTTATCAGGATTTTATTTTTTTGTAATTTTTTTTACTACTTCTTGTATTTTATTACTTCCTATATCTTGTAAGCCTTTGGCTTTGCTAAGAAATTCTTGCTTTCCATAGTAAACCCAGAAAGAGAAAGAAATCATGAGAATAAATAAAAGAATAGAAAGCAAACAAGGATAAAAATAGGAAGCCTTTTTGTTGACAGCCACGGAAAGGGAAGAGGGATTCTGTTCTGAATCTAATGTCTGGGTTAAACAAAATTCAGAGCGGAATTGCTGCAATGCCTTGAGTAGGTCGCCTGCTGTCTGGTATCGATTTTTGGGATTGGCTTCCAGGCAACGGAAAACAATGCTGTCTAATGTTTCAGGGATTTCATGATTGATTTCTTTCATACTGGGAGGACGCAGCAAATCTGGTTTTTGAGCATACTGAATCCTTTTCATGATCAGATCTTTAACATTGTTTCCCTGAAACGGCCTTTGCCCTGTCATCATCTCATAGAGCATGACTCCAACGGCAAAAATATCTGTATATGTTCCCACATTGCCTGGGCCAGCCTGTTCTGGTGCCATATAATGAGCACTTCCTAAAATGTGTCCTACCTGGGTCATTTGTTCTTCTTCTATAAGAGATTTTGCAATCCCAAAATCCAAAATAACAGGATGCATTTCTTTTGTTATGATAACATTATGTGGCTTCATGTCCCTATGGATAATCGTTCTGCTATGCGCCAAAGCCAATGCATCGCAAAGTTCGATAAATATATCTACTCTGGTTTCTATAGGAATAGAATTGCTTTTGATATAATCTATCATAGGGATGCCTTCTATATATTGCATTGTATAATAGTGCATCTTATTGCATTCATCTATTTCAAAAATAGGGACAATATTGGGATGCACCAATGCAGATGCTAGACGGGCTTCTCTATGGAATCTTTTGATGATAAGCGGTTTCTCTTCCAATAGGCTGGAAAAGAGTATTTTTAAAGCAACTATGCGTTGTATAACTTCTTGTTCGGCTTTAACAACGCATCCGCTCGCGCCTTCTCCTAATTTCTTCAATATTTTGTATTTGCCAATTTTAGATGGTATTTCCATTCCTAGACTCCCCAATTCCTTTTTACCTCGGGCGTTGCCCTAGGCTAGTATATAAAACCCTTTCAGGGTGAAGAGTTGCACCAAAAAGTTAACACGCATGACGTAAGCCCTAGCCGTAAAGTTTCATCATAAAAAAAATTATGCAAGTGGAATAAAATTTTTTGATACTATTTTTAATTCTTTACAGAAGTCTTACACTATGCTCGACTTATCCTTTAGTGGAGGATATAATCTATTTATTTTGTACCAAAAAAGGCAATAAGTCAAGCACGAAATCAGAAATAGGAAAATCTTTATCTTTCCTTGATCTCTTTGAAAAAATCAATGCGAGGGTCGTCTTGTTTGGATTCATAAATCTGGCCTCTAAAAGGGCCGCAAGCTTCCAGATAGGGGCAATACATGCACTTTTCTCGTGAAGGAACGGGGAAGAAAAAGCCATTTTCTATGCCATAGACAATGTTCTGGCAGATTTTTTGCAAAGTCTGTTTTTTTTCGGAAAATTCTTCTGAGGAAAAATAGGTTTCTGCTAAAATTCCTTTTGCTCCTATATACCGCTCCATGCTTTTGTATAATAGAGCATCAGGATACATCTTTTGCAAAGCCAGAAGATCTACTGCCAGATGAAGGGTTTCCCCTCTATTGAAAGAATTCGGTTTAGGGCAAATATATGGCTTTCCGCTGTAGTAGTGTATTCCTTCCCAGATATTGGCAATAGGGTTATAGCTGATTTGGTCAAAATAGCCCCTAAAGCTGATTTTTGTATCTTCTTGTAGTTCCAGAGTGCAACTAAAATTGCCGTTGCATCCATAATTTATTTGAAAATCAACAGGAGAAGAATCAGGGTCTTTCAAGGACTGGCTTGCCAGGTAGTATTCCAGATTTTCGCATGTTTTTTCTTCTTCTACTTCCCAAAGAAGCTCTTCTTTTTCTTTGCTTTTATCTTTGCAAGAAAAAACAAAACGAACCACTTCTTTGAGACTATGAGATGTTTGGTTTTCTTCTACTGGGTCGTAGTATGAAACCTCACTCTCTTGCTCGCGATTGTACAAATGAGACAGAATATCGCTTATGATTTTCTTTTGCTCCCACTGTGAAATGCGGGCGATAGAAGCAGGTTCATAAAAAGAAGAAAAACGAAGAATATATTTCATAAAAAAACGGAATGGGCAAAGAGAATATAGCTCTAGCAGCCTTGGGTCTACAGGATAATCAAGCAGCGAATATTTTTTTTGCAATAGCCTAAGACAAGAGATATCCCGAAGGACACCATCAAAGCATGTAAAATTTTTATGTATCCACTGGAATCGCCGATTTTCTTGGGATTTTTTGACCAAAGGGTATCTCTTAAGCAGATTGTCCCAGGCACTTTTGTCTTCTTTTTTCAAAAGGCATAAATCGTAAAGCCATGAAGATAGAATTTCTGTATGAGAAAAAGGATCTGCCATAAGGTGGTTTACAAAAGGGCATTTCCAGAATTGCGAAAAATTCAAGGCAATTCCAGAAAGCACACTTGCTGTTTCTAGCAGATAAATAGAAGGCATTTTTTCTTGATTTGTAGAAGTCTCTATTCTGGGAAAAGAGAGAAAAGCTTTATTCAAAGCAGAGGAAAGTGTAAGATGGTACAAAAGCTTGGGAGCTAAAAAACGGTCAGAAGAAAAGCCCAGAAAAAGCCCTTTTTTCTCCCAACTCTGGTTTAGGATTTTCTTTTCCTTATCTGTTATCAGAGACAGCGTTCTTGAAGAAGGCGGAAATTCTTTTTCTACAAGTCCAGGCAAAATGACGATGGAAAAGGGAATGCCCAAAGTTCTTTCCAGATCGCTCAGGCATATTCCATTTCTTAGTACATTGTTACAATATGTATTCTCTAAAATAGAAGTAGCAATCTCTGAAAAATACAAAACAGATACGGCTATGTCCATTTTATCAAGCTGTATAAGCGAAGCAAGAGCTTGCTTGGTTTTTTCCCTGGCAGCAGAGAAAACACATACCTGATCATACAAAGAAAAAATTTTGTCAATAAGATCATTGTAAGACTTTTGTTTTTCTAAAGTAAGAAGAGATTGATGCCAAAACTGAATAAATAACAAAAAGGATTTTAGCAAAGGGATTTTAGAGGAATCTATTCTTTCGGAAAAGCGGAATATATCCCCTTCTTGTAAAGATGCTTGTGAGCTAATCCTTTCTAAATATAGCACGATTTCCTTTTCTAATTTTTTTTCCCATTGGCTATAATTACCCTTAAGAGCCAATTCTCTGGAAATTCTTAGCCAATCCACGGGCGAAAAGGGAAAGATTCCTGACTGCTCAAAAAATGCTTTATGAATGCAAGGCGAATGCGCTATAGTAAAGAGTGAGTCTTCTAGCGTATCTTTTGTAAAGGCTTGCAGAATTTCCAAGAAAAGCCTGGATTCATGAATGCGGGCAACCCTATCAATGCACGAATAGAAAGGCACTTTAGAAGAAGCCAGTGTGTCTTCTAAGCAGGAAAGGTAGTTTTCTGGCTTAGAAATCAAAATGCCTATCGAGTCTAAAGCATAACCATTTTCGCATTGTGTAAAAATTTTTTCCTCAATCTCCTGCACTTCAGAATAGTGGTTGATGCTGGAAAAAATTTCTACCCCCTTTTCCTCTGGATTGGCGGCACAAGGCAAGACTTCGGCAAAAAGGCTTTCTCTGAGCTTTTTTAGCAAAGGAGGCAAGGCAAAAAGATCGCTTTTAGGCATGAGCCTTTCAAAGCCCAAAGATAAAAACCAATCTTGCAATCTTTGTATATTTTTGTAAAAAGGCAGGTCGCAGCAAGGGACAAACGCTGTGGTATCCCGATAGGAAAAACAAGCTTCCAGAAATTTTTTTTCCAAGGGACAAAGTTGCCAAAAACCATATAGAATTAGAGGAAAACCATAATAACGATCATCCTGGCCTATCAGTGTGCTGGCAGCCTTTACCGTCTCTTGTAAATCATAGAGCTTCTTTTGCTTTGTTTTTTTTTCGTAAATAGAAAATATCCTGGCAATGTCTTTGTATTTAGGGCTATCTTGCAAAGAAGCCTGGTTTAGCATATCCTGAGAAGAGATGCCATGAAGCTTTAGCTCTCTGATTGTTTCGCAAAGAGAATTCAAAAAGCCCTTTTTTCTTGCTATGGAAAAGAAATAGCTGTCCTGGTTTAAATCTTTTTGGGCTATTTGCTCTAGCATGGCTTGCTGTAAGAATTGAGAAATAAAAGAAATATCATCTTGTCCAAGGTTAAAAAGCACGATGCTCTGCGCAAATTCCGACAGGGTAAAAAAAAAGATGTTTGCCAATCCCTTCTTCTCTTTTGTTAATATTTTTTTTAAATGGCTCAATAGCAAACCTTCAGGAGCAAGAACAATCAAAGGAATATGAGGGGATTCTCTCTGATAGAAATCAATCTTTTCCAAAAAAGCATTTTGCAAATCAGGATAAAAAAATCCCGTTAGAATCTGTTTCAACAAAATCGCCTCCTATGTTCTTTATTTATAGCTAGATATCATAGAAATTTCAATAAACTAAATTGCCATAAAAATTCTATGGAAAAATCATAAAGATAGCAATCAAAAATCTAGGGACTGTCATCATTCAAACGAAAAATCCTTTTCACTGCATAGACGCAGAGTGTCGCAGAGAATTTTAATTTATTTTTTTCTTCTTGTAATAGTC
>JABWCH010000542.1 GCA_013359215.1 Candidatus Brocadiia bacterium | reverse complement strand
TCCTTTTGTTTGAATTTTTGGATTTATCGTAAAAAAACACTATAAAAGCATACAAAAAAGCTGGACAAGATAGATTTTCTTCTTGATTTTATTTTCATCAGGCTATAGAATCCCTTTGATTTATTAATTATTGTGCATGTTTTCCTTTTTGGAAAAACATGCTTTTTTTATAGGCAAAGCCTATTATAAAGCTTTGCGATTCTTTTGTCCAGAGAAATATTTTGAAGCAGCCTGTTCAGTTATTGATGATTTCCTTCTAGTAAAATTAGCTTGCGATTTCCCGATTTGAAAAGAATCTCGGTAACTTCTGCATCTTTGAGTGGTTTTATCACTTGCTTCATCTTTCGGTTCCTGAAAAAATAAGTGTATTTTGTGTTCCAAAGAGTTTCAAAAATGTATCTGAATGAGACGATACAATAATCTGAAGTGGTAATTTTGTTTTTCAAATTTATGCCCGTTTATAGTATATTTCTGGCTTTCATATAAGCGCAACGTCGGTTACGCCCTTTCGAGAAAGATAATGATAGCAAATCTATCATAAAGATTTTGTATCTGCCCTGGATACAAAGTCAACCAGTTTTTTCCAATCAATGCAATGATCCTGGGTTATAAAATCATCTAAGAATTTTTTCGTCAGTTCATTGACCTTGCAATGGTATGCCTTCTTGAAGCTAGTGTCTTGCTGCTTTGCTTTTTTGCCTATCGGTTCGATGATTTTCCAATAAAAATCCCTATCTCCAGAAATGAATGCCCAGAATTCTTGTCCACAGTATTTGTAATAATGTTCTTCTCCATTTGGGCACTTTTTGCTGATCTTTTCTTTCCCGTATACACAGCCATTTACTGCTACTATTTCTTTTGCTATTCCTTTTTTTATCAAATTTGATTTTGCTTCTTTAAAGCTGCTTTTCATACGAGAAATTTGATCTCGGTTGCCCCAATGAGGCCCTGATTTGATACTGACAATGTAATAAGTGTTTTCTTTTTCAAATTCTAAATCTATGCTTTGAAAGCTAGATTTAAAGCCGCTATATAAATTTTTTGCAATGTATATAGCAAATTTCTCTAGCAAATTTCCAAATATTGTTTCCTCCTGGGAAGACAGGTAAGCATCCAGAATGCTTTTTACCAATCCTTCTCCAGTTTCTATATTTTTAGCTTTATATAAATAAGGATTTTTTCTCTTTAAAATATCCTGAAGATCCAATTCTTGAATTTTTTCTAATCTTGTTTTATGAAATCCTGATACCAAGCTTGTTAAATAATGGAAATATTCTTGATAGTCTTGAGATATACTCATCACCTTATAAAATTTTAGATTAGGTTGTAAAAAATTCCAATTGACAGGCTGGCTGTTGTGTTTTTCCCAGGGAAGCTAAAGCATTCTGATAATAGTCTTGTTTTATTTCTATGCCTATATATTTTCTTTTCAAGGAGGATGCAGCGACAGCAGTCGTCCCTGAGCCTAAAAATGGGTCTAAGACTATATCATCAGGCTGAGTAAAGAGCTTGATGAACCATACAGGCAATTCTACAGGAAAAGCAGCACTATGGTCTTTATTAGAGCATTCCGTAGATAGGTGCAATACATTTGTAGGATAAACCTTATCTCTATTGATCCAATTAGAAATATTTTTGCCAAAGCCACTGCCTACTTTAGAATTGTCTCGAATCTTGTCAGTTTCACTCAAATTTTTAAGCCTTGATTTTGCCCATTCTCCTACAGGAACCATTACTTCTTCTTGATACATTTTAAAATTTTTATTTTTATTAAACTGCAATAGCCTCTCCCATGCATCTCTAAAACGATTAGGCCATTTGCCAGGATAACAATTTTTCTTGTGCCATATAAATTCTTCTGTCCAAAGCCATCCTTGACGACGCATCGCTAAGATAAGCTCTAAAACATAGGTATGTCTTTCCCCATCTACTGCTTTCTCTTTTATATTTAGCATAAATGTGCCCGTTGGTTTTAGCACTCTCAATAGCTCTAAGGAAATAGGCAAAAACCATTCT
>JABWCH010000159.1 GCA_013359215.1 Candidatus Brocadiia bacterium | reverse complement strand
GCGCCAGGCTCAAGAGTCGAATAAAATTTTTTGATTTGCCAGGCGATACTGTTTTTGGTTCCTTACAGAAGGCTTACACTACGCTCTTCTTATCCTTGAGTAGATGACATAATCTATTGTAAAACAAGCTATTAAAACTTAACACGTATGTCCTAAACCTAAACCTGGTTTTTAGTTTGAACTTAGAGTAATTTTTTATTCAAGCCCAGATTTACGTTTAGGGTTAGGTCTAGGTTTAGGTTTAAGTTTATAAATAGCATAGTCTTAACCTTTGGGACTAAGGCTGGCGGTGTTTGAATGTGAGATGCATGGCTGCTTCCTGGATTGCTTCTGAAAATGTAGGGTGTCCATGCACAGAACGTGCGATTTGTTCGCAGGTCGCATTGAATTCCATGGCTACAACGCATTCTCCTATCAATTCCGATGCTCTTGCTCCTATGATGTGAACTCCCAGAATGCGATGGTTCTTTTCATGAACACACATTTTGACAAGACCTTCTTTCTCTCCCAGGCATCTCGCTCTTCCTGTTGCAGAAAAAGGATAGGTAGCACTTTTGTAGGGGATATTTTTCTCTCGTATTTGCTCTTCTGTCAAACCTACGCTTGCCACTTCAGGCCATGTATAAATCACACAAGGCAGACAGTCATAATTGACTTCGCCTGGTAAGCCTGCTATACATTCTACTGCTGCAATGCCTTCAGCCGAAGCTTTATGAGCCAGCATAGGCCCTGGGATAATGTCTCCAATGGCATAAACTCCTGGCACATTGGTCTGGTAAGTTCCGTCCACTAGAACCTGGCCTTTTTCGGTTTTTACACCAAGAGTTTCCAATCCTAAATCTTCTGTGGCAGGCCGTCTGCCTACAGCCAGAAGAAGTCTGTCACAAAAAATTTCTTCTGTTTTGCCTTTTTCTTCTACTGTGACCTTGACGGAGTTTTCAATTTTTTCGGCTTTGGTTACTTTGGTATTGAGCCTGAATTGTAAACCCTGGCTTCGCAGGCTTCTATCCAATAAGCGGGCAATTTGCTTATCCATTGTTACAGCGATTTGCGGCAGCATTTCTATTACAGTGACCTTGCTACCTAATCGATTCCATACAGAACCTAGTTCCAGACCAATGTATCCACCTCCAACAACAACAAGATGCTCTGGAATCCTATCAAAAGAAAGTGCCTGGGTAGAATCTACAATGAAATTCCCATCATAGGGAAAAAGCGAAGGGTGTATTGCTTTGCTGCCTGTGGAAAGCAAAATATTTTTAGTCTGAAGGATTTGGGTCTTTCCTTCATTTACTACTTCTACCTCTTTGCTAGAAAGCAATCTGGCTTTTCCAAAAACAATTTCTACATGGTTACTCAAGAGCAATTGTTTTACATTTTGGGAGATTTCTTCCACAATTTTTTCTTTTCTTTGCATCATTTGAGAGAGGTCTATTTTTAGACCTTCTACATGGATGCCATGTTCTGCAAATTTTTCTTTTGCTAGATGATAGTACTCGCTAGAATCGAGCAAGGCTTTGCTAGGAATGCAGCCAACATTGAGGCATACTCCGCCTAGCCTTGGATTTTGCTCTACGCAAGCCACTTTCATGCCAAGTTGCCCAGCACGAACAGCCGATACGTAGCCTCCTGGCCCTGAGCCAATAATGACAAGGTCATATTGTGTCATAGTTTATATCTCCACAAGAATTCTTTCTGGATTTTCGATGCATTGCTTGATTCGTTTTAAAAACTGTACAGATTCTCTGCCATCGATGATCCGATGGTCGTAGCTTAGAGCTATATACATCATGGGACGGATAACAACCTGTCCGTTTATGGCTATAGGCCGATCCTGGATAGAATGCATGCCTAATATTCCGCTTTGGGGCATATTTAAAATGGGGGTACTCAAGAGAGAGCCATAAACACCACCATTGCTTACAGTAAATGTGCCGCCTTCCAGATCGCTCAATTCCAGACGTTTTTCTTCGATTTTCTGGACATAATTTTTGATGGCTTTTTCGATTTCAGCAAAGCCAAGACGCTCTGCGTGGCGAATGACAGGAACAATCAACCCCTTTTCTGAACCTATAGCAACGCCAATGTGATAGTAATTGTGGTATACTAGATCATTTCCTTCAATAAAGGCATTGACTTGTGGATATTCTTTCAAGGCTTCTATGGATGCTTTGATAAAAAAAGACATGATTCCCAGGGAAACATTGTATTTTTTCTGAAATTCTTCTTTATATTCTTTGCGGATCTGCATGACTTTTGTCATATCGACTTCATTGAATGTGGTAAGCATAGCAGTGCTGTTTTTGCCTTCTAGCATTTTTTCTGCTATTTTCTTGCGTAAAGGACTCATGGGCTTCCGCAAAGTTTCTTCTTCTGCTGCTTTCTTGGGTTCAGGGGCAGCCTTTTTTTCCAGGGAAGAAGGAAAAGGAATCCCTTTTTCTTCCATAAAAAAAAGTACATCGTTTCTTGTGATGCGACCGCCAGGCCCGCTAGGAACGATTTGAGATACATCTACCTTTGTTTCTTCCAATAGTTTTTGCACTTTAGGGCCAAAAAGTGCCTTTGCTTTTTTTTCAGGGGTGCTTAAAGCCAATGGCTGCAAAGAGGGAGGGGTATCTTTGGAAATTTTTTCTTGAGAAACACCAGCCGAAACTTTCTCTGGTGTGGGAAGATCTTTTGCTTGTGTTGAAGCAGCTATGGTGGCAACTACTGTTCCCACAGGAACAGTTTCGCCTTGAGCAACAAGAATATTCAGAATTCCATCCTCTTCTGCCTTGATTTCTAAGGAAATTTTGTCTGTTTCCAGAGAAAGGACAGGCATATTTTTCTTAACAAAATCGCCACTTTGTTTATACCACTGAGCAAGATAGGCTTCTCGGATAGATTCTGCTATTTTGGGTATTTGTATTTCCATTTTTTAAGCCTTAAAATTATTTTTTCCCTTTGGATTCCAAGGCATCTAATTTTGCATTGAGTTCTTCCAACTGGGATACTAGTAAATGAATCACAGATGCCATCTCATGTTCAAATTTACTTTTGATTTCTTCTTTAGGGACTTGTTTTTTGATGATTTCTTCTGTTTTTTCATTTAAAGTTGAAAGAGATCGATCTAGCAATTCTATTTTAGCTAATGTATTTTTTGCCCATACTGGAGCATCGCCTTTTGTATAGGATTCTTTGAGTGGTTCATAGAAGTCGTTTGCTGTTATTGCTACGATAAAATGGATGGTTAGAACAATAGCATTTGCTAAAAGCATGCTAAGAATAAAAGTCAAGTTTAGTGCTTTTACAGATTTATTTTTTTTCATCTTTGAGTCCTAGCTTTTGCTCTAGTTTTTTCAGAATGTTTTGCTGCCTTATGATTCTTTCATGAATCAGCTTAATGCTCGATTCCAAACTCCGTACGAGATCTACAGATATGGTTTCTGAAGTAAAAGTCTGGGCTTTATTTTGGAGGTGGAGTTGCTCATAAGCTTTTATTTTTTGCTCTAAAGTGGAAATAGAGCTTTGGATTTTATTTTGCCATTCTGTGGTTTCTTGAAAAATTTCTTTGATTCGTTCTTCTTGTGGGTTTCCCCGAAAGAGAAGATAAAAGTTGCATAATGTCAAAAAAAATAAAACAAAAACAGTAGAATTCATAACAGGATACAATTGCCAATAGACTTTTTTTTCTGTTTTTTCTTCCTCTTCTACCAAGGGTTTTGCCATGGTAAGTCTTTGGCAAAAATGGCATTGTCTTTGTTTGAGAATAGCATCGTCTGGTACTTCAAATACTTTCCAGCAGTGTTCACATTTAGTTTTAATACCCATTTAAATATGCCTTTAGAAAAGTTTATAAAGTATAAAAAACCGATAGCAAAACAATTCCTATGGTATAATTTTATCCTTCTTCTTTTGGCTTAAGTATGCGAAAGCGTTCTTGAAAATCTTTCCCTTGAAGCCGAGCTGTTTCTTCGAAATTCTGCAAGCCACCCAACTCTTTTTTTTCTAAAGCTTCTTTTTGCTGCAACTGCAATACATCTTCCGTAATAGGAAGTTCTATGTTAAAAGTAGTGCCTTTGCCCTCTACGCTTTCTAATGTTATGTCTCCATCATAGGATTTTATGATGTTATAGCTAACAGAAAGACCCAATCCTGTCCCTTTTTGTTTTTTTGTTGTAAAAAAAGGCTCAAAAATACGCGGAAGATTTTTAGCTGGAATTCCTATGCCTGTATCTTGAAAGCTAATTTTGATAGATTTTTTCTCTTGCCATAAGCTTACGGTAAGCGTACCATCTTTACCCATAGCATGAACAGCATTGATTACAAGGTTTAAAAATACTTGCTGAAGCTCTCCAGCATGTGCAATGATGGAAGGGACTTTGCTGTAATTTTTAATTACCTGTATGTTATTTTTGGTCAGCTCTCTTTCGACAAGCTGCAGAACATCTTCCAGAAGATAGGCAATTTGTACAGGTTCTCGCGGAATATCTTTACGTCTGGAAAAATTCAGGAGTCTTTCGATCAATTCTCTGGCACGCCTACATTGCTCAACAATGACTTCTGCTACTTTTTCTGGAGTTTTTTTGCCTAATTGCATGAGCTGTGTAAAACCCATCATCCCTGCGACAATATTATTGAATTCATGTGCTACGCCTGCGGCAAGAAGGCCCACTGTCGCCATTTTGTCTTGCTGAATCAGTTGTGCCTGTAGCTTTTTTGCTTCTGTAATGTCTTCGGAAATAATCACAGCACCCTCTACCTGTCCTGTTTCATCGAACAAAGGGATTCCTTTGAGATTTACAATCACATTATTGGCTTGAAAATCTTGAGAATGAAGCTCTTTAAGATCGAAAGAATTCCCCTGCTCAAGCAACTTTTGAAAATGTTCCTTGGCATCAGGAAAAACTTTCATGATGCTACAGTCAATAATCTCTTTATCCTCTTGGATTCCTAAGTCTTGAATGCCTACTGGATTAATATCCACAAAGCGGCCTTCTTTGTTGAGGACAACTATGGAAAAAGGAGACTTTTGGAAAATAGTGCGATATTTTTGTTCGGAACGTGAAATCGTTTCCTGAAGCAAAGTTCTTTCTACGGCAAGACCTGCCTGCCTTCCTATTGCTGTGAGCAATTCAAGATCTTCATTGTCAAAAGCACAGCAAGTTTTAAGGCTATCTAAATAAATTGCCCCTAATGTCCCACTTTTTCCTTGTAAAGGAACGCACATAACAGAGCGAATATGGTGAAGGATCACACTTGCTTTTTCATTGCGAATGAATCTTTTATCAGCCATAGCATCTGAACTAACTGTAGCCAGCCCTTTGTCAATTGCCATATCAACGATTGTCCTGCTGATAGAAAGCATAGAGATCTTAGTTTTATCAACGGTTTGATAGGCTGCAATCTCTAGCCCTTTATCTTTGGCACTTTTAAGAAGCAAACAACCCCTTTCTGCATTTCCAACAGAAAGGATCATTTCTAAAAGAGATTCTAAAAGTTTTTTTAATTCTATCTGACTATGCAGCAATTCTGAAGTTTTATAGAGCGTAGCCAGGGCTTTGCTGATTCGTTCAATATCTTTATGTGCAGAAAAGGGAGGCTCAAAGCTGCTTTTCTGGATTAAGATATCTGCTGGAGTATCATCAATGGAAGGTTGCTGTATCTGGTCAAAAGCGAGAATTCCTGATATTTCTTCAATATGAAGAGTCGAAGGAATTTTTTTGATTTGTTGTGTAGCTTTGGAGCTGCTAGGGGCTATTGGTGCTATTTCTACCTGGGCTGTTTCCTGCTTGTCTTCAGAAACAGTATATTGTTCATCTTTGACCTTGATATATTTTAGCTGAGACGAGCCACACACAATGTAATCCCCCTCATTGAGTTCTTGCCAAAGCGTGCGCTTTCCATTGATCAATGTACCATTAGAGCTACCCATGTCTTGAAGAAAGTATTTATCGTCTTGCTTCGTGATACAAAAATGCCTTCTGGATATGCTAGGGTCATGAAGCTGTACCTCACATTTTTCCCCACGTCCAACAATCGTCTGGCCTTTTTCGCTCAAGAAATGGATTTCTCCTTGTTTTTTCCCTTTAACAATTAAAAGTGCTTCTCTCATAAATTTATTATAATGATTTTATAGAGAGTTGTAAGACAGATGTATTACAACGAAATCATTACCTATAATTAGGTTATTGGTATTGAAAAGATGAGGGAACATATCCGAAATTTTCTTTTTTCTGTAAACAGGCAGGTACACAAAGTTTATATACCTGCCTGCCGACAATCCTGAATAGATTGTACAAAAAAATGGAGAATTTAGTCCAAATACCTTTCGCTCTTGACAAGTTTGAATGCTTCCAATTCATCGCCTTCTTTAATATCATCAAACCCTTCTAATTTAAGTCCGCATTCGAATCCTGCCTTAACCTTGCCTACGTCTTCTTTAAAATGCTTTAAGGTCGAAATTTCTAATGGTTTTTCTTTGTTGACCATGATGCCATTGCGATAGAGCCTGATTTTGGAATTTCTTTCTATAACACCATCTGTAACATAGCAGCCTGCTATATTGCCAACTTTAGAGATATGGATGACTTTACGAATTGAAATATGCCCTGAAACTTCTTCTGAAATTTTAGGAGCAAGCATACCACTCATAATTTTCTTTATATCTTCCAAAACATGATAAATCACGTTGTATTTTCGGATTTCTATCTTTTTTTCCTCGGCCATATCTCTTGCTGCTTTGTTAGCAGAAACATTGAATCCAATAATCAAAGCCCTGCTGGCATCTGCTAATTGGATATCTCTTTCATTGATAGGGCCTACAGCAGAATGGAGAAGCTTGACTTTGATTTCTTCATGTTTAATCTCTGTAACTTTGGCATTCAAAGCTTCCAGACTTCCCTGCACATCCGCCTTTAAAACAACACGAAGCTCTTTGCTTGTTCCTTCCTGGAGTTCTTTTAAAATTTCTTCTAGTGTGAATTTTCTCGTTGTGTTTGCCAAAGATTGTTCGCGTACATTTTTCTGGCGTGTTTCTGCCATATTTCTTGCTATGCTCAGACTGTCTAAGACGGAAAATTTATCGCCTGCCTCAGGTAATCCTGAAAGCCCACAAACTTCTACTGGCATAGATGGCCCAGCCTGCTTTATCTTTTTATAATCAGACGATGTAGATTCTCTCATGGTTATTTCTCGTACGCGACCATAATGTTTTCCACAAAGAATAGTATCTCCTTGTTTTAGTGTTCCATTTTGGACAAGTAGAGAAGCCACTTCGCCTTTTCCTTCTACAATGCGAGCGTCTAATACTGTTCCCGATGCTTTTCTTTTAGGATTGGCTTTTAGTTCCTGCATTTCAGCAACCAAAAGAATATAATCCAAAAGGGTGTTAATTCCCTTTTTCGTAACAGCCGAGACTTCTACGCATATAACATCGCCATGCCATTGTTCACAAATCAGGTTGTGCCTGGCTAACTGCTGCATTACAGCATCAGGTCTGGCGTTTGGTTTATCCATTTTATTGATGGCAACGATAATAGGAACATTGGCTGCTTTAGCATGGTTGATAGCTTCTATGGTTTGAGGCATAACGCCATCGTCTCCTGCAACTACTAAAACAACAATGTCTGTTATGTTGGCCCCTCTTGCTCTCATAGCTGTGAACGCTTCGTGCCCTGGAGTATCCAAAAAAACAATACTTTGGTTTGCATAATCAACTTTGGATGCGCCTATGTATTGTGTAATACCACCTGCTTCACCAGCAGCAACGTTTGTTTTTCTTATACTGTCTAATAAAGACGTTTTACCGTGATCGACATGCCCCATAAAAGTGACTACAGGTGAACGAGGGATCAAATCTTCTGGAGCATCTTCCTTGGCTAATTCTTTCAAAAGCATTTCTTCTTGATTTTCCTCTTTTTTAATTTTTATATCTTTTTCAAACTCTAATGCTAATGTTTCTACCATAGAATCATTCAGAACAGAGTTTACATTGAACAAAGTGTTTCTATTGCCATCAAAAAGTTTTTGTAAAATAGAACTGGCTCTAACACCAATCGTTTGGGAAAAATCTTTGATAGAAATAGGAACTGTTATTTCTATAGTTCTTTGCTTACTAGTAGAAGTCACTGAAATTTTTTTATCTTTTTCCTGTGAGCTTTCTAACTTTTTATCTGATTCTGAGCCACTCTCAGGAGAAAGATCCGATTCTTCCGATATTTTCTTTCCTTTTTGTTCTAACCGATTTTCTCTTATTACCCAATGGTTTTTGTTTGAAACAGCCTTATTTTGTTCCTTTCGCGTTTGATCCTGTTTAGTTTCCTTTGGCGAATTTTGTACATTTTCTACATTTGCATTTTGGATTTCCAAAGAATCAACTCCACGATTCTGGTTTTGGGAGTTTTGGCTTTGTTGACTGCGGTTTTGATTTTGTATATTACGATTTTGGCTTTGCTCTTGTTGATTTTGAGCTTGGAGATTGCGATTCTGGCTCTGGTTCTGAGGAGTTCGGTTCTGGTTCTGAGGAGTTCGGTTCTGGTTCTGAGAATTGCGATTCTGGTTCTGGTTCTGAGAATTGCGATTCTGGTTCTGGTTCTGAGAATTGCGATTCTGGTTCTGAGAATTGCGATTCTGGTTCTGGTTCTGAGAATTGCGATTCTGGTTCTGGTTCTGGTTCTGGTTCTGAGAATTGCGATTCTGGTTCTGGTTCTGGTTCTGAGAATTGCGATTCTGGTTTTGATTTTGAGCTTGGTTCTGAGAATTGCGATTCTGACTCTGATTCTGCGCAGTACGGTTCTGATTCTGAGGGTTGCGATTCTGGTTCTGGTTCTGGGTTTGGCTCTGAGAATTGCGATTTTGGCCTTGAGTGATCATATTGATCCTATCTTGTATGCTGGCATGATAGCTTGCGCTATCCAAATCAATTCCCTGAGTATCTTTTAATCTTTTTTCTTTTGTTTGCTGGCTTTTAGAATCAGAATTTTCGACAAAAGTAGCAGCTTGGTTTTTATGGGAAGGGATGTTATAAGTTTCTAATGCATTAGGCACAGAGGAATTATGGGAAATTTCTGTTTTTTGTATAAGATCCGTATTTATGGGCAAATCCCTTTGCTCTACTTTTGAATCTTCATTTAGTCTTAATTCCAAATTTTTTTCCTCTAATAAAGGTTTTTCTGCTAAAGGCATGCTCTCTTGCTTAGCTGTTTTTTCCTTTATTTCAGAAAAAGCATCTTTATTGGGGTCAACAAAAGTAGCGTTTGCAGCAATTTTCTGGTTTTCTTCTTCAACATTCTGTGGCAAAGTGTTTATTGCATCTTTTTGAGAAGTTACGTCTTCAAGTAATTTTTCTTCTCCCACCATTTCATTATCCTGCTCTTCAGATGTTTCCCTCTCTTGGGAAGGAATGCGGGAAACACAATCCAAAAGCTTTTGGATCTCATCTTCCTCCAATATGTTTAATACGTTTGCTACTTTCATCCCCTGCATTTGGGCAATTTTCAGAAGCTTTTTGCTTTTCATTCCTAGCTGGTTTGCTAATTCCCAAATTCTTTTTTTCAAAATTCTTACCTCCTGGCTGTAATAGCCTAAAAAATAACTACGTACTCATGGTATTCCCCTTGTCGTAAGAATGCTCAATCCACAATGATATTCTGTATAGAAGTTACGCAAAGAGATTTTCTTTGGGGGAAAATTTTTGTAAAAATTTTCCCCCAAATCCTCGTCGTGGCATTGCCTAATAGCTATTAGTTTAAGGAACACAATGAGTTCTTAATTTAACAGCAAAATTGCATTGCCATCGATTTGGGATGTTGCCCCACATTAGGGAAAAGGAAGATATAAAAATTTTCCTAAAAAACATTATCTCTTATAACTTTACTATAATCAACAAAAATTTTCAGCATTATTATTTAAGATGATCCGTTTCCGTCTTCAATTCTACTGTTTTGCTCAGGTGTATCTATATTTTCTGGTTTTTGGGTAGTAATATCAATATCCCATTTGCAAAGCTTCGCAGCTAAACGCACATTCTGGCCTTCTTTTCCTATAGCTAATGCTTGTTGGCTTTCATCAACAAAGACCTTTGCTCTTTTGGCAGCATGGTCTAAAGCAATGGAAGAAATTTCTGCTGGCTTTAAAGAATTTTTAATCAATACTTCTGGGGAATCATCCCATCGAATGATGTCAACTCTTTCGCTTCCTAGTTCTTCGAGAATGTTGCGAATTCTTGCTCCTCTTACGCCAATACAAGCCCCGACACAATCGATTTTTTTATCTTGGCTAGATACTGCAATTTTTGTTCTGTATCCTGGCTCTCTTACCAATTGGTTAATTTGGATAAAACCTTGTTCAATTTCAGGAATTTCGAGTTCAAAGAGTTTCCTGATGAAATTAGGATGTGTTCTCGATAGCAAAATTTTGACGCGAGAACCCATTTTTTTTACGTCCAAGAGATATGCCCGTATGCGATCTCCAGGCTGGTATTGTTCTCCCCTTATCTGCTCTTGATCCGAAAGAATTCCTTCTGCTTTACCTATAGTAACTATAATAGAATTGTTTTCGTAATGATGTACTAAACCAGTAAGGATGGTGCGCTTTTTGGTAATAAATTCGTTGTATATTGTGTCTTGTTCGGCTTTTCGGATTTTTTGTGTAATTACCTGCTTTCCCGCCTGAGCGGCTACACGCCCAAGGTCAGGGGGAGTCAACTTTTCCCCATCCTGATTTGTAAGAATGATTTCTCCTGTTGTACGATCAATAGAAACATTAATTTCTGCAATGTTTTTATATTTTTTACGCGAAGCTAAAAGTATAGCTGATTCTATGCCTTGAAATATGATCTCTTTGTCTATGTCTCTTTCTCTATGAAGAGCTTCTACGATTCTAAGTATTTCCGATTGCATATTGGTTCCTATTGTCTTTCTAAGGCTTATTGCTGATTTTAGGGCTTAGGCACTCGAAAAAAATCATTCTCTGACTTGCTTATTCTTTTTGCTTCTAAAATTATTTCTTGTCAAAAAAAAAATTCTTGCGCAAGTTGGTCAATTGTTTTTCCAAGCACCTTATTTCCGTTATACGAATGATCTCTTGATCGGCGTAGTTCCCTTTAAAAGCCGCCTAAATAAAAAAAATTCCCCTTATAAATAGGGGTTTAACATAAATCAATATAATCCCTGGTATCCAAAAATCAGGGGTAAATTTTTTTCAAAACCCAATTATAGCCAGTTATGAGAATATATGTCAAGTAAATTCTTGAAATGTTTATGGGATTTTGCAAGGCATAATATTGAAATATGCCGTTCATAGTAATGTAATTTAATTACAAGGATTTATCGCGAAAAAAGGACAAAAAAACATAATTACACAACATAAAGCAACCTCATCGTCATGCGTGTTAACTTTTCATATAATTCTTTATATTGTATGGGGTTAACATACCAACCAATAACGCTGTCAACTCAAGAAGGTCAAACT
>JABWCH010000158.1 GCA_013359215.1 Candidatus Brocadiia bacterium | reverse complement strand
TTTAGAGTTGATATTAGGTGAGTGTAATGACCTCAACGGGATTTGGACCCGTGTTGCAGGGTTGAAAACCCTGTGTCCTGAACCTGGCTAGACGATGAGGCCATTTATTTTTTTTTATTTTTATGCCAATATTATATCTATTTTTTCAAAAATGTCAAGTATATTTTATTTTTTTTATAAATTTTTTTATTCTATTGGGAATAAAAAAATTATAGCATTTTTTTCTGTCTCGATGGGGACTGATGGATAAATTTTAGGAATAGTTTTCCGAGGCATCGCACAAAAAGATAAAGCTAATGGCAATTCTTTGTTGTCGAAAAATTGATTAAAGGTCTTGATTTCTTATGAAAGAAACATTACAATGTTATGACAAATAAAAAAAAATTTTTGTTGGACATATTAAGTTACCAGGGGCGTTGCCTCTGGCTATTATATTTCGCCCCTTCGGGGCTAAGATTGGAATATAGATTAAAGAGCATTCAGCACTAAAACTATAATTTCCTATCCAATAAATTATACATGGACAAGTCGCATTAGATTTGGAAAAAGCCCGTAGATTGGGAAATTACACTACAGGCTTTTTTGCTAATGTAGTCTGTCAAAATCATAATGAGAAAATACGATGGCTACTGAAAAAGATATTTTATGGTTTGCAAAAATATTGAAGGGCTTCAAAATTCAAAAGGTTTTGGGAAAAAGCGCGCTAGGCACCCTTTATAAAATAGAGCATTCTGTCTATGGAATATCCGTTTTAAAATATTTTGAAGGCCAGGTTTTAGAAAATCCTAAGCTACTCAAAAAACTGCTTAGCGAATCTAAAACAGCCCAGGAAATTGAACACCCTTATATTGCACATATTTATCAGATGGACTATCAGCCTCATCCTTTTGTTATCCGAGAATGGGTAGAAGGCATAAGCCTACAGGAAAAATATAAAGAAAAGGCTATGCCTGCTCTGGATGCAACCGAGCTTTTGATCAAAATCGTTTTAGGGATACAAGCCGCTTATAATTTTAGCATCCGCCATAAAAATATCAAGCCAACCAATATCATTTTAACCCCCCAAGATTCTTTAAAGATTGTGGATTTCCTTCTGCCTCCTTCTGTTCCCTATTACATTTCTCCCGAACAAATTCTGGCAAAGAAATCCGACATAAGATCTGATATCTATTCGATGGGAATCTTATATTATAAGGTTTTGACAGGACGTGTTCCTTTTGCTGGAAAGATGAAAGAAACCTCTAAAAAGCATCTGGAAGAAAAGTACCCCCAGATTCCCGATCTTCCAGAAGAAATCAAAGATGTTTTAGACCACTGTCTAGCAAAAAAGGTAGAGGATAGATACAGCGACCCTATGGAATTGCTTATCAGCTTAAGAAAAGCCCGACAACGCTTAGTAGAAGATGCTATGCTCAAAAACCCTGTTACAAAAGAAAGCGTAACCTTTTCTTTGCCTAAAATAGAAGAGCTGATGAACATTCTTTCGCCTATGAGTCAGACAGGCATGAGCCTTATCAATACAACCAGCATGCTAGTAGCACAAAAAAGGCAAGAAACTCTGGATATAACCCAAGAAATTATTCCTGAAGAAATGACAGAAGAGCTTCCTTCTTCTACAGAAGAAAATTTGCACGAAGGGCAAGAAGAAAGCCTTTCTGAAAATAGAGAAACAGAGCAGCCAAAAAAAATAGCGTCTGCTTTTCTCCCTACAGAAGAAGAGGATTTCTGGGACATTGAAATTCTGGAAGAAAAAACAGCCATTGAGCCTGCTTATGAAAATTTGCCCAGGAATCTCCCTGAATATCTTGAGCGTGCTTTGCTATTGGCAACAGATGTCAAAGCTTTGAGGCAAAATGGGAAAATACTTACATCTTTAACAATCCCATGTTCTAAAGAATACAAAGAAAAAATTTTAGAATATCTACGCCTTGTTTTAAGGCGAGAATGCTGGGTAGTCCAGGAAGAAGAACAAGAGGAAAAAATTCATATTGTCATTGATTTAGAGCTTGCAAAAACATTCCGATATTTTAACCACTTCGAAGACCGCATCCAGAATGCTCTTGCCAAGCTACCTAAGCTCTCGACCATCCATAAAAGCATCATCACCAGGATTCAGCCTATGGATGAGGTAAAAGTGGTTGACGAAGAGTCTAAGCCAGAAAAAAATCCAAGTAAGGACTCCAAAGATTCCAAAGATGCCTCTATATATAATGTTTTAGATACCATCATAGGCATTAGCGAAAATGAATTACAGGCTGTAAGCGAAGAGAATCCAGAGGATACAGAAGAAAGAATAGACCGCGATGAAGAAATCCTATATGAAGAAACCCTAGATTTGATGATTAATTTTCAAAATCCATGCCAGACTCGCGCCTGGTTTAAGTTGGTAAAAGAGCATGGATGGGAACAAGGCAAACATTTTGAGCTTCAAAGTAAGAAAAAACACGGTCTTAAAAACCTTTGCTTCACGATCAATCTTTTGGAATTGCAAGAATATGAAAGAAAAAGAACAGGGGTTTCCAGCGTTAAGGAATTTTTCCAGGGTGACTATGAAATCACAAGATTTGATCATGGTGGCATGGCTGCTGTTCTAAAGCTAACAACAAAAGACGATACGATTATTTTTTTGCGTCCCGAAAACCACTGGGCAAGACAAAAATTTGCTCCCTATCTTTGCGTAAGACAAGGCTTGGACGGAAAAGAATGCGTGTATGCTCAGATGCCAAAAGGCACAGAGTTTGTCGTTAAAGTAGCCTTCGAAGGGCGAGAGGAAGCCTTAATCTATGAATCTCGATTGCTTTCCAACCTGGCACAAGATGCCAATATCAGCAAAAATATTATTGGTATGGTGCAGCAAGGCAGCTTTTTAGCTTCTCCAGAAGAAAGCACAGCCGAAAAACAAGAGGAAAGAATTGGCTATTACATGATGATGGAATATGCTTCCTGGGGCAATATCGACCAGTTTAGCAGAAAATTCCCAGACTATCATCTGCCCCCCAATATCGCTCTATTGGTTCTCTATGGTATGGTATTGACATTGCAACACTTAAAGAAAAAAGGCATCATCCATAGAGACATCAAACCACAAAATATTTTGATGGACCCAGAAGGAGTCCCTAAGCTCTCCGATTTTGGGCTTGCCATCACAGTAGAAGAGGCAGGAGCACAGTTGAATGAAGAAAGAAGAAGGCTTCTGCGCCTTGTGGACAAAGAATTTTTAACCATCAGCAATAAAAAAGAGCAGTTGCAGACAAGAGTTAAAAAAAACAGGGAAAAAATAAAACAGCTTGCATGGGATAAAGAGCAAGACAAATTCGAAGAAATGTCTGTTAAAATCAATGAAATGTATCGGGAAATCGACGATTTGGTCGAGCAAGAAAAAGCCAGGGCAGAAGGGCTTAAAGAAAGATATAGGCCCATGAGCGCGGAAGAAATTGCTTTAAAAGGGGAATTTGCAGGATCATTGTACTATGCTGCCCCTGAACAATTTGCTCCTGCAAAAGTTCTGACTTGCCAATGCGATGTATACCAGCTAGGAGCTGTTTCTTACACAATGCTTACAGGAAAATTTCCTGTTAAAGGAAAAAACATAGCAGAAGTCATGAGCCAGATTGTTCTAGGGCATAAAAAGCCCCATATAACAGAAACTTTAAAGAAAACCCCTTTGGTCAATCTAATCGATGACCTTGTATACCAGATGATGGAGCAAGATCCAGAGCAAAGGATTACCATAGAAGAAACACGAGAAAAGCTAGAAAACATTCTTGTCCATTTTTCTAATGAAATCATCCAAGAACCTTGCTTTACTCTGCCTGCAAGGCTTAAAACAGAAAAAGAAATTAAATCATGGAATGAAAAAGTAGAATACGCTAAAAAAGTTTACCAAAAAATGCTGCCTGGGTTGGAAAAATTGATCCAGGAAATCAAGGCCAAAAAGCAAAAGGAAAAGGAAGAAAAAGAAGCAGAAGAGAGGGCTAGGAATATAAAGAGCAACAGCATGGAAATTATCCCTCTTTGGAGAGAAAAAGGCAAAGAATCCAGCCTGTTTCGCTTCCATTGTCCCAGTTGCAACAGGAAGCTCCAGCTTCCTCCCAGCAAAGTAGGGAAAAGCATACAATGCCCTAACTGCAAGCAAAAGCTTATGGCAAAATATTTGGACGAATAAAATGAAAATAGTACACACAGCCGACTGGCATATTGGAAAATCAATCAAAGGCAGGCACAGAGGTGGGGAATATAGAGAAATTCTCGATGAACTTAAAGAATTTCTTTTAAAAGAATCTGTAGAGATTCTCCTTGTTGCAGGAGATATATTCGATTCCTCTACACCCTCAGCAGAAGCAGAGGATATTGTATACAATTTTTTTCATGATATTTCCCTCTCAGGCATTTACACTGTTGTCATTGCAGGAAACCACGACAGCGGACTTCGGTTTGAGGCCATTTCTAATCTAATGGCACTCGCAAAAGTTACCATGAGGGGGTTTGCCAATGAAACAGACAGGGCTAAAATTCTTTTGCCTTGCAAAGACGGAAGCAAAGCACAAATTGTACTACTCCCTTTTTTGCCAGAAAGAACATACATCAGGGCAGAAGCGCTGGTACAGGAAGAAACCAACACCCATAAGATATATTCCCAGGAAATAGGAGAGCTTTTGCAAAGGCTTTGCCGCGATTTTAGACCCGATACTGTCAATATTGTCGTCGCTCACCTTCTCATGCACGGTTCACGCCCAGGAGGTGGAGAAAGGCGACTATATCTGGGAGACAACTACGCTGTTTATCCTGAAGCCATACCATCCAATATTGACTATATGGCAATAGGCCATATCCATCTTCAGCAAAAAATCGAAGCTCCCTCTCCGATTTATTACCCTGGATCTATTTTGCAGCTTGATTTTGGCGAGAGCAATACAGAAAAAGGCTTTCTTTTCCTGGACGCAAAGCCTGGACAAAAAGCAGTGCCAGAATTCATCCCTTTCCGCTATGGAAAAAAGCTAAAAGAAATCAAAGGAACTCTGGAGGAAATCACCAAACTCTCAGAGAGTGATCCTGGACTAAAAGACGCTTATTTAAAAATCACAGTAAAAGCAGATGCTTCTAGCTTAGGCGTTTCACATCAGGTTAAAAAAATTTTTCCTGATGCTGTAGATATCCGAAAAGAATACGAATCGTCCCCTTCCAGCACTATTACACAAAAAACACATTGGCTACCAGAGCTTTATCGGCAATATTATCAAAAACAATACCCTGGAGAAATCCCACAAAATATCATGGCAGAATTCCAGTCTATTTATGCCCGATGCAGCGAAGAGAAAAAAAATGGATAAAATTTCCCATGGGCTAATGAAGATATGTAAAGGAACCAAATATGCAAATTTTCGAGGGCAATGAATACGAACTCAAGCAAAAGTTTTCCCTTAGCCCTATGTCCGTTGTTTGTATTGGAATTTTACGAAACAAGAACATCTATCTTACAGAACCTCTTTTGGAGATGTGCGCTAAAGGTGGGCCATTGGAGGGTTTTTTAAAAGAAAGATCGCTGGCAGGCGCATTGGACAACCCAAAAGAATGGCAGGCTCTCCATGCCAAATATGATCCTGAGTGCCTTTATGAAGTAGTTCTTCTGGACGAAGGCAGAAGAAAAATCCTTGCGCTGCAAATGGAAATAGCAGCCGAGGCAGGTTGGCAAAGAGAAGAAAAGTCTCTGCCAGAAAAGCAAGGCGGCATGGCACTGAGCAACCTGGATCACAAGATGCAAAGCCTGGCTTCCTTTTTTTCTCAGGATGAAATCCAGAAGCTCAAGGTAACTCTAGCTACTACAGTCCATGCCAAAGAAAAAAGAGAGGCCATCCGCAAAATGGCATTGTCCGAGGTATCTGGGCAAGAAAAAAGCATCCTTTTTTTGCACACACTGGCAGACCAAGACAGAGAAGTCCGCAGTGAAGCAGCAAAAGCATTGGAGCAAATAGGCATAAATCATGAAATATCCCAGGCCATCCAAAACCTTACCCAGGGAGACAGGCCACAAAGACTCCATTCTATTGGGAGTCTGGGGAAGCTGTTTTCTGAAGGAAACGATCTGGAAAAAGCAGCTATTTTGCAAATTTTCATGGCGACCTTCCGCGATTTAGAATACAAAGAATTCCGCATTCCTATATTCCAGTCCATGATATTGCTTTGCCCGTATATTCCTGACAGAGCAACCAGCATGCTGGAGCAAATCATGTTCTGCGCCATGGATATGATGGTAAGCCATCTCAGCGATGTCATATCAACATGCTCTTCTCTATTTTCTATGCTTGCCCAAAAAGATCTGGATAAAGTGGTTTCCTTTCTGACAAAAGAAATCGAAAAAGCCCAGGATACAAGGCTAAGGGCTTTTCTCCTTGTTTTGCTATCAGAAAATGCACCAGGATCTTTATCTGACGCGCTTGTTGGCAAAATGATTTTTGAAATTTCTCTGGGAGACGAGCTAGATCCCATCTACAGAAATCTAGGTGTTAAGATTGTAGACCTCGGAGAAAAAGCAGTTCCTCACCTTCTGGAACGATTTTCTATCACGATACGGGCCACAGAACGCATTCGCATAGCAAAGCTCTTTTCCGTGATTTTAGCAGAAAAAATGCTTTCGCTGTCTTCCAGAAAGAAAATTTTAGAAAGCTATACCTATATTTTTCCTTCTGCCCCTGATATTTTGCGTATTTTAATTCTCGATACTGCTTTGCTCAAAGACCCAGAAATTTCCACTACTTTGAAAACCGAATTTGCCAAAGAAATCCTTCTCTACGTCCATAGAGATCGCCTGGATCAATTTTCCCAGGCAGTAAAAGCAGCTTTATGCAAAATGAAAAAACCTGCTGTGGATGCCTTGATTCATGTTTTGAAAAATCCTCTGCATGAAGCGCAGAGCGTTAAAGCCGCAGAAATTTTGGGAGATGTTGTCCTGAATATCTCAGAAATAGACAAAGAGAGCCTTTTGGCTTGGAAAAATTTTTGCTTCGAGGAAGCAGAAAATACAGGAAATCATAAAGGGCATTTGTTTTGTGTATTAGGAAAACTAGCCTCTTGTCCTAAAGCCAATGCTGAATTTTCCGAAGAAATATGCGAATACCTACTTGCCCATCTTTGCAAAACAAGCTATCCTTATCTGCTGCTGGAAGGCATTGGATTTGCTGTTGCCAGCGCATACATTTCCCATGAAACCAGGCATACTATTTGCCAGCTTTTCATGGCTTTGATGGATCGCCGTTTGCCAGAAAACCTCATAAAAGAAAAAAAACAGGGAGAAAGCAAAATCTACGAATGCAGTGTAAAAACATCAGCATATACAGACCTCCTTCCTGTCTTGCTTCAGGGATTCCTTCGTCTTGCTGTTAGCTCTAACATCCTTCCTACATTGCGTAGTGCCATCATCCGCTATTTGCTAGAAAAATGGGAGCAGCTTGTTTCCTATAAGATCCTATGGGGGCCAAAGAACACGACCGATCTGGCAGAAACCTTATATTTTATCTGTATGGACAAGGCAACACAAGAAGAAGAGCGTGTTGGTATTCTTAGAGCACTCTGCCAAAAAATTTCCATTTTTAGCATTACAGAGATGATAAGCAATCTTTTAGTCCATTGCACAGGGAAAAAAATCGAGCCTGTAGCAGAAGAAATATCTTTAAGCGTGCTAGAGCTTTGCCAGAGTGATGACTATAAAAATCAGGAAGACAGGGAAATTCTTTTGCGTTGTGTGGGAAGAATGGTACAATCTAAAAAACTTGCCAGAACCAAAAAAAAGACTGATGAAATTAGAGAAAAATTTTTGTATAATCTGTTCGATGGACTACGTGACCAGATTTTTGGGGTAAAAGAAATCCTGGAGGGTTTACTTGATTGCCCTTATCTTTCTAAAAAAGACAAAATGAGTATAGAAAAAAGGCTCCCTAAAAAATCTTTGTTCCCTTTAGAAAACCAATAAAGGCAGGTCAGTCATGATAAAAAAAACGATTATTTTATTTTTGTGGGTAATTCTAGTTATGTTAGACTCTTATGCAGATGAAAAAAATGAAGTTTTAGATGATTGTGGTTGGTCTTTTATCAAACCTCCTGTAAAGGAAAAAGCCATCCAGGCTATTCTTGCCAAGCATGGAGAAGATCACAAAAACCGTATTCGCCACGGAGTGGATCAATGCGCTGCTTTTTGGACAAAAGAAGAAGGCAATGAGGAAGAATTTGTACAATTCTGTGCAGATAACTTCATTAGCTGCCCTAAAAAGCTAGAGCATTTCTTTACAAAATTTTCAGGCTACTTTGAAATTCTTCTGGGCCATTACAATAAAATGAATCTGGAGTTGCAAAAGACATTGCATCTGGATTTAGGCCCTATGGATGATATTGATAGGCTTTTTGGTGGCTATGACCCTTCTGCCCATTTTACAGAAGATATGTTCAAAACCAAAATTGGTTTTAGCCTGATTCTGAATTTCCCCCATTTTTCCTTGCAAGAAAAAACTGAAAAAGGTGAGAAATGGTCAAGAAAAGAATGGGCTTATGCACGCATGGGCGATGTCTTTTCTTCGCGCGTTCCTGCTCAGGTTCTCCAGGAAATGTCCAGAATTTTTGTAGAATCCGATAGCTACATTGCAGACTACAATGTCTACGTTGGTAAGCTGGTGGATGAAAATTTTAAAACCTATTTTCCTGAAAACCAAAAGCTTATAACCCATTGGGGATTAAGAGACGAAATCAAGGGACAGTACTCGAAAGCAGACGGGCTGGCAGCCCAGAAGATGCTCTATCATGTTATGAACAGGATCGTAGGTCAGGAAATTCCTTCGGAAGTCATCAATAAAAATACACACCAGTGGAATCCCATTAGCAATGAACTTTTCCAGGAAGGCAAAAAGGTCACCTTTACTCCTGAACCAGACACGCGCTATGAGAACATGATCAAAAATTTCCATGCTGTAAGAAAAGTAGATCCATACTATCCTAATTTCCCTACAGCAATCAGGAGACACTTCGAGTTATCCATGGAAATCTCTGTGGATGAAGTAGAGAAGATTTTCCGAGAATTCCTTTCTTCTCCCTTAGTTCCAGAAGCAGGCAAGCTAATCGAAAAAAGATTAGGCAGAAAGCTGCAACCTTTTGATATATGGTATGATGGTTTTAAACCACGTAGCTCTATGTCCCAAGAAATGCTGGACAAAATGGTAGCCCAGAGGTATCCTGATTTTACCAGCTTTGAAAAAGATATAAAAGCCATACTCTTGCAGCTCGGATTTGACGAAAAGATGGCAAACCATCTGTCTGGCAAGATTGTGGTAGAACCTTCTCGTGGTGCAGGGCATGCCTGGGGGCCAGAGATGAGGACAGAAAAAGCTCACCTCAGAACACGAGTCGCCCAGGGAGGCATGGACTACAAGGGATTCAATGTGGCTATGCACGAATTAGGCCACAACTGCGAGCAAATTCTGACACTCTACAATGTAGACTACTATATGCTTAGAGGCGTTCCCAACACAGCCTTTACAGAAGCATGGGCATTTGTTTTCCAGGCAAGAGACTTAGATATTCTAGGACTCCAGAAAAATGAAGGCATGGAAAAACACCTGCGAGCCTTAGACAATTTCTGGGCAACGCGAGAGATCATGGCGGTTTCTCTTGTAGACATCCTGGCATGGAAATGGCTTTACTCACACCCCAGAGGCACAAGCCAGGAACTCAAGAAAGCCATCATAGAAGCTTCTCAGCAAGTCTGGAATGAATACTTTGCCCCTACATTTGGCAGCAGAGATGAAAAGATTTTAGCTATTTATTCGCACATGATAGCATATCCTCTTTATCTCTCCGCTTATCCTATTGGACATCTGATTGAAATGCAGATGGAGCAACAAATGGAAGGCAAAAATCTGGGCAAAGAAATGGAAAGAATTTGTACCTATGGTAAAATCATCCCACAGCAATGGATGAAGAATGCCGTAGGAACTCCACTCACTGCCCAGAATATTCTTGCCGATGTGCAAGAAGCATTGCATCAAGTCAGATAGAGTTTCTAAAAAAAACGTTACGGGCTTTGGTTCGTAACGTTTTTTTATGAAACTGACTCTTTAGCGATGAGAATTCAATAGATGGTATCTTTTGGAGGAAAAAAATGGAGCAAAAAGTTTTCTTTTTGATTCGTAGAGAAGAGCTAAAAAAAGACCCTGCCTTGCAGTTTGGTTCTCGCGGTGCAAGAAAAATCCTGGTAACAGAAATCTACCCTGAAAAGGAAGAAGAGGTACTTCTTTCGGAAGGCCAGATCCACACCCATGGAAAAGCCCCTGTCCAGATCATGAAAGACAGCGAGATCGCCTTTTTCAACCAAAACGCTTCTCAAGACCAACACTACCATAAAGAAGGAACAGAAATATACACAGTGCTGGAAGGAGAAATGGACATCAATGTAGAAGGCCAGGAATATACCCTTCTCCAGGGAGATACCATTGTCGTCCATCCTCATGCAGTACACCAGATCAAATCCCGAAATGTCCCTTTTCTCGCCTCTGTCATAACAATCAATTGCCATGGAGTTTATGATAAATTTATATTGCACGATAAAGAAAGATTCGCTTCATAAAAAAACATTCCAATTAACATTTGACAAAGAGATTAAAAATGCTATTGTATATTGACCGTTCGGTTAGTACTGTTCTCTCATAGCGAAAATTAGAAGACGAAAGGCAGCTTTTGTGAGAAGATTAGAGATTACAGAAACAGAAAAACTACAAACTCTCTCTGTTGAATGCCAGGAAGAATCCCAAAGCAGCTCTGGGCCAGTAGCTAAAGCTTGCGACTATATTTTAAGCCTGCAAAAAGAAGGCAAATACTGGGAAGCCCTTTTTGAAATGGACGTAAGGCAAACATCAGAATATATTTTTCTACGCCATTTTCTAGGAAATGTGGACAAAGACGAAGAAAAGCGCATGCTGCTTTATATTCTGCACAAGGAGAGAAAAGAAGGCGGCTGGAGTATTTTTCCAGGCGGTGAAGCAGACATAAGCACAACAGTAACAGCATATTATGCCTTGAGAATGGGAGGTTATTCGCCTGAGCATCCTGCTTTACAAAGAGCCAGAAAAACCATCATGCAGCTTGGCGGAATCATGAAGGCCAACTGCTTTACCAGGGGATATTTCCAGCTTTTCCAGCAAATGCACCCGGATTCTTTACCTGCCATGCCCGTGGAAATCATGCTTTTGCCCAAGTGGTTTCCTTTTAACATATACGCTATTTCCAGTTGGAGCAGAGCCATTTTGATTCCCCTGCTGATTATCGCGGCACTGCGTGAAGAATTTCCTTCCCTGGAAGGCCCTTCTTGCGAAGAGCTTTATCCAGAGAATTGCAATAAAAGAAAGCAACCCATAAATTTTAGCGAAAAGATTTTCACCTGGCATAATTTTTTCCTGGTGGCAAACCAGATCGTAAAATT
>JABWCH010000002.1 GCA_013359215.1 Candidatus Brocadiia bacterium | reverse complement strand
AAACCAATTCCGACATGCCTTCGGGCTTTTTTTGTCCTTCCCATTCAAATCTAAAGCATGATTTACACTCCTGTCCAAATTTTAACAATAACACATCTATTTCTCTGAGGTATTGCGAGATTTTTAGCATTCTACTGTTGCCAGCGTGCAATTCAATTTCTTGAGACCTTAAACGAAGCAGTGCCATGAGAATCTCGTTCAGATTCCTAAAATTTCTGCTCTGATTTACAATTAATTTTTGGTTGTCAGGCTCAGTTTTTTTCAGGGTTTTTATAATCCCTCGATAATCATATTCCAATATTTCGAGAAACTTGGGGATAGAAGATACTTCCTCTAAAGAATGGACCAGCTCCTGGTTTCGCCATAATGCAGTAGCAAGTCCCCGTAATAGATAACTGTATTTTTTCTTTTGTTGAGGACTATTTCTGTTGTGTTCAAATCTTTGCTCAATCTCTTTCAACAAAAATTGGAATAGGTTGCGTCTGTTATTTTTTCCATTACCCAAGACTCTACCAAGCCATAAAGACATTTGATATTCGTTATTACCTTGTCGTATGTTGAATTCCAGATAATCCAAGAAATCGATAGGTGCATCCCCTCTCAAAAAGCTAAGTGTTTCCCATGAAAAATCATTTAAAGAGTCTGTGGTTTCTTGTAGCGTTTCGTCTTTCAGATAGAGTTTGGCCAGTTGTGTAAGTAATCGAATGGCTTTTTCCAAAGCTCTATCAAATTCTGGCGTTCTAATAAAGCTATCTTTATCTGGCTGCCAGAGTACCAGGCAACACGGAAGTAATTTTTTTTCAATAAGATTTCGGATATTGTCCAATAACCTCTTTATTTGGTTATGAGGGCTATAATAATAATTGATAAACGCTGGCTCTTTTAGCCTTCGAGCATAATCGTTTAGATTAGCAACATGATCTTCTAAATTTTTCTCGGCTTCTAAAAACCAATCCAGGCAACGTTTTAGTTCACAGCCTTCCCAAACTTGAACTTGAGGAAATTGCGGAGGAATATTCTTCAGACTTTCTTTGTTTTGAAAGATTTTCCTGCCCCATTGAAATTCTATTTCTTGAAAAGGCGCACTGGCAACCTGGACTGGTTTTACCAATAGGCGATAGCTGTCAAGGCCATATTTGTAAGCTACCTGCATTTTTACGTAGATACTATGACTCCAGGGGAAAGACGGGTGTTCCAGTTTTGCTTCATAGGAAATAGGATAACGGCCTTGCTTGTCTCGGATCAAGGGGATACGATAGTCTGGTTGATTCGCAGTAAGTTCCATCACATCCTGAACATTGTATACTATTTCCTGCCCTGGTTGAGCAGAGCGAGATTCAAAAATTTGGATATGTTTGGGAATTCCCTTTTCCAGCACCTCCAAATATAGATCAGGCAACCAATCTTCGTAGCTTGGTAAGCCTTGTTTTTCACGATTCAGGAATTCTAGCAATCCTCTGTCTACCAATCGTTTTGCTTGCTCAGGGATATGATATTTTGTATCTTGATAAAAATCCAAATAATGATGGAGATAATCGCCAACACGCTCACGAATCCACCTGTTATGGAACGGTCGTCCAACGAATAATAAATGAATACGGTGTTTGCCTGTGTATTTCTTGATTATTTTTGCTTGTTCAGAATCTCTCCATGATTTAAGCCAGATTTTAAAATTTTCATACCACTGGCTGCTCAGTTTTCGCCATATTTCTTCCTGGTATTGGAGTTTAATCCATTTTTTCTCTGTTTTCTCCTTTGTCTCTAAAGACAGCAAGAGGGGATTTTTTTCCTCCAGGAAAGTTTCCGCAAGACCTGTCTTTTCAAGATACGCTACAAGTTTATCTATTTGTTCCTGGCTTATTTCCAGAAAAGGGGATGCTTTCTGGCATAAATTCTCCAGATGCTGACAGCAAAAATTTTTTGAAAAACGTTGAAACCCGATCTTTTCTCCTGCTCCCAAAGGAATAAATGCTGGCTTGCGTTGCCAATAGATGCCACAAGCCCCGGAATCATCCAGACGTCTATCGTGCATGGCTATGAGACATGTCGCTGTAAAGACAGGAGCTTCTGCATCCACAACAACCACAGCATCTCCTTTTTGAACTCCGCTCTCTGCAAACTCAGGCAATGTCTGCCACCCTAAAGCCCCCGCAACACTGCGCCAGAGGATATGGCATGGCGGATCGGTTGGTGAGCGAGTTCATCCAGAGTATCAGGAATAGCCAGAGCTATTTGCGCCCGATTAGACAATCCAACATCCTTTGCGAGAGAGGCCATCGTTTTTTGTAACGAATGGAGCAGAGTAGTGTCTTCTATATCAGAATCATCCCAAACTGAGCTAAAATGGACGATTTCTTTGTTCCATGGATCCAATTTTTTCTCTTTATAGCCAGCTAACCATTCTGTAGTGCCATCGGGCAACGAGACAGGGGATGAATAAAGCCGACATTCCGAAGAAATTTTTCCACTTTCTGTGGAAATTCGAGGAATGACACTAGAGACATCTAAGCCCATTTGATTTATCAAGGGAATATTGCTGTTTTGTAAAAAGGGAATTGGGTTTCGTAATTCCTTCTGGTATTTCAAAAAAAGCCGAGATATGAGATGATCTGTAAATTTTCTCAATCCCAAAATATCTGCAAAATCATGGAAAGTTCTCCTTCATTCCAATAAAATTGCCCGGTAAAAGGCATATAACGCCCTTGAGCAAATCCACGCTGAATCCAAAATTCCTTTATAGAAGAAGCCTCCTTAGAGTCCGAAATTTCGGAAGATAAAAAATTGAGTTCGACGCGACAATTATGAGTAGGGGATTGAGACGATCTTGCTATGTAACCATCTGCTTCATAAAGTCTTGTACTGTCAATATGAATCGCATTTCCCTTGACTTCCATATCCAGATCGAACAGGGAATTCCCTAGAGATACAGTAAGCGAAAGTTTAGGATTTTCTGCCGCCTGCCATGAGCCCTTAAGGTGTGCCTGGATTCCAAATAAAGAGGAGATAAGGCCAGGCTGAAGGAGACAGAAATCATCATAAAGGAGAACATGAGTACGTTCATAAAGCCGGGCAATAAAAAGCCAGAATGCCATAATTGTAAACTGGTTAGGGCCATCTTTCCATATTTGCTCTACTCTATTTTGATATTCTTGTAGCCGTTTAAAAGCCCGCCAGACTTTATTGTAAGCTCGATCTGAAAGAAGCACATTGTTTGCTTGCAAGGTATGGGACGAAGGCACATCTTTAAGTGCTGATGAATACAACGCATCGCTACAAATATGCAACATTTTTTGCAATAGTTTGATATAATCTCTGTCTGAGATACTGTAATGATGTACTATGTCTAGCCTTCGTTCAATCATGGGCTTAAGCTCATCAATCAATCTTCTCAGCACTCGATTTTCTATCGTGTCAGCAGAAATTTTTCGCCTGACGCCCAAAATATGCTGTTTGACACCTATTTTCTCCCTCACTCTTTTACCAGGCTGTTTAGCCAGCCATGCCATACATCTTGTGTCCATCTCTCGAACTTTGCTGACGGGCAAAAAAGGATGGCTGCGCAGAAGTTTTTGACGAGGATGTTCTAATATCTCAGATACTGCGCTACAGCATAATTGAAGGATGCGTTGGAGATTGTCCTCTGGTAACTCTCGTCCCTCCTGGCGAAGAATACATCCAATTTGTAAAAGTGTGTCTATAAGGGGCAGAGGCATGCTCTGGTCAGTCAAGGGATCTTCTCTATTGTTTTTTGCCAGAATGTGATGGAACAATTGCAAAGATGCCCAATAAGCCCCTTCTTGCGTTTTTTCATGCGCTGCGGAAAAATGCTCTAGCTTCGAAAAATCTGGAGCTATACTGTTCCATAACGAAGTTATCTTTTGAGCCATAACTATTCCTTGACTTCCAGAAACCTGGCACTACGCCATAAAAATGTTCCATAGTTTTCCTGACATGCATTCTGATAATCTTCCATCAATCCCGGTGCTTCTTTTTGAATGATTTTTTCAATGGGTTTCAGACATTTTTGGCGAGCGGCACCTTCGGTTTCTATTCCTCTGAGCTTAGGGATAACCTTCTGCACCAATTGATCTTCAAATGCCTTGACGCACGCTTTTTCATACGTTTGGGACAGAGCATTTTTTTCCTCTGTTGTACCCTGAGGATGGATATCCTTATCTGCTGTCTTTTCTGCCATATCAACTTCTTTGTGTGAATTTTCTAACTGTTTTTTGAGTATGGCTGCTCTGCAAACTTCGGGATGGTTGGCAATGTAATTTTCGATTCCCTGCCATACACGATGACCCAAAGACCTGCCTGCTGTCTTCATACATCTGTTGATTTCTTCAACAGCAATTCTCATTCTATCACGGATTGTTGTTTCCAAAGAAGATGCGGGCATTATCCATCTCTGCCATGTAGCAAATTCTAAAAATTTTTCTTTTTCGGGTAAATGCAGGTTATCTCTGCTACGCAGTTTGTCAGGGCTTGGAAAAACGATGACATTGGCACGATCTAAAGTCTTGTCGGAGAGCGTCTGGGTAGATTCATCTTCGTTTACAGTCCCTGCAAACAAAATATTTTTTCCAAGCACTACCTCATAGCGATCCAGGCCAGAGCCAATGTCTACTTTTAGCTTTATCTCTTCCGTTTGACCTCGTCGAAATTCAAGCAAGCTGAGCATGTCGCTAAAGTATTGCTCTATTTTAGCCAGGTTCATTTCATCCAATAAAACTAGAAGCATTCCATCATTAAAGCCTTTTTTCTCAAGCGGAAACTGACTTTGCACCATCGCTCGAAGTAAACCTGTCGCATTAAAACGGTTGTCCATGTAATTGAAAAAACCAAACAAATCTTGTGGGCTATCCCAGTTGGGCTGTACGGAAACCAGTTCGTACTGTAAACCCCCAAAAAGGGAATAAAGACGGGGAAGCTCTGACTTTCCTGTGCCGCTTACTCCGGTGAGTATGGTCAAAGGTGCACACTCGGAAATTTTTAGAGAGGTATGGAACGCATTCATAAGGCGACGAGGGAAATAAAAGCCGCACTTTTCTATGCTGGCCATAATATTTTGCAGCCATTCGTTCTCATCTTCTTCACTTGTACTCTTTCTTTCGATTTTAAAGACAGGCTCTTCGATTACTCCAATTCTTGCTTCTTTCTCTTTCGGTAGTTCATTTAGTTGTTTATATTTCTTGACTTCTTCCTCAAGCAAAGAAAGATTGTTCATTGCCTGATCGCAACGTGCATTCAATGATTTATTGGCATCCCTCAAAGTTTCTAACTCGGTGACAGCAATCAGATTGATATTCTCTTTTTTACGCATGTCCTGGTATTTGTATTGGATTTGAAGGAGTTCATCCCTTAGTTTATCGTTTTCTGCTTGAAGATTGTCCAATCGTTCCTTATCTTTCATGTCTGGCCGATGTGCCAGTTCCGTTTCCAATCGTTTTATCGCCTTTCGACTTTCTTTTACTTCTTCTAGCAAAAACTCTGGTTTAGCACCATATTTGCGCTCTAGTTCGCTTCTATCTTCAAGCTGTTTCTCCAACTCATACCTTTTTTCTTTTAATTCCTCAAGGAATTTATTGTTTATTTCCAGCTCATGCCTCAGCTTTTTAATATTCTCCCCGGCTTTCAGTTCTATTTTTTGATCCAAGGCATCCCGATCTTCCTGAAGCAGTTCTTCTTTGGTTGACACAGCATTTTCTCGTCTTTGCAACTCTTTTTCTCTAGCAAGGAGTTCGGCTTCCTGTTGTTGTTTCTCTTCTACAAACTGCTCTCTATCATCCTGGTAGGCTTGTATTTGCAATGCGAGAATTTGCCGATCCGAGGCGATCTCTTTCTCCAATTTACTGCGCATTTCCTTGGTTTCTTGCTCTAACTTTTGCCCAACTTCCTTCTTTTGTGCCTGGATTTGTTCGCTGTTTTGGCTGCGTTCTTCCTCTAGCTCTTTTTCCAGGCTTTTTTTTGCACTGACACGCTCCTGCGCTATCTCTTCAACAAAGCGAATTCTTTCTTCCGATATCTGTTTCTGAAGTTTACCCAGATCTTCTTGTAAACGCCTCACTTCCTGATTCAGTCCATCCAACATTTCCCGTTTTTGCCTGGCGCAATCTGCAAGCGCATTGAGTTCTCTTTGTTGCAGTTCGCTTTCTTTTTGTAGAGCAATTTTTTCTCTTTGAGAAATATTTTGTTCTCGTTCTGTCCATATTTTTTTTGCTTCTAAAAGCTGTTGCTCCCTACCCTCTAAACTCTGTTTTTGCAATTCAAAAGAATCGCTCTTTTTCTGTAATTCTATCTCTCTATTTTGCAGATTTTTTTTCTCATGCAAAAGCTTTTCGGTTTCCTCTTGATATCGTTGCTGGGCTTCACTGGCTTTTCTATATAAATCTTGAACATCCAAATGCTTTTCAGTTTCAGCCTGGCCAGATTCTCCTTTTATTTGATTCGATTCTTGATAGAGCGTTTCGATTTTTTCTGGAGAATAGTTTTGCCAAATTTTTTGATTGGGTACTGAAATTGATGATTGGATTGACTCAGATACTGCCTGATTTTTATGTTTATTTTTATTTTTTCCCATGGATATTCCTTAAAAATTTAAAACAACAGCGTTTTAACAATCCGATATACCATCTCTACCTGAGATAAAACTTCTTGAAAAGGAATTTTTTCGCCCTTACTGGCATGGGCATCCCCGCGTTGGTTGCGTAGCTGGCTGATTCGATGTATCTGGAGCAACATATCAGGAAACTTTTGCGCAGCTTTGTGAAGTGGGTGATTGTTAGAGCGATGTGCTGTTAGCAATGCTGCAATGACCCGTGGATTAACAGATTGGTGATTGTCCTCATAATCTGCGGCATTTTTGATCTTGCCAAAGGGAACGTAAACCATATTTTCAGGGAGTCTTCCGTCTTTTTCTGTGCTAAATCCAATTTGAAAGGCTATCTGGCTGATTATGCTGGCATTATAGCGCTTTTCCTGGCTCCCATTTTGTGCTATCAGTATCCCCTGCCAACAACTCTTGGTGGGAAATTGTTCTTGTATAATTTGAAACACTCCTTCCAGAACGTTTTGCGACTTTGTCAACACGCTTTTCATTTTGCCAGAAGATGCATCTCGATTCGAAAGCTTAATCTCTAAATTTGCTTCTTCCAATTCGACCAAAAGTTCAAATAAATCCTCATAATCACGGATAGCAATGCTAAATTCATCCTCTACTCTGGCAGAGGCTTCCTGGTGCATTCGCCGTACCATTTCCACAAGTTGCATAGATTGCTCCTCCAATAAGCTACCGGAAAAGTCTCTTATTTTTTTATGCAGATTTTCGTCTTCTTTCATTCTACGTTCTATATCTTCTCTGAATTTCCGACTAAACCCAAATCCAAAAGGATCACACACCTGCCAGCATGCGCCATCTTGAATATCTTGAGGCAAATATACATAAGTAGCAAGCCACACAGATGTCGGATCCCTATTTATGACAGCAATTTTTTGGATGCAAGAGGCATTATCTGCCTCTCTATCTTCTGGTATCTCTTCGTTTCCTCGTTGTTTTTTCCAGATACGGTACTGTCTTCTATGCAAGCGAACGATTTTCAAAATATCTTCTGGATATGGAGTGGCGCATGTTGCATTATTTTTGGGAAAAACCTGAAAGGCATTCTCGTACCATGGCTTCCCCTGGGTTCCTAACTTCAACCTGGCTCTGGCCTTAATGTCGTACTCGACATCTACATATAACAACTCCGATACAAATCTTGGCCAGTATTTTCCTGTAAAAGGGTCTTGGAATACATAACCAGAAACCATCCTGGGATTATCCGCCTTTTCTTCAGCCAGAAGTTCTTTGCCTGCTTTGGTTGGCAAAAAATCGTCATCCAAAGCAGCCATGCTTTGCAGTTCCAAAAGAATATAGCCTGCAAGTTCCCATTCTATGCCTAAAAACGATGCTATCTTTTGGGCGTTGTTGATCCCAGCTTCACAAAAATTGAGTACGTGTTTCTGTAATAGATTGATTTGACGTGGCCGTGGTTCAGGAGCTACCACTTGAAACATGTATGCTGGCCATAAGATATATTCTCTTTTTCCTGGTTTATGAGGATAAGGATATGGATCAAAAAACAAAACATTTTTATAATCTCTAAATGCAGCAACCATAAGTTCCCTCGCAAAGTTCATGAAAAGCCACCAATGGCTTGATAACATCTTTTGCCGCAGGAGATTTTAACATCCTGGCGTCTCCGACAACTATCAACAAACGCTTCTGACGACTCATAGCCACACACAAACGATTCATCAGCATCAAATGTCCATATTTTTTCCGTCTTTCCTTTTCTGTCTTGTCATAATATGGATTACTACGAGTCATGGAAAGAAGTACCACATCGAATTCTCGCCCTTGAAAGGCGTCTACAGTTCCTACACGCAATCTTTCCCCTTTACTCCCAGAGGAATTTTGCGACGATTTCCATTTGGGCAACACTACATATTCTCCTTCATCCGTCCTTTCCATAATATCCATACGACGAAGCTCTTCCTGGATTGCCTCTTTTTGCGCTGTATAGAAAGTAATGATTCCAAAACTAAGATACTTGTTTTGCTCCATGAGATTCTTGACTTCTTCTGCGATTCTTCTCGCTTCTGCACGCCTGGCTTTACTGTTGCCTCTACTTTCTTCTGCTCCTTGGGAGTAGGGAACATCTATCCATATTGCCACTTTTCCTATATACTCAGGTAAGTTATGCTGACAATCCTTATCGTCAACCCCTGTATCAATCTTCACTGAACCAGTTTCATCTGGGATTTCATAGAATTGTTCGCTGATAAAATTTCCTAATATTTTTGGCATGCGATACTGTACATCCAGGGTAATAGTTCGCTGGATGCCGTCTCTTTGCTCTTGCTCACGCAGTTGTTTAAACAACCTTTGGAAAAGACTTTCTCGAAGAGCCTTTTGCGCTCGTTCAGACAATGAAGTTTCCAATTCTTTTTCCAATGTTGGTTCTAGCATGTGTGGCAGTTGCCGATGGTCTCCAACAAGAACAATGCGTCGCTTTGCTTTGGACATGGGAATAAATAAATCTAAGGGATTCGCTCTGGCGGCCTCATCTACCAGAACAGCATCATAAGCCCTGCTTTCTCCTTCTGGGATATATTCGCTCTGTACTTGCTGGCATGTGGCAGCAAAAACTGCGCGGTACTGATTCAAGGTGTCTTCTATGCCGTAGGGATCATTTTCCAGGTCTTGCAAATATTCGGACAAAACATTGCCTGTGGCATCCTGTGTCCTTGCAATTTTTCCTGCCGCTGACTCCAAAACTTCCATCAGAAGCTTTTGAATATCAACATTCGAGAAAGATTCTGTTTGTGTATGCTGAACTACTGTAATGTTTTCCAGCAATCGTTCTTGCAGTTTTTCCAACTCTTTTAAAAAGGGAGGGGTCTCTTTTTCTACCCAGTCTGCCGCTTTTTGTAACAGATTTACTTCGTTTGTTTGGAGAATATCCAAAGTGGTCAGACGTATCAATGCTTTGCGAGCTTTAATTGATCCATCGTCTCCAAAGGAAACTGGCTCAGTTCGGATTCCTCTCACAGACTTTATTATAAGTTCCCTGTCTGTTTGTTCATCTGGACTGCTCCCATCGAGCATATATTCTAATTTTATCTGCTCCTGACGCAGTTTATCTCTCAACTCTCCTGGCACTAAATTATCGGAAAGGTCATAAATTTTCTTTAACAACTTTGCTGTTTGAGAGGCATTCTCCTGCTTTAAACTATAGGCCTGTACAAGAGCTTCCATCTGTTTGTACCTGACATTTTCGGGAAGTTGTGGTAAACAAAGTCGCACTTTGTCTATTCGTTCCTTAGCCCAATTGTATGTGGATTGGTTATCGTCAAAATTTTGATTTTTACGTTTTTGTCCGAATTTTTTGGCTGGAATTCCGTATATTTCCGTTCGTTCTGCAGCATTTTCTACTGCGTCGTGCTGATAGCTGGTCAGTAAAATCAGTCCAGAAATACTTTCCTGACTATTTGCCAGTTCGGCAAGTCGGGTCATTAGTGCCGTGATCACTGTTGTTTTTCCTGTTCCTGGAGGCCCTTGAATCAGAGCTATATCGGGAGTATTTAATGCAATTCGGATCGCTTCCTTTTGTTTGAAAGTGAGAGGATGATCTTGGAATTTCTTTTTTAATTTGGGAGAAAAAGGTTCTATTTCACGGTAATGAGCAGTGGGAACAGGTTTCCCTTCCAGAATTAATCCTAACTGAGGCATGGGACAAATTGCATTGCTGATAGAGAGAGAGGCTTTTTTTCTACGATTTATTCGTTTGTCATCTCCTCGCAAACAAGGATAAAGATAGCCAGATTGGGGAGGCGATATTTCCTCATCCTCCCGTTCTATAGGCGCAACAGTAATCGTAAGCCGTTGCGAGTCCACTTTTATTATACGTTCCCCCATAAAAGGATTTTGGCTTACTCTTTGAGAATTGACAGGCATTTTTTTTTCGACAAGATTGTTTGCCTCTGATACAGGATGAAGAAGCAGTTCTTCTGGGATTTCTGCAGACGCTTCCATCTGGCATTCTTCTTCCATACTCAGTGCTTGCAGGCACTCCCGTATTTTTTCTTTCTCTTGCAAGCGAAATTGATAATATCCATCTTCCAGGTTCCAGCTTTCATAACGAAAATAACCAAACATTCGAGCCTTTTCCAGAAGCCCAGCCTTCTCCAAATCATTGTATTTTGACCATAAATCCATATAACTTTCTCCTGTGGCTACAATTTCCTCTAATTGTTGCCTGGATTGATGGCGAAATTTACCAGCAACAGTAGCATCGCAAAAAGTTATAGGGGCTTCTGTGAGCATGATTGTCTCTGCTTCTTCTCTATTTTTAGTGGATTTTACACTGACGATTCGTTGTATTTGCAACGATTCAGATACGACTTTGACATCCACAGCGATACTGATTCCGTGTAAACGGAATGCATCGGGATCGCTTTTTTCTTTTCCTTTTCCTGCTGAGACAAAAGCTCTGCCAATATCGTTCTTAGGGCGCAAGAGCAGTTGATCGCAAAGCCAGTCAATGACTTTTTCTGTTGTTTTTGCTTCTGGATTTTTTTGCTGCACTTGCTGTACCATCTGGTCATCTATTCCTATTTCCATTTTATCAGGAAAACGGAAAAGGCGGCAAAATTGATGTACCTGGATCACACATACTGTTGGCTTTTCTTTTGGATAAAAATGCAGTAACCAGCAAAGTTTTGGCATACCTTGAGCATTTATATCCGATAGAATTTGCTGGTCAGATGGAGTTACGCCAGAGATGACAAAAGCCTGATCCCCTTCCTTTAAAATCGTTTGCGATGAAGTTTCGCTATAGTAAAGGGAAATTTCGACTCCTTTTCTGGGAAAAGAAAAGATTTCTTCAGGATCCCTTCGTATCTCCAACGTCTGAATGAAACCATACTTTAATTGATGAATATCCATTTTTCTTCCTCCCCTCTTCACTGTGCTTCAAGCAATGCCACACGATGATGGCGATCCATAAGACCAAAGTGCAGGCACCAATCGCTTACCTGTTTTTGTGCGGGATATGGAATTTTGATCTTGCCTTTGATTTCTTGTAATTTTGTGCCATTAGTCTTCGAAACCCAATATGGTCCACCTGCCAATATGCTGACTTCGATTTTACCTTCAACATACGTCATTTGTAAGCACTTCTCTTGTCCCTGTTTGCCAGAAAGACCTTGCGTGATTCGGGAACTCAAGGTGAGAGGTTTTTGATGGGAAAGCACCAGAGCATTTATAGAAGGAGACTCTTTTGTCACTCCTTGTTTTTCTGGTTCCCAATTTTTGACATTGACTAGCATAAAATTTTTCCGTGGCTGGTCGCACCAGGAACACACAGAATTTTTTGCATAAAAGGTAGAGCCACATTCTGGGCATGGGATAGTCATGTCGGCTGCTTTGTAGAGGTATTCTACCCATTTGACAATTCCCGGACGTTTCTGCGAATTGTTCAGCCCCGACCCAAAGCATTCCTGGCAAAGTTCCTGAAGTTTCTTGGACAAAACAATCTGTCGTGGCAGACCATAAGAACAAAAATTGCTGGTATCGTCGGGGTCGTCAATCCAGGGTAATTCGCCTCTCCATGCCTTTTCTTGCAACTCTGGTTCGCCGTCTATGACCATGTCTCCTTCCAGAGGGTGAGTTCCTCCAGACAACACCAAAAACGCCATCACTGCAAATGCATAAGAATCTGTCAATGTATTTACCACACCACGCCCCGCAAATAACTCTGGAGCTCCATATCCAGGTGTATAAATAGAAGTTGTTGCACTGCTTTGAAACTGAAGATTGTCGGCATCTATCAACCAGACTTCGCTTTCATTGATATCTTCTGACACGAAAATATTTTTGGGAGAGGGATCTGCATACACAATACCCTTGCCATGTAATCCAGCCATAACTTCGGCTGTTTTGGCCAGCAAATACAGCCGTCTCCCCAGACTTCCCCCTTCTTGATACCACTGGGCCATGTCTGGCTTTTCCGTTGGCTTGAATATGATCGTTTCTATGGGGACCATATCACTCAACAATTCCATAACATATCCGAGATAGGGAGGGCGTAGTATGACCGTAGGATGGGCTATGGGTAAATCGTCGAGAGGAAATAGGCTCACCCGTTTGAGTTGATGTTGCAACTGCATTCTCTTGGATTCACTTGAGCCAGGAATTATCTTGATCGCCAGTTTTTTGTTTTTCGTTGCAAACACGCTTCCCTGCCCGCCTTCTCCTATCTTTTTAGTAAGGTGATGGATATTCCCTTGTTCATCCACCACCTGTTTGGGAAAATTTTGATCCATTTTGATTCCTTTACTACTAGGATGCTGTAATGCGCTTAAAGCATGTCATCAGTAGCCTTCTAATGAGTAAAACGGTTCTGAAAACACAGAAAGAAAATTTTCTTTGGCATCCCATTTTTTATATTTTTCTGAGAATTTTTTTATTGGAATAGATGCTTTCAGGAGTGCTTTTAACACTTTTACTGGATCACATGAATAAATTCCTGCTGCCCAAGCTTCGTTGCATTCAACAACAGCCCATCCTTCGCTTTTAATAATTCCAATATCAAGAGTAAATGAGGGCGGAGTATCAATATCATATTCTTCAAAAATTGAATTGGCGAATCTTTTGGCCTCTTTCAATTCTGAATTGGAAGCATTAAAAAATAATTGATGAGAGTTAGAGAAATAGGAACTCACGCTCACAGTTCTTTTTTCAACCACAAAGCATCTATATTCTGCAGTCCATATTACAGGCTCTTGAATTTGGACAAGCATATTGTTTGGTAGATTTTTAGTTGCTTTTGACAAAGATTTTTGATTGTATAAACCAGAACGAAAAAATTTTCCAATAGATGGCTTAACAAAGCAACGTTTTTTAATTTCAAGTGCTTTCTGAAGAGTAGTAACATAAATATCACGTTTTACTATCTGTTGAGGTAGCCTGGTAACCCAAGTAAGCATCGCAACATAATAATTTGACAGAAAACAATTTGGCTACATCGAACACTTTAACAGCAGGGCCACGAGTAACGTATTTTTCGTTATCTTCAATCTCAAACCAGTCAGGAAGTCGGATATCTTCAAGTCGTAACGAATTCCAGCCACAATCATTTGCAGCCTTTCGTAATTTTTGAGCACTTGAATCCCATAAAGGAGTAAGAACTAAATATGGCATAACTGCTGATCTCCAATTCTTAATAGGCTAAATATCTAAATTCTCCAGGTCGGTCACTTCCAAAGAAGGTGGCTGATTAGGATTGCTACTGCGCGATCTGCTGGTGATGCTCATCGTTACGAAATCGAAGAATGTGCGAATCTGGCGGGCTTCGTTTGCCTTGAACACCCTGTTGCCTCCTTTCCCTGGTGTTTCAGTTTTTTTCAGAAACGTTTTCAGCATTTCTTCATCCGCATCCGAGCCGATTCCCAATGCCATCCTGTCTGCCTTTGCCCCCCTTGCAGACGAATCCAGTTGAGCTAATGGCTCTTGCCATGAATCGGTTGGTTGTCCATCCGATACCAAGACGATAGTGGGGCGATATGCTCTGCTGGGTATCTGTTGCTGATCTTCAATCATTTTGGTGGCTAAACTGATCGCTTCCCCCATAGGAGTTCCACCATTGGCCGCAAGATCCAGCCATTGCACCTTGGATGCTGGCTGCAGGGGTATATGGATTTGGGCAGTCCCACCAAAGGTGATGATAGCCACATAAATTTCAACCTGCACATTACTCTCTTGAGAAAATGTTTCAACCATTTCTTTTACAGAACGGTTTAATGCCCCGATTTTGTCTTCCGGTTGCATACTGCCACTGACATCTGCCAATAGTATCACTGGCAAGGGACGAGCTTTGGCTTGAGTAAACGATTTCATTTGACTGGGCATAAAATTTCCTTTCATTTCATGTGAATACAAGAAACTTCCTTTTGATCGTACTGAAATTCATTTATGCATATTCTGTGCCACCTTCTATAATTTTGTATGATATTTTTTAACTACTTTATCTGTATAGATTTAATTTCGAATTCATTACTTTTAGTTTTGATTCATTCATTATATAAAGAAATTTTTTTCTTCAAAAGAGAAAATTTTTTCTTATTCCTTATTAAAAATATTTTCTTACAATCATTAGTTATCCATCGCCATCCACCACCCGAAACACAAACACATCGGTATCCTGGTCTCCCGAAGATTTGGCGATTTTGGAAATTGATTTCCATTACCGCCATAATTCCAAATTCCAAAATCAGATTTGACATCTCTCACATAACAGCCTATTTTTACCTCTTATCCAAGCCTAAAAAACCTTCGGACACCTCACCAAAAGCAAAACAATATGAGTGCATTCAAGTATTCTTATCAACAGTCCGCCAAATACTTAGGTCTTTATTTTGGCTCTTTTGAAAAATTTAAGCATTTATGGATTGAGACATAAAAAGTAATGATTATAAGTATTTTTTATTAATTGACTTAAAAACTTGAATACACTCAATATAGGGAGGGCAGTGTTTACAGGATAGGTATTCTTTAGCACGTGTCGTAAAATATAACCATATTTTTTTTAGAAAATTGGGAAAATGACAGTGAATTTTATCCCTATTCTTTTTAGAAAGACAATATATGACTTATTCATAGAAAAAAATAGAGTAGGGAGAAGACTTATGGTTGAAGTTATCTTATTACAACCGCAAGGTATATGCAGTAGTTTTACTCGTTCAAAATCTATTTATCCGCCTCTTGGGTTATGCCAATTAGCAGGGTCTAGAATGAATGATGATATTCGTATAAAAGTCATAGATGCTGAAGCCCTATTTTGGAATGAAGATAATGCTCGACGCGAAATCATGAGATGGCAACCTAAAATTTTAGGTTTGACTGCAACCACTTTTACATTAGATATTGTAGAAAGATGGGCCAAATGGGCAAAGGGTGTTGCAATAAAAGTGGTAGTTGGTGGACCTCATGCGACGTTGGCTCCGTACGATCTATTGGAAAAATGTCCAAGTGTGGATTATATAATTCGTGGAGAAGGAGAGGAAATTTTTCACAAAGTAGCAATAAAAATTATAGAAGGTGAAATTCCAGAAATGGAAGGCATATGTTATAGGCAAGGGAAAGAGACTATCTGTAGCAACAGCATTCTGCATATACAAAAATTCGATGGTTTGTCTTTTCCTAAAATGGATGACTTGCCTATTGAAAATTATTGGTGTCCTGATGCAAAAAGCAAGCCAATGATAACATTGATGACTATGAGGGGCTGCCCTCACAAATGCTCATTTTGCAGCAGTCCTGCAATCATGGGAAAAAAACTGAGAGGATGGCCAGTTTCTCAAGTGTTAGATTTTATTACTTATGTTGTTGAAAAGTTAAAAGTCAGAGAAATTTCTTTTGTGGATGATGCTTTTACTATAGATCATAAAAGAATCCTTGATTTATGCCACGGTATAACAGAAAGAAAGTTAAATTTTGATTGGTTTTGCAATGCTAGAGCAGACCAAATTACTGAAGAAATTGCTCTGGCTATGAAGGAAGCTGGCTGCCATCAAGTCTATCTTGGATTTGAGTCTGGTTCTCAAAAAATTTTAGACAATATACAAAAAGGAACTACGGTTGAACGATTGTTGATGGGTGGGGAAATACTTAAAAAGGTAAAAATTGATCGAAGCATTGGTTTTGTTATAGGATTGCCTGGAGAAAACGAAACAACCATCAAGGACTCTATTGATTTGGCAAAGCGAGTGAATCCAGAAAAATTACAATTTACTCGATTTACCCCATTGCCAGGCTCGCCTTTATCAAATTATAACCTAAAAGCAGGTGGTGGATTTCATAGCCAAAGCAAAGATAAAATCGGGAAATGGATTGAAGAAGCTTATAGTGCCTGTAAAAATATCAATATAGCAAGATAGAATTGACTTTCAAAAGGAGATGAATGTGAATAAAATGGAAAAAGAACAAAAAAAATTTTATGAATCCCTCACAATGGAACAGAAAGATTTTTTGGAATATTGCATGCCAGAAATGTCAGGGAAAGGCCCTGTCTATGATTTGCTTGAGGTGTTTGGCTTTATCCCTGATCGAATGGTTCCTCGATTTCTCGCGATGTATCGTGATTTGATGAAAAAAACACTGGAACATTTCAAACATTATATAGAGCCTATTGAGTATGCTATTGGGCTCAGTCAGTTGGCAGAGTGCTATCGCCTGGATAAGACGCTCGGAGGAGAGCGTTTTTTGAAAGCTTTAAAGCTACTAAAAGATTCACTCGATATCAAGGAACAAGTAGGAAATTCTGTTAATTTAGCTGATACAAGAATAAAAATGGCTTTATGTATCATGGAAAGCCAGGAAGAAAGCCTACATTTAGGATCTGCCAGCGAAGCTCATACTTTAGTTTGGCAAAGCATAAAGGAATATGAAATAGGGAATTGTAGTGCAGGTGTTGCTTATGCCATTGCTTTATTGGCAGCTTGGAGCAGCGAACAAGATAGAGCGAGTATGGAAAAGATGCTAATATTGATCGATAAGCAATGCCTACGTTTGGATATACCGCCTATTGAACTGGCAAAACTTGCATTGATGCGCTTTAATTTGCTTCAAAGATTGGAGAAACCAATCCACAAAAATTTCATAAAGGAGCTCAGGCTATATATTCCAATTTTATCGGAATTAGGAACTCATGATGCTCTCTATGCTTGCAAGCATATAAATGAGGCATTGCAACTTTTTGAAGCTACAAAGGATCTCACTAAGGCCAAAGAAGTTTTAGGGCAACAAATTCGCGAATGGGATATTGCGCAAAATTTTGATAAGCTGGAGGAGTTTGCAAAAAACCTGTTTTATCTTGCTCGCCATACACCACCAGTGGCTACTACAAAAGAAATATTGAAGTTAGCGAATGAAGTGCTACAAAAATGTCTTCCAGTTTTATTACAACCCAAAGGGTTATCTTATTTTACTAAATGTTGCTATTTAAAAGATGGATTTGTGAATACCTTCGTACATTGGGCGTTGGATAAAGAAATTCCTGCTGATGTCATTTTGCTGTCGGAAAATTATTTTCGATTCCATTTTAAGATAAATTATCTCAATATGACCTTCAAGCCTACAAACTCCCAAAGCCGTTTTTGTTATGCAGTTTTAAACCTCATAGGAAATTACGCAAATCTGTTCAGAAGAATTGATATTTTTGTAGAAGATTTTGAAAGGTATCTTACTCAATACAACGCTCTATCTTCTAGGATATTAAGCTTGACAGAGGAAGAAAATCATGAAAAACTCAGAGAATGGGATAAACAAATTCGCCAGAAGTTCCAGGAAGCTATAAGAGCGGGATACGACAAGAATGATCTGTTTGACATGACACGGACTATGACAATAATGGCGACGTTTTCCCTAGGCGATACAAGCATCAAAGAATACACATCTTATCCCTTATTGACTCGCCAAGATATTGAAACGATTGCTAAACGCAATCCTGGCCGTGCCTTTATTTATCTTACAATGTTGCAGGAAGACTTTCGGCTTATAGGAATTGGATTCGGATACGATACAACATCTAATCAAATACTATTTCAAACTACTTTCAGTAGTGCAGATTTTACAGACGAATTCTGCCATGACTTTGTCGAATGGAATATTGGCAATACTGACAACAGCCCAATCAAACCAGATGAAAATGGCTTTGCTTTTGCGAAAGCCATCTATGATGTTACAAACCCTTGGATTGGAGGAGGTTTCCGCAGATTTACATTGATTCCGATTGTCTTAGGGGCAAGAATGATCTCATGGGCCAATATTCCAGACGAAAATGGAGTACGTTTGATAGATCGGGTGGAGGGTGTAAGCTATTGTCCTTCTCTTTTGTGTTATCACAAACCAATACAAAGGCGTAATGGAAATGAATCTGTTCTTTTTTCAGGTCTTAGCAAAAGGACACCTCATCCTTGGGGGAATATGGTTATGCAGACTTGCGCAGACAATGGACTTGCAAACAAATATTATGAAGCCAATTCAGATAATGTAGCTCAAACTATCTCTACGGCTACACGTTTAGGCTTTTACTGCCATGGTGTTGAAGATACAATGGAAATTGGTAATCAAAAATTCCATTGCGGAGCAGGTAGTTTACTTATATTTGATGATCGAGAACCTGTTAAAGAAGAAAATTTAGGACAATTCCAGCATAATAAATTCCGTCAGGTATGGTCACCTGATATGGTGGGACTACCTTTCTATGGTATTCATGGAGTGGAACTTTGGGCTTGCAGCACAGGCATGCCATTTAAAACTGGCATGTTCGAAAAAATGTCCACTGAAGCTATGTCTATGGTTGACAAATTCATGTGCAGAGGAGTGAATTCGGTGGTTGCTCCTCTGTATCCTGTTCACGACTTCCCTACAGCAATCATAGCCTTCTGCTATTATCACTTGTTGCATCGCTATCCTGATGAAGAAATGGCTTTCAATGAAACGATGAAATGGTACTTTCACCAAGCTATTCCTGAGCTTATGGAAATCTATCGTACCATATCAAAAGAAAGCACCAACCTGAATGAAAGAGAAAAATGGAAACAATCGTTGAGCCGTTTTCTTTTACAAAATCTTGGATTGACAAGCATCAAAGGAGAAAGTAATTGTGACAATCTTTTAGGACTGTGTCCTAAATGGGAAGATGGATATCTAGCACAAGAGGAAGAATTCCTTTTACGATTGAACGACCCTCGCACCTGGAATTTTATGCTATGGAAGGGAGGAGATGATGCCAGAGCAGAATGAAAGCTTTTTAGAACGGATAGGAGATGTAAATTGGCGGCGAAGTCAGATTCCTGATGATAAAGAAGAGGAATATCTGAAGTATTTAGAATTAGGATTACTCATTTATGAAGATAAATTGAGCAAACCCATTGATTGGCATTCTGATTTTGGCAACCCTAAAGATCCCTGGAGAGGAGCTGCCAAAAAATTTTTGAAATGGTTTAAAGAAATACCAGATCATTGGATTAAAGAACCACTGACGCTCCAAAAAACACCATGTGCATCCAACCTCCAAGAATTGTTCCAAAATCATGGGGCATGGGTAATGAGTCTTTTGCTTGGCAAGAAAGCATATCAGGTTTGCCTTCATGCTGATTTGAAGTATAAAGACGTTGAAAAATTACATAAAAATTCTTGCACTGAAAAAACAATAGATACCTTGTCTTTATCTTGTGCTTTAGAAAAACTATATCTGGTGCAAAAAAAATTGATAGAGCAATCTTGCCATACTATGGCACTATTGTGGAGGGATGATGTGGATAGCTGGCTTAGCCCACTCTTGGATTTTGCTTTGGCTGAAAGTCCAATCTGTCCAATACATTTCCAGCATTTACAAACATCTATTAGCTCACTTCCTTTAGCCTATAGAGAGTTGGCACAAAGTAAAAAAAATTCAAACAATATCAAAAAAAGCCGACTCACTGCGCTTGCCACATGGCGGTATCTGGTAATCTATCTGGATTTAATTTTACCAGAGGAAGTGAAACAAACTTTATTTAGCACCTGTCCAGATCAAGACCCTTTCTGGAATGGTTCTGACCGATTGCCGAATTCTATAAAGCAGAAATTGCTACTTGTCATGGAAGATATATTTCAAAAACATCCACTTGCCAAATACAGAGAAGATGCTTCGGATTTAGAAAAAGTATTGACTATCCCTTTGATTCTATCCCCTATGTTCAACCGAATAAAACTCTTATGGAAAAAACTGGGATTGGGGCAACCTCCGAATTCGCAAGACAAGGATGGATGGGAAATGTTAAAAAAACATGAAACTTTTTTAGAGGAAGTTTTGAAAAGTATGAAAAAACAGAAAACAAAAGATATTTCGTTTTGCAAGGATAATCTTCTTTCTCAAGAGAATCTCATTGACTTTGTCGAAGAAAGCTTACCACGAGATTTAATGGAAGCCATAGACCGTGCTTTGTTTATTAGCCAGGATTCTTCAGTCCGCCACTTTGTCCATCGAATGCAAATAGAGCACAAAGTGGATGTCAAAAATCCGTGGCGATTGCAGGCATTTAGCGAAGCATTTTGTCATAATCCTGATTCCATTCCCTTTGTAGATATCCAAACAGAAAAAGTAGATGAATTGCTTTATATATCTACCCCTCAGTTAGAAGATGAATTCCTTGATATATCGTCCTTTCCAGGAGAAAATGCTCCAAACAAACGGCGAGAGGTTGCCTTAGAACAAAAGCACCCAATAAGTGTACATATCAATAGCACATCTCCTGGCTTCATTTTTGTGTTTTGGGAAGATACGAAAGGAACCATGACTTCAACTCCACCTCAATGGGTAGAATGCCTTTCTGATTGGCAACTACTGACAGAACAAGGCAATCCTGTTATACTAGAAGAAGGTGAATTTTGGGCCAGACTCTACATTGTCGTATTTAGCCATAAGTTTGAGGCAGGAGCAAAGCAATCAGACATTTCTGAATGCTTCATTTCCTTGATGAATAAAGTAGCACAAGAGAGCGATGCATGGGTACACCGATTTATTTTACTGGGATATGAATAGTACGTACGTGTATCAAGAAAAATAGCCACGTTTTATGAAAAAATCAAGGTAAGGTTGGATATGCAGAATATTTCTAAATTCTCTATAAAAAGGGCTGCCCATTACATTCGAGAACTTAACCCAGAGATGATTATAGGAATGGCAGTCCACAATAATGCATCAAGCTTGGAGGCAAGCTTACAGTCTGTATTTTCTCAGGAAGGTATTCGGGGAAAATTTCTTCTTGTTTTAGTTAATGATTCTTCGATAGATCATTGGCAGAATGTTGTAAATCATGTAGCAGATAAACATAGAACTGTAATAATAAATGTTGAATTTGCCAAAGCATATAAAACACGGAATCTGATTTTATGGCTATCAAGAAAATATGCCAGAAATCTCAAAACAATTGTTAGACTGGACGCTGATGATTATTTTTTTGATAACAGGACACTATGTCAAATTCAATCCAGATTTCGCAGAGAATATTTCTCTTTCAACTGTGGCTTACGCCGTCCAGGATTAGCGTTAATAGGAAGCAATTATCAAATTTGTAATGGTACTATTCAGGCTGTTCCCAATTTAGCAGATAACAAATTTTTCAAAAGAAAATACCTTTTGGAGCAACTCGAGGGGATGTCGATAGGGATTTTCAAAACAGAACTTCCCTCGTGCAATGTTGTGATTCGCCCTGAAATTCCTATTTTTTATCCTGCTATTACAAGCGGAGAAGATCATTGGTTTACAGTAGATATCTTGACTTCTATCTGGAAAAAAGATGTAATGATAGATGAAGAGTTGATGCATTCTGTTTATTCTATTTCAGGCTCTTTGAGCGGTGTTAATCGAAAAAAGTCTTCTTATTTAAAAAGTCGCCAATTGCTTTTAAAATGGGCCTATGAAAGAACATCTCAAAAGGAATTAATATGTTATCCCAGGCCGATTTCCCAATTATTGTAGTTGTTGCTACACGCAACAGACCTGAATTATTAGATAGTAGATGTTTGAGTACCATATTACATCAGAGTTTTTGTGCATTTCGGGTTATTATTGTAGATGACTCAGATTCGCAATATTTTGAATCTAATCAAAAAATTATAGGTGTTTATCAAGAAGCTGGTCTTATTATTGAATATCTACAAAATAGCTGTCATTCTGGTTTGGCGCATTCATGGAATCGGGCCATTCAATACGCTAATAATCTTATGCCTGATTGTTGGATTGCAATTCATGATGATGACGATACATGGCATGAAAAACATCTTCAGTTATGCGTAGAGGCTGCCAAGTTACGAAATGCAACCTCTGTAGTCTCCGGTCTTACAGTAATAAAGGATGAAGAAAAATTTGATCAACCGTTGCTTGCGACTTTGCATATTTCTGATTTTCTTAGAGGAAATCCAGGATGGCAAGGTTCGAATACTTTTATTATGGCCCGACATCTACTAACGATTGGCGGTTATGATGAAAATATGCCAAGTACTCTCGACCGTGATATGGCTATTCGTCTTTTGCAACAGCCTGATATAAAGTGGGCATTTACCGGATTTCATACTGTCCAGTATTATATAGAAAGCCAAAGAAAGGCTTTGTCTAGTAAGGGTACTCAAGAAAAATTGACTGGGCTGCGAATTTTTTATACCAAATATGCCCAGATGATGGATAAACAAGATCAAGAAATATTTTTTGATAGATGTTCCCGTTTTTTTGGGATAAATCCAGAATGGATAACGGAGCGTAAGGATTAGTATGGATACATTAGATCGAATTGAGATAGCACTTCAAACAGTAAAAAAAATTGCTTTTAAACAAGAAATAACTTACTTAGGCATGGGAAGAGAAGGCGTAGTATTCACAGATTTTTTTAAAGTTTATAAAATATTTGATGGTTGGGAAACAATGTCGGAATTCGATAATTGGCAAGAGATGTTTGGAATGGATTTTAATAGCATCAAAAACAGTATTATAGATCGCATCAGAATGCTATGCGAGAATCATAGTAAGACCCCTTTCTCCTGGCTTCCCAATAAGATGGAAATGATCTGCTTTTCTGGAATATACTTCCTTCGGTATGAATATGTATATTCTACTCCATATACTGGAGGATTTTCATCAAATATAGTTCAAATGATAAAAGACCTTTGTGGGCTACAGATGATGTATGGAGGGTTTAAACCAGATAGTTTTCGCATGTTTTCAAATCAATTAAAATTGGTAGATATTGGTTATGATTTACGTCCTTTTCTAAAAAAGGCTATTTGCCATAATTTACAGCGAGCTTTTCTTATGATGTATTGGGCAGATCATCCTAATCTCAGGCATCTGCAAAGAGCTTCAAAGAACGATTCAAGCCTCCCAGAATTATCTGGCTTTTATAAGTTTCTGGAACAGTTTGGGGATATTATATGAAAAAAGTCCAATATAGAAAGGTTCATGATGGAACCGTCAGTTTAATGATAAAAGTATGTTCTCAAGATTGGAGAAACTTGCGAAGATTGATATTGCATATTACCAAACAATTGGGTAAGCATCCTAATTTCATAGAAACCTATGTGGTTGCAGACACAAAGAGAAAAGACTTTTTGCGGCAATATGATGAACCCGATGAGGAGATGGTTATCACCGAATTGAATCGTCTCGTAGATGAAGGCATCATTGATTTCTGGCGTTCTAGTCCAACGGATGTACGTCATATCAAAAAAATCAACCAGACGTGGTTTGGGTATGAGATTGCAGAAACTCATAATATTCAGAATGTGCCTCTTGTTCCTCAATTATTTGGTTTTGAGATAGCTCAAGGAGATTATTTGCTTCAGGCGGATGTGGATGTCATGATTGGACGCAGGGATATTTATCACGATTATTTGAGCGATATGCTTTTTGCGCTAGATGAAGACGAAAGAAATATTTCCGTATCCTTTAATATTCCTCACAATCATGCTGCTTATGTGCCTTATTCGACCCCTCCTGGCGGATTTGTACCAGAAGTACGTTTCTGTTTAATAGACCGCCGCAAGCTTTTTGCTTTAAGACCCCTTCCAAATACCATAGAAAATAGCAGGCTAAAGTTGAGCTGGTACCGTTCTCTTCACGAAAAACAGAAGCAAATGAATTATCTATCTTTACGAGGAGGTGACGGAAGAAGTTTTTTTATCCACCCCATGAATACACTCAAGAAAGACCAATCTCTATGGATGTATATTCTGGAACAAGTGGAAAAAGGTAATATCCCTGAGATACAATATGAACATCATGATCTTGTAGAAAATACCCAGGCATGGAACTCTTCTACAGGTGATTTTTATCATCATCTCATTTTATCTCAAGATCAAATTTTACAAGAAATTAAGAAAAAAAATGAAGAAAGATTTGTTTTGGTACTTCGCCACGCAGAAAAAGATGTTATTTCGCCTTATGCTACATTATCTGAAAACTATAAAGCATCTATTTTATCATCGTCTAAAAATGAAGTGTTGAAATTTGCAAGTTATCTACCTCAAACACCTAAGGTGATTTTGACCTCTCCTATAGATCGGTGTTATCAAACTGCATTACTCATACAACAAGGGGTAGGAGGAAAGGCAAAAATTATTACTTTGGAAGAATTATTGGGAGGCAAATTTTTCCAACATGAAGAATGGGTTGAGATGAAAAAAAAGTATGGATGGAGTCAGTTGGTAGCAAATTGGATTTCTGGAAAAATTTCGAGTTCTATAGTTACGCCTTATAACGAATGGGTAAATCATGCAATACAGTCTATCAAAAAATATACTGATCCTACAGGTTTCTCTATTATACTTACCCAAGGCTATCTAAACACAGCCTTTTGTTATTATTTGACAGGAAGAATGGAATTTAGTGGAGGGGCACTATATGGCTTCATTTGGCCCAAGGATCAGATATAAAGGTTGGCTAGAGCCTATTGGTCATACAATTTTTTTTTTGAAAGCTATTCATCGTTTTATTAGAACCAACAAATTATGTACCATTCTCTTAGGACCACAATACAAAAGATCTCGCGATTTCATAGAGATTGACATTACCTATGATTGCAACCTTAAGTGTTTGAATTGTAACCGTTCTTGTCGCCAGGCTCCTTCTCAACTCTATATGAAAGCAAGCCAGATCGAGCTGTTTATAAAAGAATCTCAAAACAAAAGAAAGCAATGGAAGCGAATCCGTATTTTGGGTGGAGAGCCTACCATGCATCCAGATTTATTAAAAATTATAGAGATGCTACGTAGTTCTTTCCAATCTGATGGTACAGTTATTGAATTGGCAACTAACGGCTTGAGTGCCAAAACGAAAGAAATGATTTCCAGTCTTCCATCAGATATCCTCATTGACAATTCTGAAAAGACAGGAATTGTCAATGAGCATTTTGGAGCGTTCAATGTAGCACCTTTGGATTTGGCTCATTTTCAGTGTACTTCTTTCAGCAATGGATGCCAAATTGCACAACTGTGTGGAATGGGGCTTACTCCTTTCGGTTACTATTGTTGCGCCATAGCTGGAGGGATTGATCGAGTAGTGGGTTACAATATCGGGCATCAAGAACTACCCGATGACGATGACCCAATGCAAGACCATTTTGAAAAGTTTTGTCCACTTTGTGGCCGTTTCACAAGTGGTCATTTTATCCCCTGGAATTTCAGAAAAACTTTGCAAGAAGAACTAATCTCTCTTTCCTGGCAAAAAATTTATACAGAATACTCGGAGAAAATACCTAATCTTACTTTTTATGGCTCTCAGAAAAGAAAAACCAATGACAAATCTATTCATTAAATCATTGCTTCGCAAAATTCGCATTAACAGAATTATTACTCGACTTTTAGGCACACAATTTCACACCAATATAAACAGGATAGAAATAGATGTAACATGGAACTGCAATCTGCATTGTAAAAACTGTGATCGTTCTTGTCGCCAGGCACCTACTCAAGAACAAATGTCCATTCAGCAAATTCAAAAATTTGTTTTTGAAAGCCAGCAGAACCATAAAAAATGGGAACAGATTCGTATCTTGGGAGGAGAACCCACGCTGCACCCAGATATTCTTGCTATTTTAAAAATTTTAGAAAATTATAAAAATTTTTATTCTCCTGAAACCAAATTAATCTTGATTTCGAATGGCTATGGTCCCATTGTACATTCTATTTTGAAAAAATTACCCAAATCAATTGTTATAAAAGATACGGTAAAGCAAAGCCCAGATCAATCCACTTTTGAACCTTTTAACATAGCACCAATAGACTTACCTGGTTATCAACAAACAAACTTTTTAAATGGATGTTGGATAACAACATATTGTGGGCTTGCTTTAAATAGGCACGGTTACTATCCATGTGGTGTAGCAGGAGGGATTGACCGTGTATTTGGGCTATGCTTAGGAAAGTTACAGATGCCAAAAGAGCCATCAGAAATGTTACCTGTTTTAGATGCTTGTTGCCGGCTGTGTGGGCACTTTTTAAGAGGATACTTTATTCCTAAAGAAAAACGAGAACTAGTCAATCAAGAACCCTGTTCGCCAACATGGAAAAAAGCATATCAAAATTTTATTTCTCATAAACCAGAATTACCTTTTTTTTGAGAAATCCTAGAGAAAAAATTATTTTTGGGGATATTTTTAAGAGAGATTAGGCAGTATAATGAAGTCAATGCAGGACTTGTCATCAGTTTCCCTTGACTCATCTCTTCAAGGCATTAAAATAACTATTTTTTACGTTCTATCTGCGCAAAGGCCGAATGATTATGAATACTTTCCTGATTCACAACTCGCACAGAGAACCACGAAATACGAGGATCAATATTTAGTCTCATGGCTACATTTCTTACGATATCTTCTACAAACATAGGGTTATCATATGCCTGCATGGTAACATGGCGTTCGTCTGTTCGTTTAAGAATTGGATAGACAGGAGAAGATGCCGACTGCTCCGCAAGCTCTATCAATTCTTCAATCCAGACCAATCTATAATTTTCTGTATTGTCTGAGTATGTACGAATGCTGATCTCTATTATTCCTCTCTGATTATGAGCTCCATAATCGCTGATTGCCTTACTACAAGGGCAAAGACTTGTGATAGGAACAGCAACATTCAGAATAAAATCTTTTGTTTTACTATTCGATTCAGCCGCAAATCGGCAGTCGTAGTACATCAAGCCTTTCTCATGGCTAATCGGTGCAGTCTTTTCGATCATATAAGGAAAACTTACTTCAATATGAGCACTTTCCGCCTTAAGTTTCAGTTTCAATTCTTCAAGAACTGTTGGTAGAGTACGCATAGTAATCTCGCCACGATGCTGATTCAAAACCGAAATGAATCGGCTCATGTGCGTTCCTTTAAAATTATGAGGAAGGTTCACAGACATAGTGATTTGAGCAATGGTATGTTGCTTTTCTTTTTGTCTATCTAATACGGTAATCGGGTAACAGAGATCACAAACGCCCACTTTGTCAATTTCAAGACCACGCTGATCTTCGCTATTCTGAATATCCTGAAGATGTTCTTTATGTTGCCCTATTTTTTGGGTATTATTCTTCATATTCGGCCCACGATGTTGAAGTTTCCCAAACTCGTACTCGTTTCAAACGGACGCTTGTTGCTATTGGAAATGAGATTTTAGGGTGTTTACAATAAGCATCAAGGTTTTCTTTTATCTTATCGAATATCAATTTTGCTACGACTTCGGTTGTCGGATCTTGTTTTTCAAATCCAATAATTCTTTCTCCGTATGCTTTTTTGAGCGTATCGTACATAGGATCACTGGTATTTATGCACAGAGCATGATCGAAGTTATTCAAAAAGTTTTTCATTAACTCCTTTAAGATTGCAAAATCACAGACCATATCGTTTTTATCGAGTGTATCTGCTTCCAAAAGTATCTCGATCTTACGAGAATGTCCATGTGGAAATTTACAATTTGCTGGATGCTTGGAGAGCATATGCCCACTTTCAATTTCTATCATTTTACAAATACGATAAGCCATATTTAAGTTCCTCTCTTATTCCCAAACAGACGTATGTGCAATCGTTCACAGTACCTGAATCCATAATGTTTGCAGGCTGCAACAATCATATCAATTTTCGAGTTGAGGCTTTCATTATCTTTTCCTTCCGGCATCAAAAGAACCTTTTCTGGAGGAATCGTCCGTTTTAGTGAGTCTAGAAAATTTTTAATTTCTTCTATGTCATGCTCAGAACAAACTACGAATTTCAATTGATAATCGTAGCGATCCATCCATGAACAGATTACATCAAGCTTCAATCGATGCTCTTCATGTTGATCTCTAATGATTGGAGAAGCTTCCTTGTCTGGGGTCGAGTTACTCAGCTTAGGGCTAATGGATGCAAACGAGCAGTTAATATTCCTGGGAAAAATAGTCCCCGCAGTTTCAATCGTTACGTGCTTTCCTATACCGACTAAATGTTTTGCCAAATCTTGTATTTCCTTCTCAAGCATAGGCTCCCCCCCTGTTATCACGCAAAATCGAGTCGGATAGACTGCAATCTTTTTTACAATTTCATCAATGCTTTGTTCTTTTCCCTCCGATAGCGAAGATGCATATTGGGAATCACACCATCGGCAGTGGAGATTGCATCGTGCTGTGCGGATGAATATAGATGGAACACCCATCAGTATGCCTTCGCCCTGAATGGAATAAAATATTTCTGATATAAGCATGGGATTTATCCTATCTTGTCGGTTTGGAAGGCAAAGTGTTTATTCTTTCATAGGCGGTCGGGTCTTTGATCCCCGCCATTATGAATGCTTCACGCCTTTCTACACAAGTACCACAACTCCCGCAATGAAGATTTCCACCCTTATAGCAAGACCATGTCTGCGAAAAATCCACTCCAAGTTCTTGTCCTCGTTTTACGATTTTGACTTTATTCATTGCCATGAAAGGCAGGATGACTTCAATTTGAGCGTATGTGCCAAGTTGAATCGCTTCGCTTATAGACTTCATAAATCCTTCACGGCAGTCAGGGTAAATGGCATGATCTCCAGCGTGGGAGCCAATGACTATCCCCTGAGCTGCGATACTTTCTGCAAAACCAGCGGCAATAGAAAGCATGATTCCGTTGCGAAAGGGAACAACGGTCTGCTGCATGTTTTTTTCTTCATAGTGACCATCAGGGATGTTGCCACCAGACTTCAAAAGGTCGGATTTAAATAGGCGACTCACAAAGTCTATAACAATAAGCTCATGACGAATTCCTAACTTTTGGCAATGATGGACAGCATACGGAATCTCTCGGTCGTTATGTTTTGCTCCATAATTAAAGCTAACACCTGCAATGATTTGATAACTACACTTCGATTCGTATAAAGCAGATACCGAATCCATTCCACCACTCAATAGTACTACTACTTTCTTTTTACTCATCATTTTACCGCATATTAATTAAAATATAAAAATTCAAGAAACTTCAAGATGCCAATTTTGATGCTGATGTATCCTCTAAGAAAAAGATAGATCAAGCATTTTCCCATCATGATTTTGCTCAATAATATTGTTCGATATATTTGTACGCTTTTTCAAATAAATCCTGATCCTGGTGTAATTTGTATTTAAACAAGGTTTTGCGTAAAGCTTGTTTTACTTCTCTTTGTCCTTTGGTTGTATTTTGCCATCCTTCAAAGCGTACGATTCTTACGATTTCGTCAATATTGTTTACTATATTTTCGATGATTTTAGGGGTATTGGGGGTTTTGAGGCTATTGAAAAGTTCGGTCAATGCTGCTTTAGCGGAGTTTTGTTCTTGTTTGCTCGTCTCTTCTTTTTCTGCTTTCAGCAAATCTTCGGCTATTTTGATCAGGTATTTTAGAAATTCAATGCTATTGATAATGCCTTGCTGTGCCTGTTCGTTTAGCCTTTGAAGTCGTTCGCTAAGGGCAATGAATTTTGGATTGTTCGGATGTTGGGCAATTCGTTTAGCAATTTCTACCTCTACCTCTTTTATTTTTTTAGGATTTTGATTTTTGATAAATTCGTCCAGAATATCTGCGTTGACCATGACCGTTTCCAGCTTGTCGTTGACATCTTGCACATAAATATTTTTGTGGATCAGTTGGAGGGTCTTTGCGCCCAAGGCGTGCCAGATCAAACGACCTGTCTCATTTACTGGTTTTATGGATTGGTAGATGCTGGAAAGCCATTTATAATCGTCTTCATGAGAATTTAGGCATGCATCTGGAGAAATCGCTTCCCAATGTCGTTCCAGATAGCTGAAATCCCTGGCAAAAGCATCTCTCCTTTCGTTTGTTGATAGGCATTTCTGTGCTTCCAGCAGAGCGTTATAGTCGGCAGCACTACGGTCTATATCAGGAAAGTATGCCAGACAATCCATCATAGCCTTTTCCAAGTTATCTTTTAGCTGCTGGATGTTGGTCACTACCTGTCTAACAGCCTCTTCGTCGAAATCCAGCGCACGTGCCACATCATCGAAAACTCCGAAGTAGTCCACGATCAGGCCATGAGATTTTCCTTTGTAAGGACGATTGGTTCTGCAAATTCCCTGAAGCAAATTGTGGTCTTTGAGGGGTTTATCCAGATACATAGTCTGCAAAATCGGAGCATCGAACCCTGCAAGCAGTTTACTGGTCACAATCAGAAATTGTAGAGTACTATCTGGGGCTCGAAATTTGTCCAGCACTTTTTCCTCGTCTTCCTTGCTCAATTTATAATCTTTATATTCATCCTCCGACACCGTCATTACAACCTGGCTGTATTCAGGAAGCGTGATTTTGTCCAACGCTTTTTTATACAAAATACAGGTTTCACGATCATAGCATACAATCTGGGCTTTAAAACCACCTGGTGCTACTTTTTCCTTGTAATGTTTCACAATGTCGCCAACTATTTTCTCTATTCTGTCTGGCGTTTTGATAAAATGGGACATTTGGGCAGCACGTCGGGATAGCTCTCGTCGGTCTTCCTCCTGGAGGTTTCTGGTCAGATTGCTAAATTCCAGATCAATCTGTTCTTTGTCAACATGGATAGACACAAGTCTTGGCTCGAAATGAAGGGGCAATGTCGCCTGATCCTGGATGGACTGCTGGAAAGAGTATCGGCTGAGATACCCGTTTTCGTCTTCTTGTGAACCAAAGGCATAAAAGGTGTTTCTGTCTCTACGGTTGATAGGCGTTCCCGTAAGCCCAAAAAGAAAGGCATTAGGCAAAGCTTTTCGCATTTTTCGCCCTAAATCGCCTTCCTGTGTGCGATGAGCTTCATCCACCAGCACAATGATATTCCGATGCTCGTTGAGAATACCTTCTGCTTCTCCAAACTTGTGGATCATGGTAATGATGATTTTGCGAGTGTCTTCTTGCAGCAGGCGTTTGAGTTCCTCCCGACTGTCGGTCGTAACGACGTTGGGAATTTCGCTGGCATTAAAGGTGGCCGTGATTTGGGTATCAAGATCAGTTCGATCCACCACGATCAAAATGGTCGGATTCTTTAGCACAGGAGAAGACCGCAATTTTTGTGCTGCAAAAACCATCAACAAAGACTTCCCAGAACCCTGGAAATGCCACACCAGTCCACGGTCTATTTTTCCCTGAATCACTCTTTGCACAATCAAATTGGTAGCATCATATTGCTGATAGCGACAAAGGATCTTGATCTTTCGATTTTGTCTGTCTGTGGCAAAAATGGTGAAATGTTGCAGAATGTCCAGCACAACAAGAGGATGGAGCAGGGAACGGATCGCTTGCCTGACTTCCTCCAGTCCAACGGCCATAAACACTTCCGATGTAGAGTCTTCTTTCCTGGCTTCTTCTCTCCATGGCCCCCAGATTTCGAGAGGCATACGGATAGAACCATAGCGGAAATATTTGCCTTCTGTGGCAAAAGAAAACACATTGGGAACAAACAGGGAAGGCACACTGTTTTCGTAATCATCGTGGATATCCGATGCACCATCATACCAGCTCACAGAAGGACGAACAGGTGTTTTCAATTCCCCTACGACCAAAGGTATGCCATTGATAAGCAAAACAATGTCTGGAATTTTTTCTATAGGAGTCGCTACTGTGTATTGGTTGGTGACAAGAAAGCTATTGTTTTCTGGTTTTTCAAAATCTATCAGGCGAATGGGAATATGCTGCTGATTTATACCATAGGGCATGGTTTTTTCGCCCTTCAGCCACTCGCTGAACTGCTCGTTTGCCCGAACCAGTCCAGTATGCTGTACAGTAATCAAAAGCCCTCGTAGTTTGTGGATGACCTCGTCTGCTCGATCTGGTTGTTCTTCTATAGCAGGATTGAGCTTTTTCAACGATTTTGCCAGAAGGCTCTCCACCAAAATATCCGAACTTTTGCGAGAAAGTTCGGAAGCGGAAACGTATTGCCAGCGAACCTGTCCGAGAAAGAGGTCTTTCTTTTCCCGAAGAAAACCACAAGGCGGAAAATCTGTTCCTGTCAACTCCCCGATTACAAACGATTCCACACTGTTTTTTTCATTGAATGTCGCCATAGAATTTTCCTTGAATCCCCTATCCCAACCATTCTGCCAGTAAGCCTTTTTTGAAGGAACGAAGAGACGCATGGTGTTGTCGGGTCTGCTCAATTGCATTGTCGAATTGCTGGAAAAGTTTGGCAGCGTTCTCTTGCAATACTATTTTAGGTATAGAAAATTCAAAAGATGCTATATCTTTCCAATTTATGTATGGATTTGTTGATCCTTTCGAATTTTCGACAGAATGATTGGTAAATGACTCCGAATGCATTAAATAAGGTAAAAGCTTCTGGCTAAGTTCCTCTTGATTAGCTTCGATAACAAAAGTTGTGTTTGCGCAAATGCCATCAAAATCGGCTACAGCTACTTTACGCAAATATGTTCTACGAGAACCATATAAAACTTGTCCTTTGCTAAATTTATTTGTAAAAGCTGGGCCTACATATTGTTCCCCAATAATGCCCCAATGCCTAATTTTTAAATCATCTGTTTGCATATGTTCTCCTGCTACAAATCTTTCTAATCCATGATATTCAGAATCAGCTTTTACCTTGATCTGCTTAACAATATTACCAAATTTTACTTTTTGACAATCTGTAATTTTTATTATATTTCCCAAATAGCCATTTTCCTGGAAAAGCTGGTCAATCAATGCCATTTTGTATTTTTTCAAACTGAGTTCCTGCGCTTCTGCTTTCTCTATGGCATCTTCGATTTGGTAGAGAATATCCGCCATGAGCTTTTGCTCGGATAGGGGCGGAAGGAGGAATTGAAACTCTTTGATGGTTTTCCAATATACATAAGGCGAAATAGAACCAGCGGAATGTCGTATTGCAAAGTCAAAAAAACTCTCATTGAACACAAATGGAAGAAACTTTTGTAACATTTTGTCTGGTTTTGACCTGAAGACATAAATGTGTGGCGAGCAAATGCCATCAAATTCAGCAACAGCCACTTTTTTCAAATATACTCTTCTCAAGGCAACCAAGACATCGCCTTGAGAGAATTTTCTAAAAAAAGTAGGCATTTCGACATCAGACCAGCTTTTAATTCGAAAGTCTTCCGAAGTGATATGTTCTACACTGATATACTTTGACTGCTTCCTCTTTTCCTCGTCACGCTCTGATTCGTTGCAACAAAGTGCAACATCTTTTAAAGCAACTTGTTTCCATTTTTCACGATGTAGTTTTTTTCCCTTTGTCAACCCCAATCTCCTTTTTTATTTCCATTCTTTTCCTATAGTTTTTATACAGGGCTAAACGAAAAGACTTCCATAGTGAGACATCGCAAAGGCCTGGCATCTCCATGCACTATTTTCCGAATGCGTTCTGTCGTTTCTCTGTCAAAGGTTTCTTCTCCACATCTTGCACATTCCATAGCGGGAATTTGTTCCACCATGACAGGCTTTCCGTATATATTAAAGAGTTCGTTTACATAAGCTTTTTTGGCATGGGTTGATCCACAAACATGGCAATAAAACATTTTCATACACACTTTCTGTCCGCTTCTATCCCAATCTCTTGGAGCTTGTGGAATAAATCTTCCATGCTCTTTTGCATATTTTCCGAGCTGGTTTGCAAATCGTTGTATAACTGGGAGAGATCGTTTTGGGGCTTATTTTCTTGTGAACTCGTGTAAAGCCGAATGCTCAGATTGCCTGAATTTCCCAGAACCTGCTCTTTCGTTGCCACTTTTGCAAAAGCGTCTACATCCTGGTACTGCTGGTAAGCATCCACAATTCTATCAATATGCTCTCGCTCTAAGTAGCTATCAGATCGTTCTTTATGGACTTCATTCACAGCATTGATAAACAAAATTTTTCCCTTGCGATCTTTTTGCTTATTGTTGCGCAGTATCAAAATGCAAGATTCCATGGAAGAGTTATAAAACAAATTAGGCCCTAGCCCAATCACTGCATCCACAACATCCATTTCGACCATTTTACGCCGTATTTCTGCTTCATTGTCTCGGAATAAAACTCCATGAGGCAATAGAATAGCAGCACGTCCCTTCTTTTGCTCCAGACTATGATAGATATGCTGAATAAAGGCATAATCCGCACAGCCTTGAGGCGGTGTCCCCCATATATTTCGACCATAAGGGTCTTTCAGCCATTTCTTTCGATTCCACCGTTTGACAGAATACGGAGGATTGGCGAGTATGATATGGAACGTTTCCAGCCTGTCTTCCTTGATGAACGATGGATGGTCCAGTGTATCTCCCTGGGCGATCTCAAAATCATCCACATCATGGATAATCATGTTCATGCGTGCAATAGCCGATGTGATCAGGTTCAGTTCCTGTCCCTTCAACACAACATTGCGGTATTCTTTGCCAGCATTTTTGAGTTGCAGAACACAATTGAGCAACATGCCACCTGTTCCACACGTAGGATCGTAAATGGCCTCGGCTGGTTGAGGTTCCAGAATCAGAGTCATCAGTTGCACCACCGTGCGATTTGTATAAAATTCGGCGGCTGTATGCCCACTATCGTCTGCAAACTTCTTGATCAAATATTCATACGCGGTTCCAAATTCATCGGCAGGCACATTTTCCAGAGTGAGCTTCATGGAGGAAAAATGGTTTACCAAATCCACCATTTTTTCATCTGTAAAGCGATTTTTGTTCGACCATTGAGCATCTCCAAAAATACCATGCAGTTTGTTCGCATTCTTCTTTTCTATCTCTCGAAGAGCCTTTTGAAATTTTATCCCAACATCTTTGGTTTCTTTGCGAATGTCTTCCCAATGGTATCCTTTGGGTATTTGAAAACGATGATTTTCCTCATACCCTGCGAACTCTAAGCTCCCACAGGATTCTTTTAGTGCCAAACTATACTCTTCATCGTATACATCACAGAGTCTTTTATAAAAAAGCATGGGAAATATGTATTGCTTGAAATCAGCAGCATCAATCATCCCTCGCAACAAATTGGCTGCTCCCCACAAATAAGCTTCTAAATCTTTGAGAGTTATCATCTATTTTTTATCCTCATTCAATTCCCTGCTAATTCGAACTTTTATGGCTTGATTGTTTGTTTTCAATAGCATTTTCTTCCTTATGTTGCTTGATTATAAAATAAAAAAAAAACAATGCAAGGCTATATTTAAATTTGTAAACTATTTGTTATTAGAAGCGGTTTTGATCAAGGTAAGGGAAAATAAATCCCCCCAAAAAAAATTTTTTCCCATGCCTTTGTTAGAATGCAATCAATCTCAGCTTATTCCCAAAAACTTCCAAAAAGACTTCCCAATTTTACATGTCCAAAAATTTTAAAAAAAGTTTTGTCATCAATCTTAAGACAAAACTTTTTTTTGGGACAGAAAAGACAATCATGTTTTCTTTGATATTCTTTTATTGATTTGATATACTTATGTAACACTCATGGTATTTTTATTCCATGCGAATCCCACAGTCACTCAGGAAAAAAAGTATGACAATGTCGTTAAAATCACTTGCCAATTGAAGTATCAATATAAAGAATTTGGCTGGATTTGGAATTCTGAAAAAACAATTTCGACTATTATTTATGGCACAGGTTTTGTATTAGATGGTAAGATTGTTACATCAAAACATGTGGTATGTGGTTTAGCCTTAGAGGATTATCAAGCAATTCAAGGAGAAGATGGTAATATTGTTCAATTTAACAAGAATGTGATTTTGGAAAAATTGATAGAATCTAAGGTGCGCATCGGAGGGCTTGGGATTGAGCCAGAAAGAATTTATATTTCTTTAAAATACGATCTAGCTTTTCTTAAAATTTCTAGTGAAGCATTAGAAACATTAAGATTGCAAAAATTAAATGTTTCTCATGAAGAAATGTATGTAGGGAAAAAAGTAGAAGCATGGGGCTTTCCTTCTACTTCTAATCCCCAAGTAAATATTGATTTGAAAATCACTTCCATCAAAGACGATTGGTTTGTACTCAATCAATCGTTAGAACCTGGTTTTAGTGGAGGTCCCATTATAGACCAAAATAATCATGTATTAGGAATCATTTCACGCTCCGAAGCTAAACAATCTAGAATCATTGCTGTCAATATCATGCAGGTGGAATCTAATATTTTTGCTAATGAATATGGTCAAGGGATTATGACGTGTCCTAATGGAGAGAAGTACGTAGGAGAATTCAAGAATGGCAAGATGAATGGTCAGGGGACTTATACTTGGCCTGATGGAGAGAAGTACGTAGGAGAATACAAGGATGGCAAGATGAATGGTCAGGGGACTTATACTTGGCCTGATGGAGAGAAGTACTTAGGAGAATACAAGGATGGCAAGAGAAATGGTCAGGGAACTTTGACTTATCCTGATGGTACTAAGAAGGTCGGCAGGTGGAAGAACGGCAAGTACATAGGTAAATAGAGACTAACTTATTCCTTTATTTGGTGTTATAAAAGATATTGTCAAAGAAATACCTATTTCCTTGACACTTATCTTTTAACGGATTTCTGCACAAGAAAAAGACAGTAGCTTAGCCAAGATCAAAGGATATTTTTTGTCCTTTGATCTTTATCCAATTTCTGCTAAAAGCTTTCTAGCATCCTTTCCTTTTACTTTTCCTTTGGCTATCCTTTTGGCTTCAATCATTCCTTGAGCGATCTGTTTTTCTAATGGCATTTCTATTTCAAAAATTTCAGCACAATAGCTTTCTATGAAGCTACGCAGAACAGTATTTGGCCTCTTTCCTTCTTCTTTACAAGCACCTTTAAATTTCTTCCAGGTTTCAATGTTGTCTAAATATACGGATACATTATGGCTAGTCATTTTCTGCTCCTTCTATGCTACGTTTTACACTCTCCCAATCAACCTCTTTTTGCTCTGTTTTGGAGTAGATGGATACTAATATCACCTGCTCTGAATCTTTAGTCCAATAGTAGATTAGCCTAAAGCCTCCGCTTTTTCCTTTCTTTGCATCTATGTTTGGATAGCGTACTTTGTAATAGTCTTTGTGTCCTTGTATTTCATCTCCAAAGCCTGGCTTATCCTCTAAATTTTCAATTGCCTCTAAGAATATTTTTTTTACAGATGGAAACTTTTTAGCTAATTTTTTTAATAATCTTTCGAATACTGATGTTGCGATTACTTCTTTTTTACTCATGAGTTTATTATAGCATATTTCTATATAGATTTCTATATAGATTTTTTTTTATTTAACCCCTTCATTCCTTATCTGATTTTTCATAAGGACTTATTTCGACCCCTCTATATCTCAAGTAGTTATACAGCGTGCTTTTGCATATCCCCAATTTATCAGCAATTTCCTGTACGCTGAGTATTTTCTCTTCGTATAATGACTCGGCAGCACAGGCTGTAGTTTGTGCTTCTTTTGATAATCCCTTTGGCCTACCACCATTTTTTCCACGAGAACGAGCTGCGGATAATCCAGCTTGTGTTCTTTCCTTGATAATGTCCTTTTCAAATTCAGCCAGAGAAGCAAATATGTTGAAGATTAACCTGCCTTGAGCAGTAGTCGTATCTATAGGATCGTTTAGGCTACGCAGACCTACTTCTTTTTTGGACAGATCGTTACCAAGCTCTACTAGATGCTTAAGCGAACGTCCAAGCCGATCTAGTTTCCATATCACCAATATATCCTTAGACCTGATATTCCTCAAAAGATCATTCAGTTCTGGTCTCTCTGTTTTACCACCACTGGCCACTTCCGTATAGATTTTTTCGCAGCCAGCTTTCCTTAAAGCATCAATCTGCAAATCCAAATTTTGATCTTTCGTGCTAACACGAGCATATCCAATTATCATTATGTTTGCTCCTTATGTGTATAGATATATTGTTTATTATACTCATTAAGTTTTAATAAAGCAAACTTATTTTTTCTATACCAGTTTTTTGGACACAGGAAAGCCTATGGATATTCATGATGATATATGTAGTGTAGAGTATAAAAAAATGGTCGTTTTATTGGACTTTGGAACTATAGCAGCAAAAAATACTCCAAAGGCACATAAACGATTTTTTTTTCTTTATCCATTTTTAAATTTCCTTCCGCTACGACAAGGCTGTATTTTGGCTCTACTTTCTCGGCGGTCAAGATTGCCTGTTTGATCCCTTTTTTTCCATATCCCACCTCAATTACGATTTTAGAAGACTGGAACCCGACGATAAAATCCGCACCACCTTTGCCACTGTCGTAGGTGAGCGAATATTCAGGCTGGTCTTTGAGTAGACGCATGAGATAGAGTCCGACAATATCTTCGAGCAGTTTTCCCTTCTGTATGTCTATCTGAGCGATATTGGCGATAAACCCGTATTCCATGGCCCGAAACGCTGAAGAAGTGAAGAGATATTTCGACGGTTTGCGTACCTGTGCATACGATGATCCATAAGGATAGACCCGAAACATGATCTGGGTTTTTTCCAAAATATCTAATACTTGAGATAGCGTAACTGCTGTAATCCCGAAAGTTTTAGATAAGTTGGTGACGCTCATGACATCGGAATTCGCCGCCGTATAGATAATTGCAGGGATCTTATTGATAACATCGGATCTGAAACAGCCTAGATTGAGGATATCGTAGTTTATAATTCTGTCTAAAATCTGTTTTATCTGATCATAAATCAGACCATCATTCTTTAAAGGTAGTGTGAATGGTAGTGTCCCGAATTTCAGAAAAGTGTCGATTTCCATACGATGTATATCTATCCAATAATTTTCCACTGCTTTTTGTATGGATAACAAGCCATTGTATACTTCTTCCTCTGTTTGTGAATAAAACAGTGCAGTTTTTATAGAATCCTCCACATTTGATATTGATGGTTTCCTTTTTTTTATCTGGAGATACTCAGTAAAAGACATTGGCCACATGTTTTGAAATACGGCACGGCGGGCGACATCGGCGTTAGTTTGCAGAAACAACGCAGATGATCCTGTGGAAACTATGAACACACGTTTAGCTCGGTCATAGAGAGTCTTTAAAATAATCCCCCAGTTTTTTTCATACTGAACCTCATCCAGAAACAGGAGAACTGGACTTCGCAGCTCTTCATAAGGAGTTCCTAAAATTTCTTCATACACCTCCAGAATATCCTGCAAAGACACTCCCAGAATTTGGCTCGCTTGGTCGATGAACAGATATAGTTTTTGATCTCTCGGTATATCGCTTGTTGCCCAAAGTTGCGCTAATAACGTGGTTTTGCCGACCCCTCTTAATCCTGAAATACAAAGCCATCGTGGTTCTGTAGTTTTGGAAGAGAGAAAATCATCAATAAAACCTTTGATTTGGGGGAATAAACTTCGTGTTGGATTTTTTTCCCCTTGATCGTTTAATGCATAAGCATTGACTCGTATATCGCTTTGCGATATTTGACTGCGGATATATTCTTTAACTTTATGTTTAACATAATCTTGCATATTTTTATAAACTCTAATATGATACGATATAGTAGTAAATTTATTTTCTACTATATTATAGTATAGTAGAAAATATTATGCAAGATAAAAGTTACAATCTGTGAGAGAAAACATTCATTTTTTGTACTTTACCACTGCAAAGAATATTCATAACACACATTATGAATATTTGGTTTCATTCTTCTCCAAGTAGTCATTATCAATTTGGCAGTTTATGATATTTATTTAGCTGCCAGGACGGTATTTATTTTGATCTTTGACAAGTAATATTACTAAGAAAAAGATTTGTAGAGCTAGTACGATTCCTAGAAAAACTATAGAGAAAGCAATCTTATCCATACACATACCTAAAGCAACAGGAACAAGAAAAATAGAAAGAAAAAACCATAACCATGCATGGCCTGTTTTTTCATCGGCTAGATATGCTATCAATAATGGAATAAAAAAATATCCTATAGCAATGAGAACAAGAATCAGAGCAGAACCTATGGCAGTTTTTTTGCCTTCAGAAGGCAATATCGTAGAGAATACCAGGAAAGAAAATAATGATATGAGCAATATTGCTGTAAGCAAGATATTTCCAAATGAGCCGCCATCTTTAGAAGATGTTAGATCGTAGAAATTAGAATTCATGATTGGTATATTTTCTTGGTCTTCCTCTTCCTCATATTCGTAATTTGTTGTATTGCGTTTAGGACGGTAAGGCACTTTCTTAAATCTACGTTTTTCTATTGGAGGCATTTCTCCTGGTTGCGCATAGTTAGAGGAGGCAGAATTTACTTCTTGTTTTGATGACTGCGTGTATGGTGTTTCATTTGGAGAAAATTTAGTTGAAGAAGGTGTAGTATCAAGCTCAAATTCAACAAAAAATTCAATATCGTTACCTGCCATTCCCAAAAAAGAATGACTGCATTTCGGGCATTTTATTGTTTCCTGAATTCGGTCACTTTTTATCGTTATTCTTACATTGCATTTAGGACAGGAAAATTTAACTTTTTCGATCTCTGTCATTAATGAAATCCTTAGATGTTGTTCTGATTTTACTATTTTGATTAGGTGCTTTGATTCTGTTATAGTGTGTATAAGCATCGAGATATTATATTGTGGAGTCTATAGAAAGAATATTTAGTGACGCTTGTGATCTTCTTATTTCCTCTTTTTCTTTTTTATAGCGATCTCTCTCATTGGATAGGATTTCATTTATTTTCTTTTCTGAATAATAGTTTATAGCTACATCTTCTAGTCTAATAATCTTTTTAACTGGTATTGTTTGTTTTTTCTGGCTGTTATACAAACTGTCGTATTCTTTAATACTAAAGATTGTTCCGTTACAATATTCAAGTACTATAAAATCTTCATGTACCTCTAAAATTTTTGCTGTATGAGATTCATAAATAATATCATTTTCTATATTCTGCTCCTCGCTTATCTTATTATATGTAAGCAAAGCACCTCTCCCATATTTTTCATACTGACATTCTTTTCCAATGAGCTTTGTTAAATATTCTCTATGATTCATATTGTTCCCTTCTTCCTCTATTTCCTATTAGATTGGATTCTGTCATAGGTCAATATTGCCAATATGGTCAAGCCAAAAGCCAAAACGATGTTTATATCCTCTCCATTCGTCAAAATTTTGAATAGGACAAATTGTAGTACCCCCAGAACAGCAAAGACCAAGTAAGGATTTTTAGTTTTGATTAGCCATCCTGCCCCACAAAATAGGCATGTTGCTATAGAAAAATAGAAAAAATAAATCATAAAAATCTCCCTTGTTTTGGATCATCGTTTAACGTATTGTAGGGCAAAGGAGTACCCGCCTTCAAAGATTCTTAATGCTCTACAATTCACAAAAGAGCCTCTACAACCGAACGGATAGGGAAAGATCATATAGACCACAGAAGAAGGGAAGCATTGAGACTTCCCTGATCAGTCGTTTATTTGTCAACAACAACGGTTTTTGGATCAGAAGGAATGATAGCATAGATAGCTCTAAAATTGTCTCAACTAAGGCACACTAGGTTTATTCAAGAAACATCCAGGGTTTTTGTCCATACTTTCTTTCCTATGCGTCCTATGGCACATTTGGTCATAATTTCACCCCTCTTCAAAGTAGTCGCTATCAACCTTTTTCACTGGATATAGAGCGACTACAGATACCCCAACATTGTGTTCTATCATAAGGTCTGTTAGCAGCTCTCCATCTATCAGCACTATCTTGCTTCCAATCTGGGAGACATAACTTTTAGCATCCTCGGTAAATTTAGATGTTGTGATGAAGATGCCCTTGTTAGCCTTCTGTGCTTGGAGCGCACCAGCAAACTGCATAACATCAGGGCTTCCTATTGAAGTTCTATCCCAACGTTTTGCCTGGATATAGACCACATCAAGGCCAAGCCTGTCCTCTTTGATTATTCCATCTATGCCACCATCTCCGCTTTTCCCTATAGCCTTACCAGCATCAGCACGTGATCCCCCATAGCCCATCTTTACTAGCAGCTCTACTACGATCCTCTCAAAAAACGATGGGGATATTTTTTTGAGCTTGCCCAGAAGCTCTGCTGCTAGTTCGTCACGCAGATTCTCGTAAGCAGCATCCAATGCTTCTGATGGAGTTTCAACTGGTGGCTCTTTCTTCTTGGATGCCCTGAAGGCAGAAAATTCGGAATACTGCTCTAGGAACGGGGTATTGATAACTTTGGGCTTAGTTTTCATCAGTTCCTTGCCACGCATGCTGATTTTACAGTATCCCCTTTTAGTAGATTCCAATAGCAATGCTTTCTTTAGGTAGGTACATGCCCATCCGACTCTATTGGTTAAGGTAGTTTGTATACCACTAGGAAGCATCTCCTTTATATCTTCTTCTGTTAGATTTAACTTTTTGATCAAAGCATCTATAAGTTCGTTTTTAGATATTTCTTCCTTTTGGTCGTTCATTATCTGTAATACAGGTAGCATAAAACTCTGGTAATCAGGGACGCTCATTTATAGTTCTCCTATACATGAATTTTATCACAGATTAGGATTGCTAAAGCTATAAGTTCCAAGTCGAAAGATTTTTTATACTTTTAGGATACTTTGTTTGTTTAAAGAAAGCTCTTTGAGTTGGCACATGCTTTGATGCAACTCATGTAATCAGTAATACTTTGTACACATCATTACATTTTGGTGCTTCAATTTACGATTTTATTGTATCAAAAATATCATGCCAATCAAAAAATATTCCCAATTTCCCCTAAAAAAATCCCTGTTTCCTTTGCAAAATATGATTTCTATCGGTATACTAATGATAGAAGATAAATATCACAAGTCTTTCCTTGATGCACATCTTTTTTTTCCCTTGATAGCTCGACTTCAGCTCACATCATAAATTACCCTGCAAGCCCTATCGGAAAGCTGCCTGTGGCTGTAAAATGTGGCTACAGGTCTGAGATCATACTTCAGACATCGCTCACTTCCTTTACTTTTTACCCGATGTTTCTTTGTTTCTAAGGAAGTCGGGCTATTTTTTTTGTAAGGAGGCCATTTTATGTCCAATCTGCCGGAAAACAGAAAGAATCTGCAACAGCCAGGCTTATTGCCTCAGCCATCAGAACTACCCAAGAAGTATCCCAAAATCAAGGAGATCGTTGCTCCTGTGGGAAAAAGCATCCCTGAACTTCTGGAGGAATCGGTGGCACAGCAAGAGCCTTTTATATCCCTGGTAGAACAGGGGGAAGATGATGGCTATGAACTCAGAGATGGCAAACTACATGCTCTAGGGACGGACTGAATCATACAGCCTGAAGTTGCGTTTCCTTTGATAGCCAAAATCTTGAGGATGTATGACAATGGCAAATACTTTTCCATAGATGTAAACGAGTGGAAACGGCTTATCAAAGCCAGAGCGTAATTTTGCGACACTAAGTCAAGTTCCAGAAAATCGCCTAAAATCGTGCTTATCGAGCAGGCTGATCACAATTTTAAAAATAAGCAGAGAAAACATCTAGGCATTTTTTGACTTGTATTCCATACTGCAACTTTTGTATAGTGGTTCAATGCAATTTACCATACAGAAAATGTCATGGAGATGAATCATGAATTACAAGCAATTGAAAGAGTGCCTTTCGACTCTAAGCAGGGCATCTGTCAAGACAGCAATCCAGGCAATCAATTTGCAACTCACTTTGAGGAACTGGTTGTTTGGGCGATACATTTTGGAATATGAGCAGAACGGGAAGGACAGAGCGAAATACGGACAAGAGCTACTGAAAAATCTGGCAAAAGATTTATCCAGACAGATAGGCAAAGGCTTCTCTGAAAGAAATTTGAACCAGATGATTCTGTTTTTCAAAACCTACCCAATTTCGCAGACAGTGTCGGCGAAATCTTGGCCTGTAATTGCGCAGACACTGTCTGCGCAATCTGCATCAGACTCCCAAAAACTCCTGGAGATTGCCATAGAGCCTATCTTACAAAGCCAGGATGAATCATCGATTTTCTTCATTCGGCTTTGTAAAAACTTGACCTGGTCTCATTTTGTAGAACTTATCAGAATAGAAGACCCATTGGAACGCCAGTTTTACGAAGTTGAGACGTTGCAAAACAAATGGTCTGTCCGAGAGATGAAACGACAGATAGACAGCCAGCTTTTTACCAGAGTCGGATTGAGCAAAGACAAAGAGAATACCTTGAAGATGGCAAAAAATGGCCAGGCGATAGAATCGCCCCAAGATATTATCAAAGACCCCTTTGTATTTGAATTCTTGGGTTTGTCGGAAGGAAGCTATACAGAGTCGGATTTAGAACAGTCCATCATCAACAATTTACAATACTTCCTGTTAGAAATGGGTAGGGGATTCTGCTTTGTTGCCAGACAGAAAAGAATCACCTTCAACACGAAGCACTACTACATTGACCTACTTTTGTTTCACCGCAAGTTAAAATCACTCATAGCGATAGACTTAAAGATAGGTGAATTTGACCATGCCGATGCTGGGCAGATGAATTTCTACCTCAACTACCTTAAGCGGGAAGAAATGGAACAAGGTGAGAACGCGCCTATCGGAATCATCCTCTGCGCTTCCAAAGACAAGGCTTTTGTGGAATTTGCCCTGGGTGGTATGGATAACAGCGTGTTTGTCTCACAATATCAAATATATCTGCCCACCAGGCAGGAACTCCAGGAATTGATTGAGAAAACCAAGCGAGATAGCGGACTTCTCCTCCCAGATCACACGGACAAAAAGCCTATTCATGATTTAGGCTTGCCCAAGCGTATAATAAGTTACCTACAATCCGCCGGAATTGACACCGTTGCCAAATTGATGGCTAAAAATGAAGGTGATTTGCTCAAGATCAAAAGATTCGGCAAGATTTCGTTGCAGACGGTTAGAGCAAAGCTGAAGGAAATGGGGCTGAAATTGGCGGGAGAATAAAGCAAGACTGCTATTCTGCATCGGAAAAAACTTACTTTGCCCTGAAGGTCATAAATTTTGAAATATCTCTGTCCTGGGCATGAATGCCCAGGCTTTATTACTAAGTCACTACGCGACAAAGAGCAGGAAATTCAGCATAGTTGTTTTTAATTTGCGCGAACATTGAGTGTATCTAGGAAGAAGGACGGCCTTTGTCAATATCTTCTTCGGCAGTTATTGCCATACAATATAAAATAAATTCCTTCGGGTTTTGGGTTTCTGCTCTGCTTATGGCCTGGCTGGTAATATCCCCATAGAGTTCTTTCTTGTTTATCCCCGTTCGTGGTAATATTTTTACAGAGCATAGCTTATGCGATATGGTCACTTGGCTACAAGTTTTCAATGCTTTTTCCAAATCACCATAAGCAACTAGGTCGCATGACAAAAGTTTTTTGACAAAATAAAAATTAGCTGGTTACAGGCCAATTTTGCCAAATTACAATCAACTTTTCTTTGTCGAAGTTATAATTAAGGCGAGCACTGGCATAATACCAGAAGAATTGGCGAAGAACGTGATAAAGCTCTTTCATATCGGTAAATATAGAACTGGCAGTAACTATGCCTTTGGCGAATTGCCAAAAACGCTCAATGGGGTTAAGCCTGGCCCCTTTAGTAGGTAAAAAATGAGGCACAAAGTCTTGATGGTCTTTAAAAAAATCGCTTGTCTCTTGAGAAGTATGGAAACTTGCTTTGTCCAGTACCAAATGAATTATCTTACCAGGAAAACGTTGTCGAATCTGGTACAAAAAGAGCCTTAACTCGGCACTGTTACATCCTTCGCAAACCCGGTAATAAACCTTTTTAGTATGAGGGTTAAAGGCACCAAATACCCAAAATTTTTTCTTGTTGCCATAGTTGTAAACTCTTTTCTGGGTTCCTTTTGGCCCCCAAAAACCGGAGGGAATGCCATCAAGATAAAAAGCTGATTGGTCTATAAAAAGAAGCACCTCTTTCTCTTCGTTAATAATTTTTAAAAGTTTTATTACATCCTTTTGCTCTTTTTTGGAAAGCGGACCTGGGACTTTAAACTCGTTTTTACTTCGGTTATATTCCCATCCATTTTGCTGTAACCATCGAGAAATGCTTCTTGGGGAAACTTTAATTTGCCAGCGATTTTTAACATAATCTACCGTTAGTTTCAATGTCCACTTACCATGCAAGTAATTTCCTACTTCACGCGGGGTTTTCGTTTCGAGGAGTTCCAACAACGGTACTGACACCTCCGAATTTATTTTTCGAGGTCTTCCAGATCGCTGGTCATCAAGTAGACCTATGATTCTATTCTCATTAAATTTTTCAAAAACATTGTATACCGTTTGTCGGGTACACCAACAAATAGCCGCTATCTGCTCTACTGTATACTCTGGTAAGAGTTCCACAGCAAGCAAAATGATATGTGCTCTGTAAGAAATTTTTCCTTTACATCTTTTGTAGATTTTCTTTAGCAATCTTCTTTCTTTTCCTGTAATATTTGGAATATATATTTTTCTCATTGCTATTACTCCAAATAAAAAAGTATAGCAATGAATTTATTCCATTGTCACCATTCGATCAATTTTTGGTAAAAAATCCCCTCTCTTTTAAAACCCTTGTCTCATGCAAAAAATAACAATGTCAAAAAACTTTTGTCCCATCACCTATTCCAGCCATGACCACTGCCACTTGCATGGTCATCCGTACCCCACGATGGCTCGACTGTTAAACAATTCTGGTTATTCAATACAGGCTGTATCAATTGGTGTCCATTGTTGACACCGCTATCGAGAATGCATACCTTCACATTAGATGATTGTATATTGAGGCGACTCAATAAATCGTTCACCCATTGTGCCTGGTCTATGCTACTTTCATTTGTCCAAAATCCAGAAGCCTCCTGACCGACTCTGAACTCTGCAAGCATATCACTGGATATTAGCAACTGAACCAACTGCTCTCGTGATGCATAAATCAGCACTATCGCTCTCTCTGGAAATGCCAAATAATTTGGCTTTGCTTCAATCCCGATTGATTGCAAGGTAGACCAAAAGGATTCTATTTCTTCTTTTTGAGATTCTTCATTATCGCTGACCCTCAACCAAGCCTCAATCCAGATGGCTGTTTTTTGCTCAGGCAGCATAGAGGGAGGATCAGTCCATAAAGATTCTACTAAAGCTATACTTACATCTTCAATGCTACTGATAAGCTTGGCATTTTTGGGATTTCCATCTTTGGTGTTTTGAGTTTCAAAATCTTTTATTTTTTTGAGGAAGCAATTTTCCTTGCCTGCGGGAATATAAACAACGGCTCTGACTTCTTTGTTTATGGTTCTAATATTCAACAAGCGGATTCCTTGCCTCGTGTCTTCAAGGCTTTTTGTGATCAAATCATAGTCTACACTGCTTATAAACTCGATATACGAACCATTTCTTGATTTCAATGATTGTGCTTTTCTTTGTTCTTTCTGGCTTTTTTCACTTTGCCAGATAGAATCAA
>JABWCH010000541.1 GCA_013359215.1 Candidatus Brocadiia bacterium | reverse complement strand
GGAAAATAAAAATATAAAAGTTTTTAAAGGGGGTTTGGGGGAAAATTTTTACAAAAATTTTCCCCCAAATAAAAATCTCTTTGCGTAACTCCTATAATAAAGAAATTAAGATAAAATTATTCATTCGTACCATTCGGTCATTCGTGAAATTCGTGATAAAATACTTTTACGATTTATCAGGGTTAGGTTATGACTGTTTGCATTATAATGGTACAGGTTTTGTTCGCTAAGAACTATTTTATAGGGAAAGTATGGAATATTTACAATTTTTGAATGGATATGAATCCAATGCTTTGTATTCGATCCATGGTGGTATAGAAGAAGAAAATTTTCGACGCTATGTTGTCACAACAGAAGCAACCCGTCACATTTTAAACGAACCTTTGGTATCAGGCATTTCCTACACAAGCAAGCTCAGACAAGGCGTATCCACTGCACTAAAGATGCTGCCCGAAACCAATGAAATCCGAAAAGAAGATTCTGCATGCGCCCAAGCCCTTGTGGTTTTAAGAGGCGGTATTTCTTTTGGTTTGCCAGAGGCCATGTATCAGGCATACCATTTTGATCAAGTCCATGTTTCTTATGTTTCTTCCCAAAGAAAAAAAAGCTCCCAAGACTGGCAAATCGTCCAAGATTCTTACAATAAATTCCAGTTAACAGATGCCAATGCTGTTTATATAGGCGAAATCATTGCTCGCGGAACGACCATTCGCAATACTATGCCTAAAATCATACAAAAGGCACAAGAGCAGAAAAAACAGATTACTCGGTTGGTTATACTGAATATTGGTGTTAAACATGCAGAAGAAGTAGCCCATCATTTCCACCAGGTTCTACAAAGCACCTTTTCACAATACAAAGGTACGATTGTAGTCTATCTGGAAGGACGTTTTTCCCTGGCAAAAGAAGATAGTCCCTTAGCCATCAAAGTTCCTGACACAGATTTTCTTTGTGATTCACAAGCCTTGCTCACACCAGAATTTGAAATTCACAGGTTCACCCGCAAAAACGATCTCTATCCTTTTATTCTGAATCCTTGTGTTGTTTTTGACGGCGGAGCGCGTTCCTTTGCGCCTTCTGAACACTTTGTTGATCTACGGCATTATTGGAGTAAAATGCTACTCCATGCCTGGAGCGGCATGACAATGCATGATGCTTTATACGAAAGAGAACCATCCGAAAAACAAGGGACAAAAATAGAATCCAGAGAGCAAAGCATACTATCAGAGCTGGAAAGATGCAGAAGCGAATATCGCAAGAATATAGAATCTTCTCAATATCGTTCTTCTCAACTTTTGGAAAACTATATTCTTTCTACATTACAAAGCATAGATGCTTCTATGAATTGCCATCTTGGCGACAGTGGCCCGCAGTTCATCAAGGCATGCGAAAAAGAACAAGATCTTTTCAAAAAGGGCCTAAGCGATATATCCTCTGCCAAATCCGCTATAGATTCCCTCGTAAACGAATTTCTATACAGATAGATCTACGTCCGCAGCTTCTAGGCAAATGTTCAAAAGTTTATGTCCTAAAATTTTTAACACGAGGAACGCGAAGTAAAAAACACGAAAATCACGAAAAGAAATATACAAAAACCATTTTTCTTCGTGTTCTTCTCTGCGAATATTCTTTAACTATTATATTTATTAATAGTTTATATTTAGTACAAAGACTTTTGAACACTTACCTATATTCGCCTTATTCGTGTTAATACTACAGCAGTTCTCAGTTGTATTGCATACAAAAATCGCCTATAAAATAATCCACAGATTACATAGATTACGCAGATAAAGGCTTCAAAAATCTGTGTAATCTATGTAATCTGTGGATAAATTTTTTTGAATCCGATGTATACGATGTATTTAAATGAGACTTAAACCTAAACCTCATACGTGTTAAGTTTTAATAGCTTGTATTATAATAACTCTTGATCCTGGCGCAAAAATAAAAATGGGATACCTGTTTTTTTGATTCCTGAAAGAAGGCTTACACGAAGCGATCGCTTCAGATAAAACTCGCTTGAGGTTTAGGTTGAAAGCAGTCTCACTTAAATGCGACATATTTTTCAAATATCCGAAAGTCATGTACTATGTATGCAACGCAATTTTTTAAGGCAGGACAATGTGAGAGAAAATGTGAATATTTATATATATTTCGGATTTTTATTTTTTTTATTTTTTTTTAGTTTATTCTGGCATAGCATTAGCGATGATTCTGTATACTATCTTGGGATTGCAAGGGATATCTATCATGGGCTTGTCCCTTATAAAGATGTGTATAGCATATACTCTCCTGTCATGATGTATCTTAATGCTTTCCTTTTTCTTCTAAGTGAAAATTTTTCCTATCCTATCTTTCTCTCTTTCCAATACATTATGCTTTCCCTTTCTGCTATTTTGTTGTTTAGAATAAATAGTGCCTTTTTTTCACTAGAGAAAAAAAAAGCGGCATTGGTAAGCATTTTTTTCATGATCGCTTGTATGAGTTCTGATGGGACATATATCAATTTAGAAATCTATGTTATTTTTTTCGTTTTTTGTAGCCTTTTTAGCTTTTTCCAGAAAAAATATATGCTGACAGGCATTTTTCTTGGAATGTCTTTTTTTTGTAAGCAGTATGGGCTGTTGAATTTTTTACCTTTTTATTTTGCTCTTCTTTGGGAAGAAAACAAGATAAAAAAAATTATGGCTTTGAGCTTGGGTGGGCTTGTGCCTTTGGCTGTTTTTTTATGGTATTACTGTTTTTATCAAGCTATAGACATGGCTGTTTTATTCAACCAAATAAGGGCTAAGGGCTATACTCAGGATTACCCTAGAACAGCCATAAGCTATCTATACATTTTTTGGGGCGGAAAGGTTTTTTTTCTTTTCCTTTTGCCTGTTCTTTTGCAAAATCGAAAAGTTTTCCAAAACAAAACCCAATTTTTTTTATTTTTAGGTGTGGTGGTCAATTTTTTGCCTGCTTTGATACAAAGCTTTCAGCACTATTTTATTTTAACCTTTCCTTATTTGTTTCTTCTCCTTGGAATAGCTTTCTTTACCAACAAACCGCAAAAGATTGCCTGGAAGGCACTGCATGTTAGCGTAATTCTGGTCATTGTTTTGCTGGCATTAAGGCTGTATCGGTATAAAGATCTTGCTCAGGAGCATATTCTTGTGGCAAGGCATATAGAAAAAGAAATTCCTAAAGGCAGCACGATTTTACTGGAGGGATGGGTACGCTATCTTTATTTGATGAACGAATACCAAAACCCCCTTCTTCGAGAAATAGGATATAACTTTTCTTTTTCCTGGAAAGAAGAATGGACACAAAAATGGCTAATCCTTTCCTGCTACAAAAAACAGGGATTAAGCCCCCAAAAGATAATTTTTTTTAAGAATCATATCTTTTATTTATATGGAAATGCGCAAACCAGCAAATAAAAATCCTCTTTTAAAGAAAGTAACCCTACTTGCTAGTCGAGTATGGACGCGACACAAGGATACAAGTAGTACCTATAAACGAACTTCCAGTTTGTAGCTCTACGCTAATCCTGTATCCAG
>JABWCH010000157.1 GCA_013359215.1 Candidatus Brocadiia bacterium | reverse complement strand
GAGCTAGACAACACATGGGAATCTACGGATATGACAATGACATATACTCCTCAGCCGCAAAAAATTTATGCTATTGTCGCCCGCCAGAGAAACCCACAGCAGCATTTTTATGTTGCAACCGATGTGGATGTATTCTTGACACTCAATGGTGGCCAGACATGGCGAGATAAAGCAGACTGGATTCCTGGTGCTACAGGCGAAGGACAAGGAAAGGGCCTCTATGAAATGCTAGGCGATAAGGCGCAAGTCTATTCTTTGTTTCTACTTCAAAGCACAGCAACTTCGCTTCCATTTACTACGGAAATTCTATATGCTGGTATTCATGACACAGTTTCTACAGGCAGAGTAACCTATAAAATTCTATGGAGATTCAATGGCAGAGAATGGCAGAATAAATTCTCTGGCGATACCTTTAAGGACGACAAGGTCGTTGCTCTTGCTGTTGCTAAAGTCGAGGAAGACGACCAGCAAAAAGAGCGAGTTTATGCTGGTCTCTCCAAGTCAGGATTGTATCTTAGCAAAGACGGAAGTATCGAGACTCCAGAATGGAAAGCAAGAAATGAACACCGCATAGAAGGCCAGCCTGTTCCTATTGCTTTAGCCGCACCTGGAGTGACTTCTCTCGCAGTAGGCTTCCAGCAAGGAGAGTCCAGAGTAGAAGATATAATCTATAGAGGAAACAGAGTCTATGGAATTATGTACGAAAGCGATGGAGCTGGTTTTGTGGAAAAAGAAACCAAACTTCGCAACAGTATTGCCCATGCTTTATGGATGAAGAGCGATGAGAAGAAAGTTTTTGCAGCCACCAATAGTGGAATCCATATAAAAGAAGCAGCCGTGGATACCTGGAAGAGAAGCTCAGGCAGCATCACAGGCAATGGCTCGCAATATATCGGTATCGTAGGATCAAACGATGGCATTAACCTTCTGGCAGCAACCTCTTCGGCTGTGTACCAATCTGGCAGCAGTGGCGATACATGGATAGATGCAAAAAGCGATTTTGAAGGCAAAGAAATCACATGCCTTGCAGGAAACATGGTAAAAGCCTGGGTTGGCTTAAACGATGGAAGCGTATGGTATCGCGATGACACCAATACCTGGAGCAAACTCCAGTCTCCTCCAGGGGCAAAGGTTTATGACCTTGTGTATGCCAACAACCAGGGCAACGATGGTACTCTTTATGCTGGAACAAACCTGGGGATTTTTTCAAATTCTAAGCCAGACAATACATCTGAGGTATGGAGTGCTGCTTTCAACACTGGGTTAATACAAAACAAAACCGTCCGTCGTATTGCTGTCAATCACGATGGTACAAAGCTTTTAGCCTCAGTTATGAAGGAAGGCGCATACTATTATGAACCAGCCAGAGGCGAATGGGTCTTAAGAGATGCCAACTTGACTACAGACGCAAAAAAAATCTATGCCATAGTTCTCTACAACAATGAAGTTTTCCTGGGGACAGACGATGGAATCTGGTATAACGAAGATATCACGGATGATACAAAAGTATGGGTAGCCAGAAATTCGCGTCTTTCCGATAAAAAAATACGTTCTATCATCATCTATGCTGCCGACAGAAAGATTATGTATATAGGAACAGAAGGCGGCGGAGTGTATAAAACAGAAAGCTCTGGCGAATAGCCAATTATCAAAGAACACGAATTTCTTTCGTGTTCTTTGTGTTTCATTAGATAAAAAAGTCACTTTTTGTGTTTAGGAATTGATCCTGTTATGAAAAGAGTTTTATTGCGTTTTTTGAGTTCGTTTGCTTTTACTTTTGCTATTTTGTATTGGGCTTCTGATGGTATACTCGCTTATAGAGAAAAGCCTCCTATTGAAATTTTTGAAAGCAAGGAAGAAGAGGATACCATGATGGAGGCAAAGATTGCAAAGCATAAAATACCTGTGAGTTCTCAGCATAAAATTTTAGGAGGAAGATACTATAGCTATGATGAGAAAACATCCCTTGTGGATTTTGAAATTCGCTTTATGGAAATGCTGCCTTTAGATTCTCATCATGTTTTGCTTAAAAGCTTAGAATGCATCCATTACTATAGAGAAAAAAAGGCAGAGTATGAGCATACGCCCCAACGCTTTGTCATCCGCTCAGAGCAAGGGAAACTGGAATTAGGCAAAGACAACCAAAAAATAGAATCGCTTTTTTTGGAAAAAGACGTAGAAATTCAGGGATATGAAAGTCTGGAAGCAGAAAAAGACCCTGATGTGAAAGAGGAATCGCTTTTGCTTTTAAGAACAGAGCAACTGCGCGTTTTTTTTCAGGATAAAAAACTAGAGACAAAAGAAAGGGTATGGCTTCGGTGGAAGAATTCCCAGGCAAAGGAAATTTTTTTCTTGGAAGGCATAGGGCTGAAAGGGGATATGAATCTAAACCAAATCCTTTTTCTTTCCAATGTAAAGACAAAGATCGTAGCGGAAATTTTCGAGCAGAAAAACAAGAAAAAAATGGCAATAGAGGAAATAGAATCGTTGTCTCAGGGGAGAGCTTTCCTGGAATACTCCAGAGAAAAAAAGGTCTTTCGATTAGAACAAGAAGAAAAGGTAATGATACAAGCAAACCAGGCAAAGCTTTTTTGTGATCGTATTGCTTTTGATTTGCAGAGAAAAGAGGATTCCAGGCTTCAAATCCAAAGGATAGAAGCTTTTGGCAATGTAAAGTTTGAAGATAAGAACGAGGGTGTAGAAAACAGCATAAAATCAGGCTATTTTCTATTAGAAAGCCCATCTCCAGAAGAAAGCCATCTGGTCTTTCGCGAAAACCCAGAAATCACAATTCTCGATATCCAATCCTTCAGTATCCTTGATGAAGAAAGCAAAGAAAAGCTGAAAAAAGAAGCCAGGAGACATCGCCTGAAAACTTTATATATCCGATGTAAAGATCGCATAGAAATTCATAAAAAAAATAAAGACAAGAACAGCATAGAAGAGTATTTTTTTTATGATGATGTGGTTTTAAAAGAAACTTCTGAGAAAATTCCCTTCTTGGAACTGCATTCCAGAAAAGCAGAGCTTGTGGTTCTTATCCAGGAAAGCGATAAGAATCGGCGAGTTCCCCAATTTTTTAAAGCATACCAGGATGTCGTTATTCTCCATGAAAGAGGCAAGGCAAAAGGCGAATTCTTCCATTGGAAAAGCCTATCCAAAGACGAATCCAGACTTGAGCTGAAAGGAAATCCCTTTCTGCTTATTCAAAATATAGCAGAAAACAAAGTCACCACAGGCTTTTCCTCTTTAGCTTCGGAAAAAGAGCAAAAGAACTCCTCTGCTAAGAACACAGAGGACATAGAAGTTGTTTCCTCTGATCCTATGCACCTGAGAATGCTAAAAGAAAACAAACAGCGGATTCTAACCTATAAAACCCAAAACAACATTCTGGTAACTCGCTATGCTGGCAATACAAAAGAGGTTCTAGGAAAGTTTTCCTGCCAGAAACTTTTACTAAACGTCACGCCCAATAGCAAAACCAAAAAGATGGAGGTTTCCTATCTCAAGGCACAGGAAAAAATCTGGTGGGATAGCAAAGAAGCCAAAGGCAGTGCGCAGGAATTGGTATACAAAGAATTCCAAGGCGAAAACGTACTCACTTTATCCCAGGATGTTGTAACACAAACCCAGGAAGGAAAGATGTCTGCCCAGATTTTGCATTATTACACAGGAAGAGAAATACTGGAAGCCATAGGAAATCCAGTGATGCTAGAGAGCAAAGAAATCCACGCCACAGGGAAAGAATTGCGCTATTTCAAAAAACAAGATTGTCTGGAAATCCAGGGAAAGCCTGCCCATATATGGCAGCCCGATGGAAAAGGGAACAGGATTCATGCTCCTTATGTTACCTATTGGAGACAAACAGAAAAGGTTTCTGCAACAAAAGGAGTGGAGCTGACCTTTGCAACATCAGGAAAGGATCTTGCCTTTTTGCAAGGGCTGGACAAAAGCAACTCTTCAGAAAGTAGCAAAGAAAAACCAGCGAAATATATTCTAAAAACTACAGAAATCCACGCAGAGCTAGATACAAAAGGAAAGAGCTTGCGTTCTTTTGAAACCCAGGGGGATGTTTTAATCCAGAAAGCACCAGAAGACCAAAAAATTCAGCCTTTAGAAGCCAGAGGCAAACAACTCCTGTACCGCAGCCAGCAAGGCGTTCTTTATGGAGAACCAGCAGAAATCCACTATGACGGGAATACCATCACATCAAAAGAATTCTTGTTTTCAACCTTGAAAAAGGAAATCCTTTGCCAGGGGCCAACCAAAATCACAATCGCCCATACAAACACGCAATTCCAAGGCTTAGAAAAATCCCAGTCAACGCAACCTTTAGAAATTTTTACAAAAGGCTCTGTTCTCTATAACCAGGAAAAAAAAGAAATCCAATGGCAAGAAGATGTTCTTGTAAAAAGGCAGGAAGACACACTAAAATGCCAAAAGATGACTGCTGTTTTAGAAGACAACAAAATTACAACTCTGGTTGCCTACCACAATGTAGAAATCTCTTCCCAAGGCAGCATTGCCATAGCCGACCAGATGCGCTGGAACGAAAAAAGCGACCAGGCTTTTCTTATAGCCCATCCTTTTGTAGAAATCCGTTCTAAAGATTTTGTAATGAAAGCCCCTATTGTCTGGTATCACATCAAAGAACGCCGCTTTTTCACCCAAGGAAAAGACATCCAAATCGAAAGTATTCCTTCTTCAAAACAATAGTCACTTACGACTGAAATCTCTTATGAAACTTCAAGCAGAAAGTGGGTTTTACTTGGAGAGATCGCTTCGTGTAAGCCTTCTTTCAGGATTCAAAAAAACAGGTATCCCCATTTTTTTTTGTGCCAGGCTCAAGAGTCGAATCCAATTTTTTGATTTGCCAGGCGGTACTATTTTTGATTCCTTACAGAAGTCTTACACTACGCTCTTCTTATCCCTAAAGTTTCATCATGAAAAAAGTTACGCGAAGCGTAACATAGTGGCTCTTATGAAACTTCAAGCAAAAAGCGGGTTTTACTTGGAGAGATCGCTTCGTGTAAGCCTGGTTAGGTTTTACGCCAGGATATAGGATCGTCCGAAATAATTGGATTACAGCCATTTCAGTTTAGCATTGACAACGTTATGGGCATTGGGACTTACCTTGCCAGGATTCTCTCTTTTTTAATTCAGCTACAATGCTATCCACAATTTGGGAAGGCGATTTGTTCCAATGAGGGGCGATCAGGTAATCAGGAGGGGCATTTGCATGCAGCCTTTCGACTACTATGTTTGGCGAAAGGTTTTCTAAAAAATCGCATGCTATCATGATGTATTCTTCGAATCCTAGCAAGGGAAAAGGATTTTGTTTGTATAGGTTTGCCAGTTGCGTATCTTTGACCACAAGCAAGTTATGAAGTTTAACACCATCAATGCCAACCCGATTCATCTCCTTTGCTGTCTGTACTATCTGTCCTTTGGCTTCTCCTGGGAATCCTAGCATGATATGAGCGCATATATGGATTCCCTTTCCTTTGCTCCACTCCATTGCTTGTAGAAATGACTGGTATGTATGGCCTCGGTTGATTTGCCTTAAAGTTTCATCGCAAATGCTTTGTACTCCATATTCTATAGAAACAAAGGTTTGCTTTGCAAGATGCTCTAACATCTGCAATTTTTCCAAATCCACAACATCAGGTCTTGTTCCAATCACAATGCCTACAACGTCAGGAAACTGTAGAGCTTTTTTATAAAGCTTTTCTAAAGCAGAAACCTCGGCATAAGTATTGCTAAACGCCTGGAAATAGGCCAAAAACCGATTGGCTTTAAATCTTTTACCCACTTCCATACCCTGGAGAATTTGCTTTTCCAAATCTTCTTTGGGAAAACGATGGGCTGGGCTAAAGCTTTCGTTGTTGCAATAGATGCAGCCCATTGTTCCTTTGCTGCCATCTCTGTTGGGGCATGTAAAACCAGCATCCAGGGATATTTTATAAACCTTTTCTCCAAACTTTTCGCGTAAAAACGTGTTATAGTCATAGAATCTTTTTGTATTCATTGCTATTTACCCGAAAACATAAGCAAACTTGCCTGGTATTCTTTTTCTTTTCTGATTTCTTGCTGCCATTTTTCCCAAAAATCTTTTTGCTTGAGGGTAACAGGCAGAAGGGAAAATCCTTGTACCCAATCTTGCAAGCTTTCGTAATCTTTCCGAACAAGATCTAAGAAGGAAAGCATTTCTTTAGGCCAATACACATCCCAGAATGTCCAGGAATTGGCTTGCTGCTTCTGCATTTCTAGTTCAGCTTGTCTGTATTTTTTATTCCATCTCTCAGAAAAGGGCTTCCACTGCTTTTTGATTTCTTGCAATGGTTTTTGAGAAAGAGAGACAAGCTCTTGCTGCATTTCGTATATTTTTTTGCTTCTTTTTTCTATTGCCTGGAAAGCCGCTTCTTGCGATTTTTTTATCTCTGGCGTTGTTCCATAAACAAAAGGTATCCACCATTCTCGATCTTTGGCAACAATATTGGGCTTTTCTTCCATGTCAAGATGAATTCGGATATAATAAAAACCATATTGCAGCGGTGCAGGGATTTGGGTCATACTAAAGGAAAATACTGGCTCACACAGTACTGTTTGCTCTCCTGTTTTGTTTGTTTTACGGCTGTCCCAAAGAGAACACTGTATTTTTATTTTTTCCTGCAAGGGCGGCTGTACGGAAAATTTTCCTTGCAAGAAAATGCTGTCTTTTTGCCTTACGATTTCCATATTTTCCAGCATAACTGTGGAAACAGACTTTTCGGGTATTGTATGGATTGCCTTTTTTTCTGCCGCGATGCTGGCCTTATTTTCTTCCTGGATCATAGTCGGTTTTTTTTCTTCTATGTTTTTAGGAATGACAGGCAAAGTTGAGTCTGGTTTCTTTTCTACAAAATGGTTTTGTGGTTTTTTTGTCTGCTGTTCAGAAGGAGAAGGCAAAGAAAGAAGAAGCAGCAAAAGAAACCCTGCAACAACAAAAAACGCACTATACAAAACAAAAGGATTCCTTGCTTTCTTATTTCCTGGCAGCTCTAGCCTCATGGTTTGTTTAAGCTTGTTTGATAGATCATCACGGCTGATACGCGAAGTTTCTTTTAAAGGCAAAGCATTGGCTTGCTGTCTTTTCTTTTCCTGATTTTCGATCAAGGGAGTAAGAATCTCTTGTGCCACAAGCTTTGTTTTTAAGATCAGTTCTTCCAGGCTAATGCTAATTTCTAAGCCTTTCAGAATATTTTGTACGCGAAAGAGCTTCTGGAGTTGCTCTCTGGTGAGAATTTTATAATCAACTAAGATTTTAGACAGAGTAAGATCTTTTGGATTAGAGCCTTTTTCTACAGAAGATACCATATTCTCAGAAATGGGCCTTTTGCTGATTTCTTGATGGATTTTAGGAGATATTAGGCTTCTTTCTTTGATGGTTTCCCAGATAGAGGCCGATAGATCTTCAGAGCGATCCCACAGAATGCGAACCAGACCTTCTTTGTCCAGGAGATTTTCCTGTAAAGCCATTCTAACCCTTTGTAGATCTTCAGAAGCATGGAATATCTGCCTGGTATTTTTTATATCTTTTTCTTCTTTGGCTACTTTTTCTGCTTCCTCTTTGATTACTTTTTCTGCTTCTTTTATTTCTACTGCTTTTGTCGATGAAGCTTCTTCTTCAACAGATTCAGAAGTTTTTTTTGTCTTTTTTTTCTTGCCTAAGTGGCTAGAAGAAATTGCCATAGTTTGATTTAAAATATTTTTATTATAAGGCACGACTTTGATTATCTCTGGGCTTTCTTCTTTTTCTTCAATAGATTCAGGGGATTCTGTCTGGTTTTCTTCTTCTGTGTCCTCTAAATCCTGCCCACAGGATTGCATTGCCTGCGACATTTTTGAATCAGGAACATTATAAACTACAGAAAGGACTGTTTCCAAAAGATCTTCCTGGCTTACAACATGAGTCAAAGCTAAAATTTTCAGAAGAGACAACGGAAGCTTTCTTTCCTGCAAATTATTAGAAATATCAACGGATTCATTCCATTTTTTTTTGGATACTTTTTTTTCCAGAACCTTTAAAATTTCCCCTTGTTTTTTTGCCGTAAAATTTAACCAGGAAAGCTTAAAAGACCATTGCAAAAAATCAGCACACTGTATTTGTGCTGCTTTGATTTTAGGAATAAAGCCCGCTGGCATTCGTATTTTTTGCAGACAAAGCTCATTCCATCGTATCTGGATAGAATTGTGTTCGCAATAAATCTGGGAAAGCAAAAGCGCATGCAAAAGATAGGCTTCTATGGAATATCTTTCTATCAGTATATGCAATAAGGGGATGGGCAATTTTTTTTGCTCTAGCTCTTTTTGTATCTGGAGTGCTTGCTCCACTTTTTTTAAACCCAATATGCTTCTTGTCAGTTGATGGATAGAAGCGTGTAGAGGCAAAATGTTTTTTCCTCTGCTGCGATGGCAAAAATATTCCAAATCCAGGCTACGTTCTATATTCATATAAGGTATATTTGAAATGTTTTGTAGTTTATTTTTGCTTTGAATCAGCAAAACATACAAAACACTTACAAATAAATCCATATCTCGTAATTCTCTCTCTATTTTTTTTGCCATAGCAAGCTCAATTCCGCTAGAATCAAGGCATGAAAGAGCCATTGCCTCTTCCCAGAAAGACCCTAGCTCCATCATATAAGGATCTAAGTATTCTTTTATCTGAGCTATTTCAGATTTTTCAATAGTATAAATCAAATATTGGTTGCGATGCTCTATTTTAGGAAGATATTTTTCTAAAATGATATGGCCCAAAGGAATCTTAAGATGCATTTCCATACATAAATTTTGTATTTCAGATGCATCATGAAGTTCTTCCTGTTTAAGCAATCCTGATTCAACAGCACATTGAGCTATTTGTAATTCCAAGCTTTCCATAAATTTTGCCCCTGTAATAAGCTATAAGCACCAGGGATGTTGATCCCTGGCTATTCCTGATTCGATTATGCGTGGATAGCCCAACCTTCCACAGAACGCATAGCTTCCATAACTCCTTCTGATAAAGTAGGGTGGGCATGGATCATCTGAGCAATATCCATAGGAAGCAGTTCCGATGTCTTTGCTAGTAAAATTTCATGGAGCAGCTCTGTTGCTTCTGCTCCCACGATATGAGCTCCCAGGATTTCTTTTGTTTTAGGATCAAAAAGAACTTTGACTAATCCTTCGCTATTTTCTGTAGCCACAGCTTTTCCTACTCCTCTATAGGGGAAGGTAGCTTTAGAATAAGGAATTCCCTCTGCTTTTGCTCTTTTTTCTGTATATCCAAAGCTTCCTATTTGTGGTTCACAGTAAACTGCGGAAGGAATGCTTTGCCAGGAAATTTTTTTCTCAGGGGTTTTCCCTGCTATATGTTCGACAGCGATCTCAGCTTCTTTGGACGCTACATGAGCGAGAAGAGGCATGGGGACAATATCTCCTGCTGCATAGACTCCAGGGACTTTGGTTTGGTAATAATCGCCTACTTGTATGAAGCCGCGATCACAGGAAATTCCTATGTTCTCCAGACCTATGTTTTCTGTGTTGGGCGTGCGGCCAATAGCAACTAAAACTTTTTCTGCTTGAACTGCGCTGCGAGTCCCATCTTTCTTTTCCAGAGTAACTTCTAAAATGCCATCTTTTCGCTCACAAGACAAAGCTTTTGTTCCTGTAGAAATTTTAATTTTTCTCCGCTTAAAGAGCTTGCCAAGGACTTCTACAACCTCTTCATCTTCTAAAGGTAAAATCTGATCCAAAGCTTCTACTATATGAACGTCTACGCCAAAGGCATTCATGATATGGGCAAATTCAATGCCAATAGCTCCTGCACCTAAGATCAAAAGGCTTTTGGGCAATTTTTGCAAGAGCAAAGCCCCTGTAGAGGAGAGGATGTCTTTTTCATCAAAGGAAAAACCAGGCAATGTCTTAGGTTTTGAGCCTGTTGCAATTAAAATGTTCTTTGCTGTGAATTTCTTGCCTGCTGAAGTTTCTATTGTGTTGGGGTTTACAATCTTTCCTTCTTCAGAAACAACCTCTACCTTATTTTTTTTTAAAAGAAATTCTACGCCTTTCGCCAGTCTGTCGGCTGCCTGCCTGGATTTAGCATATACTTTACCATAGTCAAAATTTTCATATCCTATAGAAAGCCCCATTTTTTCCCATTCCTTCAAAGAATAAAAATTTTCTGCAAGATGGATTAAGGCTTTAGAAGGAATGCACCCTACATTCAAGCAAACCCCACCCAATTTTTCTTTTTCCAAAACCAAAACTTTAAGACCAAGCTGAGATGCGCGTATAGCACCTACATAACCAGCAGGGCCTGCGCCTAAAACAATAAGATCATAGTCAAAATTTTTTTCCATTGTATCCTCTTTTAAAAAGAATAATCATTTTGTTTTTTTCTTTGTGTTTTTTGTGCTAAAATTTTAGGATATAAATTTCTGAATATTTATTTTGAACATGGAATTATGGTTATTATCTATCTTTATTTGCTAGTTTTCAATGGCAAAATCTATAATCCATAAATTTTTTATATAAGGAAGTTTTAGGGAAAATTTTTTCTTGAAATAATAATCTTTATGCCTTATCAAGAAACGATCATCGAAGCTGGTCAAAAAGACACGCACTATCTGGAAGATTTGTACCATTATAGAGAACTTTTTTATCTTTTTGCCTGGCGTGACATCTCGGTTCGCTATAAGCAAACAGTCCTGGGCATTGCATGGGCGATCATCAGACCTTTGTTAACCATGGTAGTGTTTAGCATTGTTTTTGGCAAATTAGCCAGGCTACCTTCCGAAGGAAACACAGCCTATCCAATTTTGGTCTTTTCTGCTCTTTTGCCATGGCATTTTTTTGCTAGCTCTTTGCAAGAAAGTTCCAATAGCCTTGTATCTAATGAAAAGTTGATTTCCAAAGTCTATTTTCCAAGAATGATTATACCTGCAAGTTCGGTTATTGTGAGTTTTGTGGATTTTCTCTTTGCCTTTTTGGTTTTTTCAGGAATCATGGTTTACTACAGATTCCTCCCTGACATGAAAATATTTTTGCTTCCCTTGTTTATGGGAATTGCTTTTATTTCCTCTCTGGGAATGGGACTACTGGTTGGTTCTCTAAACGTAAAGTATAGAGATTTCCGCCATGTCATTCCTTTTATTATTCAGGTTGGACTCTACATATCCCCTGTTGGCTTTAGCACAACCTTGATACCAGAAAAATACCGTATATTGTATTCTCTAAATCCTATGGTTGGAATCATAGATGGTTTTCGATGGTGTATTCTAGGGACATCGTTACGGTGGGAAAGTGTTTGGATTTCCCTTGTTATAAGCATTCTTATCTTCACAATAGGATTCAAACACTTCCGTAAAACAGAAAACTATTTCGCAGACCTCATTTAGATGATGTTTATCCTATCTCGGACAAGCCGAAACCAAAAAGGTATTAATCGCGAATAAGACGAATATACAAATTACGCGAATGAAATTTTTATAAAAACGATTCGTGTCATTCGACCATTCGTCTTATTCGTGATTAATCGCGAATAAGACGAATATACAAATTACGCGAATGAAATT
>JABWCH010000156.1 GCA_013359215.1 Candidatus Brocadiia bacterium | reverse complement strand
TTTAGAGCCTATCCGAAAAATCCTTTTGGCTGCAAATTTCGATGCATCTCGGATAGCTTCGTCGAAAGTGACAAAATTGTCCTCAGAGTAGCTACAGCTACACTTGCGGCAATTTTGTCACTTTCTCCTTGCTCTCCGAGTGCCTCTAAATTTTCGCCTAAAATTATTTTTCGGATAGGCTCTTATTGCCCTAGATTTATCGCTGTTTGCATCAATTCATCCATGGTTTCAAAAAGTCGGGCAGCAGCCTGGTAGCTATATTGGTAATTTTTCAGACGAATCAGCTCTTCATCGACCGAGACACCAGAGACTTCCGCTTTTCGCTTTGCCAGATCATCCATGACAACGGATTGCAGAGAAATTTCTCTTTCTTTAGATTCGACTTCCGCGCCAAGCTTTACAACATTAGAATTCCAATATTTTTGGAATGTCATGTTGTTTAAAGCACTTTGCTCTTTGTTTTGCATTGTATCCAGCAAGTGAATCGCATTCTCATTGTTCCCTGATGCAAAGCTTTTCGCAAGCGAGAGCCTGGTTGTGTCTTCTTTAATCCAGGAAGAAACCTGAAGATCTTCTGCTTTTTTCCCTGATAGCAAAGGATTCAATTTCATTTCTGCCAGAAAGTAGGAATTATCTTGGGGAAATGCGAATTCATATCCTGAATCGCTTTGCAATTTCAGCTTTCCATTTTCTACCTGCGCATTTAGATGAGAGAGAGAATCCATCTTTCCTGCTATGGCGGAAAGGCTTTCGCTCTCTGGCTGGATACTGATTTCCGAAGTCGTTTCCTCTCCTGTTGTCTTATTTCTGAGCAAAATAGAAAGCTTTCCTTCTTTCATGGAAAAACCAGCCTGGTTCAAAGGGATGCCTTCATTCGATGCAGCTTCTTCGGATTCTATATTTTCCATACCTTTTCCTAAGCCCATTCCTGTTGCATGCGTTTGGTTGGTTTCTCGTATCCAGCTTCCCGCTAAGGCATCCATGCGTTCCTGGTATTGGGGAATTTTTTCATTGTATACGTTTAAAACACCTGCGACCTCACCTTCTTTTACGGGTATAGCACCAGGCATATTTTGATATTGGAGGGTATACTTGCCGTTCTCTTGTTTTGCCTGTAGGGGATTGGCTTTATTTTTATCCACCAAAAGATTGTTCCCCAAAATGACTTGTACGCTGCCATCCTTAGAGGTGGAAGTCCGAATTCCTAAAAGTTTGCTGATTTCGCCTACCATGCTATCTCTTTGGTCTAAAAGCTCGCTAGATGTATCCAGGCTAGACTGGATTTGCTCGTTGAGCTTGGCTATACTTTCGGCCATTTCGTTTGCTTTTTCCACGATCTCTTTGAAATATTCTTCATATTCTTTTCGAATTTCAGAAAGCTCTTTGGCTAGTTTCTGGAAGGCATTTCCTAAAGTACCCAAATTGTCTTTGAAAATTTCTCTTAAAGACATATCTTCTGGATGAGTGCTAAGAGAAGAAAGGCTGTCCATGGTTTTTTCCATTTCGGAAACAACGCTTCCCTCTGAAGGTGTTATCCAGGTTTCCAGATCATCCAGTGCTTTTTTTTCGATTTCCAGCCGCCCCATATTTTGCGATGTTGTGTTGATTCTGTTCGTGAGAAAGCTGTCTGCTTTTCTTTGGATTTGAGATACTTCTGCACCTTGGCCGATATACCCTATTCCAGGATAATACTTTGATGCACTTGTTTTCAGATAAACTTCCTGGCGGCTGTAGCCTGGAGTCTGGGCATTTGCTATATTGTTTTGTGTTGTCTGGATAGCAACCTGTGCTAAATTTAAAGATTTTGTACTTATATCAAAGCGCAGCATGGCGATTCTCCAAAGAAGAAATCCCTTTGGAATTGTATGTAGCCGTTGTTGTTTGAGAATAAATCTCAATTAACCTTTGTGCTACATTGTTTTGAAACTCTATTGCCTGGGATGCCTCTTGTAAAAGTTGATGGCAAACCAGGATTGCCTTATGCCATTCTATTTCTATATTCACAAAATTCTGAGAATATAAAGAAGCAGCTTGTTTAAGGGTAAGACCAGGTCTTTCTAAAGTATAGGATAGCTTTTTTAAAATATCCTGGCAACATAAAAAAAAATTTTTAAATTGCGTTATCTTCAGCTCTATCTGCCAAAGTTTTTTCTCCCAGTCCTTTGATTCAGACAAAGAAGTAAAAAAATTTTGGAGCATCTCTATCAAGGAGTTGAGAAGATCCATTTGTTCGAGTATGTTATTATATAAAGATTCCAAGAGATTATCCTGGTTCATTCGCTTTGCCTCTTTGTGTTTTTTGAGCAAGCAATTCATAGATTTGGCGTGTAAGGCCAAAAGAATCGCCCTGAGAAATTTTTTCTGCCATGACTTTGGGAAAAGCATCTTCGCAAAAAGTAGACAGAGAGCTTTCCTCTTCTTGGGAGAAAATTTTTTCTCTTCCATGTTTTAGAATAGTCTCCAGCCATAGCTTTTGGAATTCACGGGAGGCTTTCTTTAACTCTGCGCTATCTTGTTTTATGGTCGAAAAGGATATTTGCATCTTTAGACCCCAAAAAAATACCCCTTGGATGAATTTAGCGATATTAGTCATAGGACTTATGCAGACTTCCTTACAGAAGGCTTACATTACGCTCTACTTATCCTTGAGTGGATGATGTAATCTATTATAAGAAAAGATATTAAAACTTAATATGTATATATAAATCGTAGACGTAATTAATGGTTGACTAAAATCAGTTCAGCATGAAGAGCACCTGATTTTTTGAGTATATGCAAAATCTGGATTACATCTTTGGAGGAAACCTGCAAAGCAGAAAGTGCACTCACAAGCTTTTGCACTGTGGTGATTCCTTTATCATCCCCTTGTATCCGAATGGTAATCTGGTTATGCACAATCGTTACAGGATGGATTGCTATGGAGTCCCCCATGACCACTGTTCCTGTCTGTTCCTGGATAACAACCCTGGCGGGGACTTCTGGCAAAACAGGCAAAAGCATAATTTCCGCTACAAACCGAGCGATGTTTTCTTTTCCTCTATACCTTTCGGGTAAAAGGACTTTAACAATCGTCATATCAATAGGGTAACTACAAGGAAGCTCTCCTGAAAATTTTTTATTGATTGCTTCGGAAACTCTGGCTGCTGTATTAAAATCAGGGTTGTTCAGTCTTAAGTGGATTTCTTGCTTTTCGGAAACCCAGGAAGTAGGAACTTCTCTTTCCACAATCCCGCCTTCTGTAACGGCTGCAACAGTAGGAAGACCAGGGCTTGGGCTTAAATATCCTTGTGCCACTACATACACATTTTGGTCTAGCCCCTTTAGAAAGGTTGCCAAAAGTGTGCCTCCAAAAAGACTTTTGGCATCGCCAATAGAAGAGGCAGTAATATCAATCCTGCTCCCTTTTCTCGACAGAGCAGGAAGGTTTGCAGTAACCATGACCAACGCTACATTTCCCGCAGCAAGCTGGCTTTCTGTAATCTGAAAATTGTATCGTTTTAAAAGGTTTCTTAAAGCTTTTAAGGCAGCTTCCGATCGGTCTCCTGTATTCCTCAGCCCTACTACCAATCCCATACCCATAAGCTGGTTTTCCCTTATGCCTTCTATTTGCGCTATATCCTTGATTCTAGGAATCTGGCCTGCCAAATGGATTCCCATCAGTAACAGGCAAAGCAAAATCATTTTCTTCGAGAGCATATTTTGCACCTTAAAAAGGCCATACAAAGTCCAAAATCCATTGGAAAGTCTTAGAGGAAGTGCCAGGGTCTGTTGTTGCCGTAAAGCTTCCTTTTCCCTCTATATGGATTGTTGCCAGAGCTATTCTATCAGAATATACTGTATTATCATCGCTTACATCTTTTGGGTGAATAAGACCACTCAAGGCGACAGTCTTTACCTCAGTGCTTAAAGAAATCTGCCGTTTACCCCACACTACCATCAAGCCATCAGGCCGTACCTCTGTTACTATAACAGGCAGCCGATCCGTAAGATAGGATTTTTTCTGGTATTTTACCTTTCCTGTATGGGTGGATTCCCTTCCGCCCTCAATCTGGACTGTTTCCCCTACAAAAGGAAGCTTGCTCACTACGGATTTAGGCTCAAAATTGCCATCCAGCTTTGTTTGGGATTTTCTTTGCAAATCAACGTCTCCATCTTCTTCTACTGTATGCCGTTCTTGGACAAGAACAGTCAGTACATCTCCCTTTTTTTTAGCAGTTGTGCTGGCATAAAGCTCTTCCTGATCTCTATATAAAGATCCGTCCTGTTGTACTATGCTCGTTGGGGTTTCAGGCAAAGGAGGATAAGAGGGAATAGGAAAAGAAGAAGGTGAGGAAGAACATGCAGTAACCAGCAAAGCCACCAAAAAACAAGGAAGTATTAAAAATTTATTTTTTTTCATGTTGTTCCTCCATGCGCATAATAGAAACCATAGATTCGCTCATTATTTTGGCTTTGAGTATTTTTTGAGAAGAAAGATTGACAACGCGAATCCAGTCTCCTTTTTTGCCACTGTCCAAAGCCCTTGCCAGAACAGTGATCTTTAAAAATTCTTCTTCTAAAACCAAAGTAACAATGTTTCCTGGGACAACCAAAGGGATTTCTTCTAAATCTTCCTGCACAAGAATATGGTTTGCCTTCAGGCTGTTTTTGTTTTGTTTTCCTAAAATTTCCTGCATGCTGCATACAGTTGCAGATGCAATATTGGTAGTCTCTATAAGCCTTGTATAGAAATGCTTTTCTGACAAGGGAGTGCGTCTTGAAATAAAATGCTTCGTTAAAAAGACTGTCTGAAAAATGCGTATGTAAAAAAGCAAAGAGAGTACCCTCGCTGGATAGCCATCCACTGTAATGCTCACTTCCACAATACTTCTCCCTTTATAAGAAGGCGAAGAAGGGAAACGAGGGATGATTTGCATGCTTTTTTCTGGACGAGGAATAAAAATTTCCTTTTCTATCCCTCCCAAAAACTGGCATTCAAAATGCCCTGGATTCCAGGGTACAGAGAGTTCTAAAAATTCTTTTGCAACAACAATAAGGCTTTCTGAGGAAAGAGCCATTCTCTCTGTCTGGCATTCTGCCAAAAGGCAAAAAAAAAGGAAAAAAGAAAAAAAAATTTTTAGCTTTTTCATAAGAACTTTGCCAGACTTTGTTGTTAGCGTACCAGATTGTTTACCATAGAAAGCATTTCATCGCCACTGCGTATAACTTTGGAATTGATCTCATAAGCCCTTTGTGCTGTGATAAGCCTTACCATTTCATTGACTACATCTACGTTAGATCGTTCCAGCAGGTTTTGGCAAAGGCTACCATTTCCATTTGCCCCTGGCTTGTTCAAAATCGCTTCGCCTGATGCGGTTGTTTGCTTATAAATATTAGATCCTTCACTAGAAAGCCCTGAAGGATTGGCAAAACGCGCCAATTGTATCTCGCCTACAGTCTGCAATTGGTTTTGCCCCTGTATTGACACAGATACAGTCCCATCCCTGCCTATGTAAATTTTCGATGTATTTTCTGGAATTGTTATGCCAGGCTCAAGAGGATAGCCATGCGAGGAAACAAGCTTTCGCTGGCTGTCTATCTTAAAAGAACCATCTCTTGTGTATCGAATTTCATTTTCCTGGTATTGAAGCTGGAAAAAGCCTTCCCCCTCAATGGCTACGTCCAGCTCTCTTTGCGTTTCTTCTAATGGCCCCTGGGCAAATGTTTTAAGATTCGATACAGTCCTTGCTCCGCTTCCCATCTGCAACTCAGAAAACACCCTTGCCTCTGTGTCAGCCTGGCCTTCGGAATTTCCCATATTGATGTAGAGCATGTCCTCGAATTCCAATCGGCTCTTTTTAAAGCCTGTTGTATTGGCATTAGAAAGATTGTGGGAAATGTTGTCTACAGTAAGTTCCTGGACTTTCATCCCTGTTGCTGCTGTATTTAAAGCCTGTAGCATATTGTATTCCTTTCCATTTTATCAGGATTGCTCAATCAATCCCTGATAGCTCTGGTCTAAAGTTCTTAGGATTTTTTGATTTGCTTCCAGATAGCGTAGATTGGCAATCATGTCTGTCATGCTCTCCAGGCTATCTGCTGTAGATTTCTCCAAATACCCCTGGCATACTTCGCAGGAAGCAGCATCTTTTTCCTCACCTTTAGGCTGATCGAACGAATAGCCTGGAGTCCCCTCTTGGGGCTGTGTTGTTTCTAAAGTAACGATTTTCAACTTGCCGATTCTTTCTGTTCCTAGAGAAACTATGCCTTTTTTGTCTACTTCCAGAAGCGAAGCTTTTTCAGGATCTATCCTAAGATGTCCATCTTCTGTACACAGCCGAAGCCCATCGGAATTCACAAGGTAACCTTGAGAATCCAGGCCAGCATGAAAGCTGCGAAGGTACTTTTTGCTTTCTTCCTTTTCTAATACAAAAAAACCTTCCCCCTGCAAAGAAAAATCCATATTGTTGCTGCTTTTCTCTAAAGCCCCCTGCCGAAACGGAACAAAAAAGCGGCTATAAGGAATTGCAGCAGAAAGAGCATTTTGCTCTTTTTCAGGCAGACTTTCTACATGGCTCAGGATCTCTTTAAAACCAGGATTCTGAACGTTTGCCAGATTGTTGGCGATTCTTTGCTGTTCAGCAGAAGAATGGCTCGCTGCTGCTGCTAGAAGAGAAAGCATGGTATTCATGGTTTTGCTACCTTACTAAACCCGCAATTTCCTGGAGAATTTCATTCGAAACAGTGACAACGCGAGCGTTTACCTGAAAGCCTCTTTGTGCTACAATCATAAGGGCCATTTCTTTGGTCAAATCCACGTTGCTTGCTTCCAGTTTCCCCCCCAAAACAGACCCTGCCCTGCCGCTCAAAGCTTTCCCGTATACAGGTTGTCCTGAATTAGAAGACTCGATGTACATATTGTTTTCCGTTTTTTCCAAGCCTTCAGGGTTGGAGAAAGTCGCTACCTGCAATTCTGCCAGATTTTGCCTTTGTCCATTGCTATATTGCCCAACAAGCGTACCATCAGGCTTTACAGAAAGGTTTAACAAAGAGCCTGTTGCATAGCCATTCTGTTCTACTGCACTTGCTGTTGAATCTCCTCCCAACTGTGTCAGCCCATCAAAGCCACCTACAGTGCCTAAATCAAAGGTGATTTCTTGAGGAGTGGCAAGGCCATTGAATGTAGCGATGATTTTGTTGTCGCCACTTCCTGTACCTGTAACACCAGCAAAAGACCCATTTTCATTGAAAGTAATGCCTTCTACCAGATTGTCGCTCAAAACGCCGTCAGCATCAGGCAAAGACGCTGTCATTTTCCAGGATAGATTGGCTGTTTTCTCTAGTACAAAAGAAACTTTGTGTTCCTCTCCTCTGGAGTCTAGTACCTGGATGTTTGTAGAAATTGTATTCCCATTAGGAAAAGTAGTAGCAGCATTTAGATTCCCTCGTATAGAAACCTCAGAGCTTGCTTTAGGGTTTAATGGCGCGTCTTTTTCTATTAAAATATTCCCTTGTGCGGATTGTACTCTGTATCCTGTTCCCTGGTCTACGAGATACCCTGTGCTATCCAAAGCAAAATTTCCCACACGGCTAAAATTTTTTGATCCTGCACTATCTTTGAGGACAAAGAATCCATCGCCCTGGATAGCCATGTCCAGCGTTCTGTTCGTAGACTCCAAAGTACCTTGAGTGAAGTCTGCTGAGACAGACCCAGCTTTAACGCCATAACCAACCTGTATAGGATTCGTTCCTCCTAAATCTTCTGTAGGAGAAGAACCTTGCCTTACTGTCTGGCTTTTATTTTCTACCATGTTAAAGCTTTGCGCTTTAAAGCCATGGCTGTTAACATTGGATATATTGTTGGAAATGACATCCAGCATTCTTTGGTACGAAGAAAGGCCAGATAGTCCATTGAATAAAGAGATACTCATATTTTTTCCCCCTTAACAGAAATAAGCTGATCCAGGGATATTTCTTTTGTCCCTATGTTTAAAAAAATCTTCCCCTCTTTTTGCGTTACAGAATCTACTTTGCCAGTCTCTGTCTTGTTGTCCTGGCTATAGGTGATTTCTTTCCCTACGAGATTGGTAGCGTGCATAAAATTTACAGAATCTTTTAAAGACTGCATCTCTTTGCTAAAGTTGGTCATTTGCGAAACATTGGCGAACTGTGCCAACTGCTGAACCCATTCCTGGTTTCCCATAGGCGAAAGAGGATTTTGCTGTGTCAGCTCCGCAGTGAATATCTTTAAAAAAAGCTCGTTCAGATCTGTGCGGAAAAAGCCTTGTTCTCCTGTTTGTGAAATTGCCGAGTTTTGGCTGATGGCTGTAACCATTTTTAACCCTTTCGCTATGTATAACAATTGATTTTACTTTTGCCTGGATAGGAAACCCAATGGTACGGAGAATAGCCTTGTCTGGGTTCTATTCCTTGCGTTTTTTTGCCTCTCGAAAAAAAAATCAGTTTGCTGTTTTCCTTTTGTGACCTTTCCCTGCTAAAACTATTCCCATCTGCGAGAAGAACTTTGCTGTCGGTCAATTGTATTCCCTCTTTTTGTAGGGATTCTTTGAGATTCTGAATCTGGGATTCCAAAACAGAAACAGTCTTAGCATCCGTAGTAAGAAACTGTGCTTCTAACTTTTCGCCTTGAAGCTGTATGTTTACCTGCAATTTTTTTTCTTCTTTTTCCAGATACAATATAGCCTTTTGCACTTTAAGATTTCCAGGTACAAAAGAAGGCACGTTTTCATATTGCAGCGTAGTTTCGATTTCTGGCTTTGAATTTATAGAAGTATCGGAAGAACTCAAGTTTTCCTGGGCTTGCCCTGATACAGGGATTTTTTCCAGAGAGAAAAAAAATTTTCCTGGATTTCCCTCTATGCTTTTTTTCTGAAAAGCGTTAAAATCAGCAGTTGCAAAAATGGCATTTCTATCAGAAAGCTGTGGTTCTGTTTTTTGCAAATCTTGGTTTACGATAAAGGCGAATTCTTTTGTATCTATTGTCTGAAAATCTTTGTGTTGTCCCACTACCCAATCTCTATGATTTCTTTTTATATTGGGTTCTGCATCCGAAAGATGGACAGAAAGAGGGTTCTTTTGTTCGATTTCTGTTTCACTAGAAAAAAGGTTTTGAGGCAGATTGTATTCTTCTGTTACTTTTGCGCCATTAGGGCTAATTTCAGGCTCTGGTACAGAGAGAACAAAGTTGCTTTGAATATTGCTCTCTTTGGGTTGCTGTTCAGAAAATTCTTGCTTTGGAATTGTATTGATTTCTGGAATTTCTGTTGCAAAAAGCTTTTGTTTTGGGAATTCTAGACTTTTTGGCATCGAATCGGGGTTTATGGTGTTTTCTTGTAGAAAAGCAGGTTCTTCTGGCACAGGAAAAGGAAGTAAATTCAACCCTGGCTGTTCCTGAAATAGAGCATCTTGTTCTGCCAAAAAAGGCTTATCTGAAGATTCGTTATCTATTTTGGATGAATTTTCTATCTTTTCCAGGCTAGAGCTAAAAATATTTTCCAAAGAACAAAAAATTTTGTCTAAAACTTTTTTCCATTCATTGGATTCAAGAAAAAATTCCGATGTTGTTTCCATCATCTCCTTATCTAAAAAATTTTCAAAACTAGCATTTTCCCTTGTGGCAGAATTGTCTTTTGCACACACAAGAAAAGGAGTTTTTTCGGAAAAAGAGACTATCGGAACATTTTGCATAAGAATTTCCTTATAAAAGGGATTCCAGAAATAGCAACTGTATTATGAAAAAGAAAGAATGGGCAAAAAATACGCCAAAAAATTTTAAAAGAAAAAAAATTAGGCTAAATTTTTTTCATTTTTAGCCGATAAGAATTATAAGAATAGGATAATAATGTCAAGTTAGTATAGGTCAAAAATTCCGCTGGCTGGAGCAGATGCTATTTCATAGTGCTGCTCATCAAGCACAAGCACCAAGAAACAAAAGCCTTTTCTAAGGCAGTGGTTGTTTTAAAAGTGGAATGTGACATTTTTAAGATATTTTTAATTTGAAAATAAATCCATAAAATAAGGAGGCAAAGCCATGAATATCAACCCATTAAATTCTTTTTCATGGATAGAAAATATAGCAAAAGAAAACAATACAAAACCCAAAGCAAAAGCAGAGGCTAATGTTCCCATGACCATTTCTTCAAGCCAGGGGGTAACCAAAGAGAAAATTTCTTCTTTGAAAAAAATTCTGGTCGAATCTAGCCCAAGAGAAAATAAAATGAAAGAAGCAAAAGAATTGATTAGCTCTGGAAAAATCCATAGCAAAGAAGCAGCACGCTCTGCTGCAGAAGGGATGCTCAAGGAAGAAAGCATGGATGACTGGGAAATGTAGAAACCCAAAAAGTATTTTTTATTGGTTTGGCCTTTTTCTTGCAAAGCATTAAGAAACAGATGCTTTTTTTTGAGAAAGGCTGATGAATGAAGTATAAAATAGCTTTTATTTTTTGTATTGCAATATTGGGTTTCCCTGCGTTTGCAGAAGAAGGCAGCCTGAATCTTGCCAGCAAAGAAGACATTACTAGTGTAATGAAAATCCTTCTTTTCATGACACTCTTATCCCTTCTTCCTGCTATACTTTTTTCTATGACATGCTTTACCAGAATCATCATCGTGCTTTCCTTTGCGCGTCAAGCCTTTGGAGTGCCAAGCCTTCCTCCATCCCCTGTATTGATAGGTCTTGCGCTCTTTCTCACAGCCTTTGTCATGACACCCGTTTGGGAAAAAGTCTATTCCAATGCCTATATTCCCTACCAAAACAAAAGCATCTCCACCCAGGAAGCTTCTGAAAAAGCCTTGACAGAGTTCAGAAAATTTATGTTCCTACATACGCGAGAAAAAGATCTTGCACTCATGCTATACCTCGCCAAAAAAGACCCTTCTAAGCCAGAAGAAATTCCTTCTCTTGTATTGATCCCTGCATTCATTCTCAGCGAGCTTACGATTGCTTTTCAGATGGGGTTATTGATTTTGCTTCCTTTTTTGATTATAGACATTATCGTGGCAAGCACTCTTCTTTCCATGGGAATGATGATGCTCCCTCCCACAGCGATTTCCATTCCTTTTAAGGTACTCCTTTTTATTCTTGTCGATGGATGGCATCTTGTCGTGAAAACACTTATCGTAAGCTATGGAGAAATTTCTTAAATGTCTGAAGAAATGCTCATGGAAATTCTGAGGCAAATGTTCTATACAACGGCTCTTTTAGTTTTGCCTATATTGGGAGTTACCTTGGTGATTGGAATTGCTGTAAGCATATTCCAGGCAGTCACTAACATACAAGAACAAACCCTGGTTTTTATCCCCAAAATTTTAGGGGTAATGCTGCTCCTTTTTTTTCTTTTGCCATGGATTTTCCAAGTCCTCAGCTCCCTGACTTTATCTTTTTTTGATCTTATGGTTCTTTTTTCCAAAACTTAGCGTAGAGGGAAAAGAAGGGCAATTTAAAAAATTTTGTTCTGGTCAAAATGCTGTTGAACATATTTCAAGAGATGCTGGTATTAATCGCGAATAAGACGAATATACAAATTACGCGAATGAAATTTCTATAAATGAAATTTCTATAAAAACTATTCGTGCCATTCGACCATTCGTCTTATTCGTGATAAAAATCTTTGCTTTTTCTGCAAAAATCTAATTGCACAGGATCATATTGTCTATTACACAATTTAAAAAATTTTTGCAAAATAAACTTTGTAATTTCTTTTCTTTACAAAAAAAAAATCTTTGATACAATGGTGTTTACAATGGAATATTTACCTTATCTTTTTTTTGAAGAAACAGGGACTTTTTTAACAAAAAGGAAGGTTTGCATGGGTTCAGAAAAGCCTTGTATTCTCGTTGTAGACGACCATCTTCCTTCTCGTGTATTGTTGCAGGAAATGCTTTTGGATGAAGGATATGATACCGTAGAGGCAGAAAATGGGGCAAAAGCCTTGGAAATACTCCAAAAAAATATATTCGATATTATTTTATTGGATATTCAGCTACCAGATATATCAGGGGTCGATCTATGCCCTAAGATCAAAAAAATTCCTTTTCGCAGCCATATTCCTATTATCTTCGTTACAGCATACGCCAGCATTGAAATCGCCGTAAAGGCTATGGAAACAGGAGCTTTTTATTTTCTAAGTAAACCCATTAAACAAAACGAATTGATTTTTTTGATAAAACGGGCCTTAGAGCATAGCCAGCTTCATCGAGAAATTGCGCGTCTGAAAATGGAGCTTTCAGAAGGCAAAGCCATTTGCGCTATCTTGGGAAAAAGCAAAAAAATCCAGGAGCTTTTGAAAATGGTTGCTCAGGTTGCGCCCTACAACACCTCTGTTCTAATCCAAGGGAATAGTGGGACAGGGAAAGAGCTTGTAGCAAAAGCAATCCATCAAAATAGTATGAGAAAAAATGGGCCTTTTGTTACCATAGACTGCGGTACACTATCGGAAAATCTTCTGGAAAGCGAACTATTCGGGCATGTTAAGGGTGCTTTTACGGGTGCTATTGCTGAAAGAAAAGGCGTGTTTGTAAGAGCCAACCATGGGACGCTCTTTTTAGATGAAATCGGAAATCTTTCTCTGGCTCTTCAGGTCAAGCTGCTGCGTGTGCTGCAAGAGCATGAAATTTTACCGCTAGGAAGCGATAAACAAGTGCCTGTGGATGTGCGCATTATCTCAGCAACCAATATGCCTTTGCAGGATATGGTTTCCCAAGGTACATTCCGAAGCGATCTTTATTTTCGCCTGAATGTTGTGAACATACATCTTTGCGACTTAAAGGATAGATCTGAAGACATACCTATATTGGCCCACCATTTCCTTCAAAAATACCAGAGCAAAAATCCTGTAACAGGGATTGCTAAAAGTGCTATTAAATTACTTTTGCAATACAACTGGCCAGGCAATGTGAGAGAGCTGGAAAATGCTATAGAAAGGGCAATGATTCTTGCATCGGGGAGGGAGCTGGAGGCTGATGATCTGCCACCTGAGATTCTTGATAAAATAAAAAAGCTGTCCATTTTAGAACCAGAAGATCTTTTGGCTAATGAAGATCTTTCAGCTAATCTTGTAAGCCTGGAAGACATGGAAAAAGAACACATTGCGAAAGTTTTACAAAAAACTAACTACAATCAAACCCAGGCAGCTAATGTTCTAGGCATTGACCGAAAAAGCTTGTGGCGAAAAATCAAAAAATTCGAACTGGAAATGCCAGCCTGTTAGGGAAAATAATAGAAACTAAGAAGTTACTATACTTTTGCAGATTTTTGCACAAAAAACACAGAAAAAAGAACACAAAAAGCACAAACTTTAAAAACTTTGATCATTTGTGGAAAAATTTCCCCAAGACCCGTATAAAAAAAAATTCCCAGAAAAACTATTGAGAATTGTATATCAAAATTCTAAAAAAGCTTTTCTAGGAATTTTTAATGTATTTTTTATCTTTTATGCAGTGTAATGTGAGGCATTTTTCCATAGCCGATGGATATGTTGTGGCAAAATGCCTCATATCAAGACAGACTTTCTCTGTATAAAGAGAATAATGTGGCATTTTGCCACATTATAAAGTTCCTTTTGGATTAAAAATCTGAGATAGAAGGCTAAGACTATTGTAATAAGCTCAAAACAACCTGGGAAGAGGCTTTGGCTTGTGACATTACAGAAGATCCAGCTTGCTGTAACATCATATTTTTACTCATGCTCAGTGTTTCAGAAGCAAAATCAACATCCAAGAGCCTTGATCTTGCAGCATTGACGTTTTCATTTACGTTGCTCAAGTTAGAAATCGTAGATTCAAGCCTGTTCTGGACAGCACCGATTTCACCACGGCGAGAAGAAATCGTACTTAAGGCAGAATCCAGACGATCTATTGCTTCTGTTGCACCTTCAATAGAAGTCAGATCTACGTCTCGGATAGTTTTGTTATCTAGTGCTATGGTCGTGCTTCCAAAACCAAGTCGGTTATTTGCATCTGTGACCGTGACTGTCTGGTCGTCTGTAAGCTCTATTTTTCCTCTTGTAACGCCTGTTGTGAAAGGGTTCGCGCCTGTTCCATTGGCGGCTGTAAGATCTATATTGCGGCCATCGGCTGCTGTTAAGGTTATCTTGTCTCCTGCGGAATTTAAAGACGCGCTCACTCCTGTCTCGCTGGAGAATGCATTGATGGTATCTGTAAGTTCTGCATAGCTGTCTACGTCCCCACCTTGAGTTCCATCCAAGATGGTCACGCCATTCAAAGCCAATGTTTCGCTTCCATCCATAACAGAACCAACAGCACTGTCTTTTGTATTTTCTAATGCTTCAGCTCTTGCTCCTGTGTTGCTTGCATTGATTGCTTTGGCTTTGGCATAAGCACTATCCGCAGTACGGCCGTTGGATTCAGCATAATTGGCAGATGCTTTCACAAAAGTTCCATTGATTTGAACTTCAGAAGCTCCAATAGCCGAAGCACTTACTGCTGCTGTCCCTGTCTGTTGGGCGATCTGGCCAAAATCATCGCTTTCCGAAGCCTGGATCGCTATATTAATGCTTTGTCCAGCATCTGCACCAATTTGGAATTGTGTGCTGAAAGATCCATCCAGAAGCTTTCTACCATTGAAGGTCGTATCGACTGCAATTCTGTCTACTTCGCTAATCAAGGCGTTGGCTTCATCTTGCAGAGATTGTCTTTCTGAATCGCCATAAGTACCGTTAGCAGACTGAACGGCCAATTCTCTCATTCTTTGGAAGATATTGGTTGTTTCTCCTAAAGCACCTTCTGCAACCTGAGCAACAGATATACCATCATTAGCATTTCTGACGGCCTGACCCAAACCTTTAATCTGAGAATTGAATTTTTCTGCAATTTTAAAACGGCCTGCATCATCCGATGCTCTGTTGATACGTAAACCCGTAGAAAGCTTTTCAAAGGTCTTTCCTAAGTCTACCTGGACTTTGTTCATTTGTCTGGCAGTGTTCAAAGCAGATACGTTTGTGTTTATTGATATTCCCATGGCTTACCCTCCTAAGTTTTGTTTTGCCTGTTACAAAAGATTTTGTTAAAATCGATATGTAAAGGCTTGTTTTGTTTTTATATTCTTTTACTATTTTCTTTTTTGCTCGCTAATATTCTTATCGGACATTTTAAAAAAAACTTTAGGGGTAAAATAAAAAAAAAGAAATTTTTTTTTTGGCTTCATTCTTGCTTAATATATTCTTTCGTACAAAAACAAAGACAGGAAAAGATTTTTGATGAAGGAAAGAGTATGGAAGATTTTCATGAAGAAGAAGAAAAAAAAACACAAGGGGAAATGCCTGAAAAGCACAAAAAATTTCCCCTGTTCCTTGTTTTGGTAGCATCCCAGGTACTAAGTCTGATAGGGCTATTGTATTTTTTTATGCCATCAAAACAAACAGAAAACAAACCTATATCTATGGCCAGTTCTTCTGCTTTATTATGGGAAATATGGGAAAAGCTAGGAGATGAAGCTTTACAAAATGGGCATATAGAAGAATCCATCTATTTTTTTGAAAAAATCTATAAAGACCTGCCTGCTGAATCCAGCAAAAAAATACCTATGGAAAAAAAGCTTGCCAAAGCCTACTACCAATATCGCAAATCCAAAACAGAAGATCCCAAATCCGCTTCATTGGAAAACATGCCAGAAAAATATTCTTTAGCAGAATCTGCTTATCAAAAGGGAGAATACCAAAAGGCATATTGTCTTTTCTATGAATATTTGCTACAAAGCGATGAAAAAAGGCAATATTCTAGCTTTTCCTCCAAGGCACAGCTTAGAACACAGCAATGCCAGCTACAAATTTTTTTAGCCCAGCTTCCTATAGAAAAAGAAGAACTCAACGAAGAAATTTTAAAAATCATTAAGAAATAGA
>JABWCH010000155.1 GCA_013359215.1 Candidatus Brocadiia bacterium | reverse complement strand
TTCTTCGTGTTCTTCGTGTTCTTCGCGGTGAATATTCTTTAACTATTATATTTATTAATAGTTTATATTTAGTACAAAGACTTTTGAACACTTACCTATGTGCCTTCCTTTGGGAGAGCTTGTTTAAGTGAACTAGGTGCATCATTTTTGTTAGGTTTTAATACACATTCTGTTTTAAATAACATTGTCTCAAACAAGGGACTAAAGAAATTAACTCTTTTATAGATAAAGGGTTAACATTGTCTCAAACTGTTATAGTAAAAGCAGAATGTCGGCAAAAAAATTCACCAATCAATAGGAAATTATCGTGCAGATTTCTTTATCCCTGATTTCTTTGGTTTTGGCTTATGTCTGGAATGTAATGGCTACTGCCACAAATTTTACGATCCAGAAGAAGATAAAAAACGAGAGAAATATATCAGGGAACGTTATGCTTTGGTACGCTTTCATCATAAAATAAGCCTGGAAGATTTGGTGAATGGCATTTTGAAAGCAAAGCCCAAAGAGGCCATTACGCTGTACAATATCGAACAGCTTGTTTAGCTGTAATCATCTCTGAATAGCACAAGTCATGAGTAAATTTAAACCTTTTCTTCTCGCACGCTCTGATTTTTTTTAGAAAATTCCTCGATTTTTCCTTTGAGCTTATGGAATTGGGCTTCGAGATGGGGAATAAGTTTTTTGAGTTCTGCTAAATTGCCTACTTTTCCTGCTGTTTCCATTTTGAAGGCAAGGGATTGCAGCAATTCTCCACCAATATTAGCGGCTGCACCTTTTATGGCATGGGCTTTTATTTCGGCATTTACTATATCTCCTTTTTCTATAGAATAATATAGTTCTTTGATTTGAAGTGGCATATCTGCCAAAAAAGTAGCTAAAATATTTTTGGCTAGATGTTCATCATCATATAGCCGTTCTAGAAATTTTTCTATGTTAAAAACTAAAGGATGAAGAGGAGTTTTGGATAAACTAGCTGTGCTTTCTTTTGAAGATGTATTTTCTTTTTTTTCCTCATACCTTTGTTTTTTGATCCTTTTGCTTATTCCCCTTGGTTTTATAAGCCATTTGGCGAGTATAGAGATCAATTCTTCTGATAGGATTGGTTTAGAAATATAATCATCCATGCCAAGGCTTAGGAATTTTTCCCGATCCCCTTGCATGGCATGGGCAGTCATCGCAATGATAGGGATATGTTCTTTTTTTGTTCCTTTGACGGCCTGGATAGCAGATTCTTTTTCTCGGATTTTTTTAGTTGCTTCTATTCCATCCATAACAGGCATTTGGACATCCATAATGATAAGATCGTAAGAAAATCTTTCTAAAAGAGTAATAGCTTCTTTCCCATTCATTACAGTATCTGCAGTTAAACCTATTTTTTTCAATAGTTCCAATGTCACTGTTTTGTTTGTCAGATTGTCTTCAGCGAGCAGTATTTGAGTATCAGGGTCGAAAAAAATATCTAAATTTTTTTTATTGGGTTTGATTGTGGAATTGCAAATGGAGTCAAACCAATCTATTTCTTGTTTTGATAGCGAGTTAAGCAAAGCATCTTTAAGCTCTTCACTTCGTATTGGCTTACTTAATAGAATGTTTAGTCCAATATCGCTTAGATTGCTGGTATCTCGTATTCCCAAGGCTGTAAGCATAATAATAGAAACTTGTTTGAACCTATAGTCGGATTGCACGGACTGTATGAAAGCTTTACTGTCTATGCCAGGCATTTGCATATCCACAAAAAGCAAGGAAATAGGATTGGGTGAATCTAAAGCTTGATAAAGCAAGCGATTTGCATTTGTTGTGTCTTGTGCTGAAGACGCAATCATTCCCCAGGAAGTTAGGGTTTTAGCTAAGATTTTGCAGCTATTCAAATTATTATCCACAATCAAAGCATGTATATTTTCCCATTCTTTAGAAATGGGAATTTCTAATGTTTTTATATTTTTCTGTTTTTTAAATTGAGCGGTAAACCAGAATTCAGATCCCTTTCCTTCTTCACTTTGTAGCCCAATAGTCCCCCCCATAAGCTGTACCAGCTCTTTAGAAATAGCAAGTCCTAATCCTGTTCCGCCATAATTCCTTGTTATTGAGGAATCCGCCTGGCTAAATTTCTCAAAAATTAAATCTATTTTATTTTTGGGAATTCCAATTCCCGTATCTCGAATGGAAAACTTCAAACAAGCATCCTCGGATATTTTTGACTCTAAGGTAATATGGATTTCAATTTCTCCTGTATGGGTGAACTTTATGGCATTTCCTACGAGGTTTGCAAGAATTTGGCGTAAACGGCCCGAATCGCCTTGTAAGAATTGGGGTACATCGAAGTTCATGAAATAGAGAAATTCAATCCCTTTTTTATGAGCCTGTATTGCCATGCTGGAAATAAAATCATCCATAAGACTACATAGATCAAAGTTAAATATATCTAACTCTAGCCGCCTGGCTTCTATCTTGGAAAAATCAAGAATATCGTTAATCAATCCCAGTAAGGCTTCTCCACTATCCTTTAGCATTTCCATGTATCGGCTTTGTTCTTCATTCAAATCCGAATCAAGAAGAAGCCCAGTCATCCCAATAATTCCATTCAAAGGTGTGCGAATTTCATGGCTCATGTTTGCCAGGAATTCGCTTTTGGCTATATTGGCGATTTTGGCTTGCTCTGCCATCTGGTTGGCATACATGGTTTGCTCTTGTAAATCAGCATTCAATTTTTCTGCGTCTTCTTTTGCTTTACGCAGTTTTTCTTCAGATGCTTTAAGCTCACTAATATCGACAAAGGATTCCAGAAAGTACTCTTCGCCTTCCAGCTCGAAGGGAGTTATAGTCTTAAAAACAGGGATGATTCTGTTGTCTACACTATGGATTTGTTTTTCTCTATTCCATGCTTTTGGGTCAAGGCATTGGCATTCCTCAGAAGGGCAAAAGGCTTGAATGCAAGGTTTCCCAATCAAATCTTTCTTTTCCATGCCGACTAGCTTTGCTGCAAAAGAATTTGCATCAGAAATGATTCTGTCTTTTTGTCTGATGAGGACGATTCCTGTCTGTACAGATTCCATCAGGGCTTTTATTCTTTCTGATGTATTTTTAGTCTGTTTTTCGCTTTTTCTTAGCGATTTAGTGCGTTCGCTAACCAAATTTTCTAATGCCTTTTTTCTGTTGGCTATCGTGCCAATAGCTATAGCAACGGAAATAGTCATTAGCATACCAGATATCATGGTAATCCACAGCATTTTTTGAGGGTATAGTCTTTCAAAAAAAGAAGTGGAGTTGACTATCAGAAGAAAAGATCTTCCAAAGGCAAAGATGGGGTAAAAAAAAGAAAGCATATCTGTGTCTTCAGCAAAAGAGAGTTTTTGGTTTGACGCTATAATTTCATATTTATTGTTGGATTCAATTTGGACTAAGGTAAGAGAAATGCCCGATACTTCTTTCTGCACCACTTTTTCTATTAAATTCCCCATGCAAATAATACAAAACACAAAACCTTGTAGGCGACTTTTGTCATCTTTAAAAAAAACAGGTCTGAATACCAAAATTTCTTTTTCATTCAATCTATTGTGGATCATGCTGGTTGCTTGCGTTGCTGTTATGAATTTGCTCTTTTGTGCTTTTTCCAATATTTTAGAGCAAATAGGGTCAGAAGCAAAGTCATAGCCTATAAAATTTTTATTTTCAACATCTGGAGTAATGTACAATATAGGAAACATAGGGGAAGTGTTGACAGAAATTTTATTCCCTTGCTTATCTTTATACCATATTTTATAAGGGAAAAAGGATGTTTCTTTGACGGATGTAGCAGGACTCCATCCCCATGCTTGAACAGAGTTTTTTTGTGTCAAAAACGCTGTAAATTCTTTAAACTCTTTTTCTGATACATTTTCACTGCTTTCAAAAAATCTGGCTAAAGCTTCTAGCTCGGTTTTATGAATATCATAAAAAGCTTCTGAAACACGCAATGCTTGGGAATATGCCAATTGGTAAAAGATACTTCTTTGATTTTTGCTTTCTTTTCCATGAGCAAGCCAAGAAAAAGCTACTGTCAAGATTAAACCTAGGGTAAAAACAATCAAGCTTTCAATATGATTCCAAGGGTCTTTACTGGATTTAAAAAAATAAAATGCAACCATAACACATAACAGGCTCAAGATAAAAAAAACAGGAATTAAGGCAGAATAGAATTTTTTCCATTCCCACACTTCCTCTTCTATATCCATCGCAAAAACAGCTACAATTTTTTTACTTTTAGGGTCTAAAACAGGCACAGCCGCACTTACAAACTTGCCCCATCTATCCTGAAAAGGTCCTGCTGTCTGGCCTATTTTATTTTTAAAAACAGCAAAGAATTCCTCTGGTGCTTCGCCATAGATTTGCCCTGGCGGAGATTCATCTTTGGATCCTATAGGCTCGCTATCAACATAAAAAAAGATCTTTCCATCCGATTTTTGCCCCATGAGATAAGCAAACCGATACCGAAAGTGTAGCAGACAAATGCTGCTGAGCTGTTCCTTGAGCAAAAGGTAGTTTGGGTTATGGATGTCTTGCTGGCTACCAGAAAGAGGTTGAATATTTTCTATGTTTATTGCATTGGCTATTAACCGTGTCTGTTCGAGAAAATTTAGTCTCATTTCGCGATCTTTCGATAATATAATAGTATACGCAAAAACAATGCTCCCAAGCATAAGAATTGCTATCAAAAGCATATAAAGCCAAGGACGTTTTTGATATGAAAGATTTAACATGGTGTCTCCAATCAATAGCATTCACGCTCACAATCACGGTAGCCACAGTCCTTTTAATGGTGTAGAAACGTTATTGTTTTATTTTAAGACAAACAATATCTTAAGTCAATACTATTTTAGAATATAGAACAGCGAATTTATAACAATCTATATAAAATTTTATTGATTTTAATTTGCTTTTTTACGATAATAATTTTTAAACAGATGTTTTTATTTCATGGTTGCTTATACAAAAAACAATTGGGTGTAATATGCATATACTAATTGCAGATGATGAAATTACTTCAAGAGTTATGATAAACAGTCTTCTGAGAAGACAGGGGCATACTGTAGTTGAGGCATACAATGGATTGGAAGCATGGGAAATTATGCAACAAAAAGATCATCCTAAGCTCGTTATTTTGGATTGGGTGATGCCTGAAATGGATGGGATTGCTGTATGCCAAAATATCCGATCTATGAAAACCGATGAGCCTCCTTATGTTATCATGCTGACAGCCCAAGACTCCAAAGATGACATAGTTCGCGGCCTTGCAGTTGGCGCAAATGATTATATTGGAAAGCCATACGAGCCAAAAGAGCTGCAAGCGCGTGTTTCTGTAGGTGTATATACTTTAGAGCTTCAGTCTAAATTGGCGAAAAAAGTGCGAGAACTAGAGGAAGCTTTAGAGCATATCAAGATACTACAAGGCATACTTCCTATTTGCTCTTTTTGCAAAAGAATCCGCAATGATCATAACTATTGGGAGCAGGTAGAAGAATATATAATCAAACATTCTAGTGTTACTTTTAGTCATGGAGTATGCCCAGATTGTTTAAAAAAGCAATATCCCGATATTGCTGACAAAATTTTGAAAAAATCAGAAGCACACCATTGATTTACATTTTACTTTTGGTGGAATAAAAAATTCATGAAAAAAGACGAATTTTCTGTCATCAGACAAGAGTTAAACTTAAGCCAAAAAGAACTGGCTAATTTTTTGCTGGTTTCCATAAGGGCAATACAAAGTTATGAGCAAGGGTGGAGAGCAATACCTCCTGATATAGAAAGAAACCTTTTGCTTCTGCTGATGCACCATCGTCATGGAATCAAAAAACCAAGGTTGGTGCATTGCCATACTATAAAAAATTGCTCTGAAGAACAAAAAAAACACTGCACAGCTTATAGAGAATTTGCCCACAACCTGTGCTGGTATTTGAGCGGAATGAATTTTCAAGGGAAAAACACAATTACATGGGCAGAAAAAATAGAAAAATGCCGCGAATGTGAAGTATTTCTATATTTATTTAAAAAACAGCATTAAAATCTATGAAAGCTTTTTTTATTCTCTTATCGCCTGCCATCTGGCTTCTGAAAATTTTTTGGAAAATTTTCAAAAAATGCTGGATACTTGGCTTGGTTTTGCTTTATCTCTTTCGCATTCCTTTGTTTTCCCATCATATTCTGGATTTCCTCCACGAAAAAATAAAAAAAAGTGGCATGGAAATCAGTACAGGTAAGCTGGATGGATCGTATCTTTTTGGATTTTCCTTGCATAGCATTAAGCTAGAAAAGCCCACAGCAGAAATAAAAAAGCTGGAAATCCAAAAAATTTCGGTATCGTATAATATTTTTGCTCCTATTTTTGGCAAAAAAATTTTGCAGGAAATTGCTATCTATAAACCTGATATAGAATTATCCAAACAAGATACTGGCGATGATTCTCAAGCAAAAGAAGGCAATGTTTGGGAAAGACTAAAATCCATAGCAGACATAGACATTTTTTTATTGATCTCGAATAGCCCTTCTTTGCTTTTGCAAGATACCAATCTAGCCTGGGAAAGCCCAAAACAAAAAATAGCATTGCAAGGATTTACATGGAAAAGTCGTCCCAACAAAGGAAGCATTGGTTTTAGCAAAATAGAGACAGATAGCCTGGAAACAAAGCAAAAAAAAGCCATTTCTGATTTTTCTTTTGAATGGAGCTTGCAGGATAAGAAAGTAATGGTAGAAAAGGCCAGCGTCCGAATTCAGGGATATCCTTATCCCCTAAGTATACCTAAGCCCATTCTCCTGGATTTGGGAACGCAAAGAATCAATCTTGGTAAGTTTTATATTCCATTGCCAGAGGACGGCCTTTTGGAAGGGAATATTTCTTATGAAGATGGCTGCTATATCCATTTAAATCGTTTACAACTTGGCTTACCAGAAATTCTACCGATTGCCAATCTACTGACAAATCAGAAAATAGACTCTATTCCTGTTTATATGACGCTTCATTTATCTATGGATTTTCCGAACTGGGATCTTAACAGGCTTAGAGGCACTTTGCTGTTGCTCATGTCAGAAAATTCGAGGCTAGGCAAGGATATAAAGCTAGATTTGCCTGAAAAACCAGAAATTCAGTTGAGAACAGAGATAGAAAATTTAGAAATTATAGAAAAGATTCTATCATGCTTTTTTCCACAAAGGGAAAAAAATTCTCTTTCTGGAAAATGGATAAACCAAAGCCAAATCAGAATAGACCAGGATACCATCTTTTATACGGGAGAAGTCCACTCTCCTGACTTGCGGGCTTTATATTTGCAAGAAAGAGAACTGTCTAGCAACTGGAAAGTGGCGTTAGATAAAAAGTCGCAAAAGATTCATCTGGAAGAATGGAATCTCCAGTTTCTTCCTCTTATAGCCAAAATTAAGGCAGACATCACAAGAGAAAAAGACACACAAGCCAGTCTTAACGCAAAGCTTTCTGGCGAATCCTTATCCAGCCTTCTTCCCAAGAAATTTCGAGATCTTATAGAAACATCCCTGACAAGCGAATGGAAATTTGCCTTTCGCTCTTCTTCTCTCCATCCAACACTAGAGAATAGTAGCCTGTCAGGGGAATGCCAGATAAACCTGAGCCAGTTGAAGGTTTTATCCTATTGTTTTAAAGATATTACCATCCAAAGCCAATTTTCTTTGCAAAAAGATAAAATCCAAATCAAAAAATTGCAGATAGAATGGGAGAAAAAAAAGCTTTTTCATTTTCAAGGAGAAGCGGCCATTTCTGGCGAGTTTCAAGGCGAAGCAGAAATATCTTTGAGCCAAATCCAAGAATATGCGAAAAAATACTTTCCTCAAATTTCTCCCTTTCCTCAAGGGGATGTTTTGCTAAAAGCCTCTTTTCATGGGGCTTTACCATTGTCAAAAAATCCCTGGCAAATCCAAAGCAAAATACAAGCAGAATGGCAAAAGGCTAAATACAAGGATTTTGTCTTGGGAAACCTTGTTTTTTTAGCCCAGGCAGCAGCGAGTCCAGAAAAAGTCCTTGTTCCTTCCTGGGAATTCTTACGCAATAGAGTATCTTTGGGAAAAGGCAAAGCCAGGTATTTCCCTCAAGGCATAAGCCAGCTTTTGTGCCATCTTTCTTTGCCTGGTTTTCACAATACCCTTTCTGCTTTTATGCCACAGGAGCAAATTCCTGTTCAAGGAGATTTTTTTAGCAAGATTGATTTAAAAGGCAACCTCCAGGAAATTTTAGCAGGTACAGGATGGCTGCAAAGTCGGATTCATTCTACTCTCCAGAAAGCAAAATATAAAAATTTTGAAATCCCTGATCTGGATTGCCAGATTATAGGGAAGGCAAACCAAAAGCAGGCATGGATTTCCCAGGCGGTTTTTCGCGGCAAAAATTTTTCCCTTCATAGCTCGGCTAAAATAGGATATGACGAAAGCTTACTTTCTGAAATCCAGGCCAAATTCGAAGCAAAAGACTTCATGAATTTGCTTCCTCAGAATCTTCCTTTCCAGGCATCAATGCTGAAAACGCATTTTTCTGCTTCTGGAAAAATACCTTGGTCAAAAATAGACCAGATAGGAAAAGGAAATACGCCCTGGGCAATTTCTTCAGGCTTTTCTTTGTCCTTACTTCAGGGGAAAATCCACAATTTCCCTTATCAAGAGCTTTCCTGTCAGGGTAATCTCCATGCTGTAGAAACAAGCGCGAGATGGGAAAAGCTTGTTTTAAAATGGGATGACAGAACTGTACTTCAATCAGAGGGCAAATATGTATTTGCCCAACAGGAAATTTACTGCAAAACCCATCTGGGGCTTACAGGCGTGGAAAAATATCTTCCTGAAATTTCAAAGCATGCTCTGGCAAAAGAGATTACGGGAAATTTCAAAGGGCTTTTGGAATTCCAGACAAAATTGCCTAAGCAAGGGAATATATGGTCTGCTCAAGGTAAAGTCGGGGCAAGGCTAGAGGATGGACAGATACGCAATGTACCTTATAAAAAAATACAATTTTTGCTTCCCATTGGCATAGACGAAGAAAAAATGCTAATATCCAATATGCGCATCCATTGGGCAGATAAAGAAATCCTCAAAGCTTCAGGAAAAATAGGCTATAAAAATCAGATCCCTGTTGAATGCCGTATAGAATCTTATTTAACAGAATCCTTAAAGCCTATTCTGGCTACTTTTGCTCCCAAAATCAAGTGGGATTTCTATGGACAATGCCCTTTGATTATGGATGTTTCAGGAATGCTTTCTTTGCCTGAACAAAAGTGTGACATAAAGACATCTCTGGAAATTCCTTTGATGCCTCAGGATACACAAGAAGAGTGGAAATGGGAAAATAAGTCAGTGCTTGTCAGTGGCAGGAAGGAAAAATCAGGCATTTTTTTGAAAGCCCATTGCTATGGTAATATCGAACGGCCTTCGATGGAAGGCCGTCTGGATTTTTATCTTCCTAAGATCACTTTTCTGCAACAGGATATGACAGTCCGAAACCTTTTTTTCCATACAGAGATTCAGGAAAGCAAAATTCAGATGAAAGCGGGAGTGTCTTTGGGCGGCAGCCCTCTGGATATTCAAGGCGAGATAGCTTTAGAAAATTTTCAGCCCAGGCAGGCTTTTCTTAAAGTCCAGGGACACAGGCTGCTTCTTATCCGAAACCAGCAGATGTATAGCCGAGCCAATATTGACTTGCTTCTCGAAGGAATTGTAAAGGAACACCAAAAAAAATCGCAATTTCAGGGAAAGCTTTCAGGCCAGATAGACATTGCGGAATTTGACATAAAAATTCCTATGTCTTTAGATAAAAAAGCCCAAAGGCCGCCTATTGCTCTTGGCTATGAATCGGATTTTGTGCAAATGCTTCTGGATATAAAAATATCCTTTCCTAAAATTGTAGTCAAGAATAACTTGCTGCATATAGAAACTAAAGGCGATCTGAACATCAAAGGCGACCTAGCAAAGCCTCATATCCAGGGCTATCTTGCCACAGACTCAGGCAAATTATTTTTGCCACAAGGCGTTATGGAAATCAGGGAATATCTGGTAAGAATATCGCCAGAAGCTCCCCTAAAGCCCAACTTTACACTAAAAGCAGCGACTCAGGTAAGGGACTACCGCATTTTTGTAGTAATCCAGGGAACTCCTGATAACTTTACACTAGAATTTTTGTCTGTTCCCCCTTTGCCTAAAGAAGACATACTGGCCTTAATGCTCACAGGCGGAACAAGATCTGAACTACAGCAATCCGCAGGCAAAAAGATGCAGGAAACAGGCTCTTTTATTTTGATGCAGCAATTTCTCAACAAAATAGGCTTAGGCGCGTACGTCTCAGCTCAGATTACACAGGAAGTCGCTGCCATAACCATTATGCCCCCAGAATGGAAGGGATTCGCCATACAAGGCAAAGTGGAAAAAGCAAGCAAAGTAGGCTTTCATTTTATTTACCGCATGGAGTTTAAATAGTATTCTGTTTATTGTAACAAAAATCCAATGTTGTTTTTAGGAGAAAAAAATGAAAAAATTTGTATTCTTTTTTCTTATTGCATTTTTTAGTTGTTATGTTGCAGCAACTCCTGTTACAGCCAATCTTAAAATGTGGTTGAAGGCAGATAGCATTGTTGCAAACAATGGAGATTATATTAGCCAGTGGAACGATCTATCAGGCAATAATAACCATGTCATCGCAGCAGGTAGCTCCACTCGCCCTGTCTTTACTGCTAATTCTTCCTTAATGAATAACCGATCTGCGGTGAGCTTTGCAGGAGGCGATGATGGCCTTTGGTGCAGTAGTAGTCTGGATTTTGATTTTACAGCCGCTACGATTTTCGTTGTCCGCAGTGCTGGATCTAGTGGTTCTGTTTTAGCTATTGCACAAGTGGGTACTACCTATAACAACGAATTTCTTCTTGCTTATGGTAACCCTCGTCTGTATCATCATACAGCGGGCGGTGTTTACTATTATTTAGACCATCAGGCAAATCCCACAAATTCCTTTGTTCAAACTGCTGTTATGGGGACTGCGCCTACAGATAGCACTCTTTATGTAAACAGCGTTGCCAGCACTCTTGGACAAAGCAATTCTAATGGCGGTTCTGTCCAGAATTTTTCGGCTGTAAATCGATTTGTAACAATAGGAAATAGAGGCCCTAGTGGATATGGTGGTGGATTTGTAGGGGATATTTCTGAAGTTTTGATCTATGAAGGTAAGCTTAACAGTACAGACCGATATAATGTAGAATTGTATTTGGGGGCAAAATATGGAATAGAATCCTATCCTGTTCCTGAAGCAAGCTCCATTATAATGGTTTTAGCAGGGGTATTTTTGGCATATATGCTGAAATTTAGATATTAGCATTAAAGCCATACAGGGTAAAGAATTATATGAAAACTAGCATAATTGATATGTTGCTAACTTTTCAATGCAATTCTTTACCCTGAAAAGGTTTTATATACCAGCCCAGGGCAACGCCCCATAGCTGTCAATTTAAGATATAAGGTTATGCTGAACCGATCGCTCCGTGTAAGCCTTCTTTCAGGAATCAAAAAAAACAGGTACCAAGTTTTCCTTTTTGACACGCTTATTTGATGCGCCAAGCGGTACTGTTTTTGATTCCTTACAGAAGGCTTACACTACGCTCTGCTTATCCTTTAAATTGACATCTATGGGGCAACGCCCTGGGAAAAATGGTGGAAAAAGTCCTATTCTTTTACTTCGAATTCAGCATCGATAACGCCATCGTCTTTACCATGTTTTTCCTTTTGGCCTTGTGGATTGCCTTGGGCTTGTTGGTAAGGATTAGGGCCTCCCTGGAAAGGATTGGGGCCTCCCTGTTGTCCAGGGTTCTTTTTGTTGGCCTCTGCATACATGGCCTCTGCCAATTTGTGGCATCTTTCCTGATAGGTGTCCATTGCCTGTCTGATGGTAGAAGGGTCTTTGGACTCCAGGCTTTTTTTCAGTTTTTCTTTTGCTTCTTCGATTTCTTTTTTATCAGAATCAGATAGTTTGCTGCCATATTCTTTGAGGGCTTTATCCATAGAATATATTAAATTGTCTGCCTGGTTGCGCAATTGGGTCGCTTCTTTGAATTTTTGATCTTCTTCTGCATATTTTTCCGCATCTTTCCGCATCTTTTCGATTTCTTGTTCAGACAAACCTGAAGAGCTTCTGATTTGAATGGACTGTTCTTTTTGCGTTCCTAAATCTTTTGCGGATACATGAAGAATACCATTCACGTCAATGCTGAAATTCACTTCAATCTGAGGAGTTCCTCTATGGGCTGGTGGAATGCCTTCCAGTCTAAATCTTCCCAGGGTTCTGTTGTCTCTTGCCATGGGTCTTTCGCCCTGCAATACGTGAATATCAACAGCGGTCTGGTTGTCTTCTGCTGTAGAAAAAATTTCTTTCTTTTCTGTGGGAACAGTGGTATTGCGAGGAATCAATACGGTCATGACTCCACCCAAAGTTTCCAAACCCAAAGACAAAGGAGTAACGTCCAGAAGCAAAATTTCTTTGAGCTTTTCATCGCCTGTTAAAATGCCTCCCTGGATAGCTGCACCAATGGCTACTGCTTCATCAGGGTTGACGGTTTTGTTGGGTTCTTTGCCAAAGATAACTTTTGCCATGTTTTGTACACAAGGCATACGTGTTGCACCACCAACTAAAACGATTTCATCAATCTGGTTTGGATTGAGTTTAGCATCTTCCAACGCTTTGAAGCATGGTGGTTTGAGTCTTTCCAAAAGCTCTTTGGTTATTTGTTCAAATTGTGCTCTTGTGATTTTTGTCACTAAATGTTTCGGCCCACTAGCATCTGCTGTAATAAAAGGCAGATTAATGTCTGTTTGTAAAACAGTGGATAGCTCAATCTTTGCTTTTTCTGCTGCTTCTTTTAATCTCTGGAGTGCCATCTGGTCTGTGCGAAGCTCAATTCCATTTTCCTTTTTGAACATGTCAGCCAGCCAGTTGATGATAGCTTTATCAAAATCATCACCGCCTAAGAAAGTATCACCATTTGTAGACTTTACTTCAAAAACACCATCGCCTACTTCCAGGATGGAGATATCGAATGTACCACCGCCTAAGTCGAAAACAGCGATTTTTTGGTTTTTCTTCTTATCCAGACCATAAGCCAGAGACGCTGCTGTTGGTTCATTGATGATGCGTTTGACTTCCAGACCAGCGATTCTTCCAGCATCTTTTGTTGCTTGTCTTTGACTATCGTTAAAATAAGCTGGTACAGTGATGACTGCTTCTGTAATTTTTGTTCCCAGATATTCTTCTGCTGCTTCTTTTACATAAGTAAGTACCATGGCACTGATTTCTGGAGGGGAATACATTCTGTCGCCAATGCGTACTTTAATCAATTCATCTGTCCCACCTTCGACTTTGTAGGGAACCATCTTTTCTTCTTCTCTTACTTCAGCACGCCTTCTCCCCATGAATCTTTTGATGGAATATACTGTATTGGTTGGGTTGGTGATTGCCTGACGCTTTGCAATGCTTCCCACCAATCTTTCCCCATCGTTGGTAAAGCCGACTACAGAAGGTGTCAGATGTGCGCCATCTTTGTTGGGAATTACAACAGGCTTACCGCCTTCCATGACTGCTATTTTGGTATTGGTTGTCCCTAAATCTATACCTAATATCTTTGCCATAAATTATCTCCCTAAATGAATGAATATGTCATTTTGGCATTACTCTGCTTTTTTTTCCTGACCATTCAACACATATTTCTTTGGATAAACTTCTTTTTTCCCTGATTTTAAAGGGAATCTGAAATTTTCATTCTTTTTGTATATTTATGATTTTCGCAAATAATATGCCAAAATAAAAAGCACATAAAAAATACCTGATATTTTTTTGTGTAATTAGGCTTTTTTTATGTGCTTTTTGTGATAAATCCTTGATAAATTCTTAGGATTTAATCCACTCCTCTATGCGATAGCGAGGAATCCTTTTCATAGGCAGCTACAATTTTTTGCACGAGCCTATGCCTTACAATGTCTTCTTTGCCCAGGTAAAAAAAGCATAAGCCATCTACGCCTTCTAATACCTTTTGGGCATGGATCAGACCTGACCGCTCATCATGGGCAAGGTCAACCTGAGTAATGTCTCCTGTAACGACAATTCTGGATTCTACACCCAACCGTGTAAGAAACATCTTCATCTGGGATTCTGTTGTATTCTGTGCTTCATCCAAGATAATAAAGGCAGATTCCAGAGTCCGTCCTCGCATGTAGGCTAAAGGTGCAATTTCTACAATTCCTTTTTCTATATATCGCTGCAATCTATTGTATTCCATCAGATTATAAAGAGAGTCATATAAAGGTCTTAAATAGGGATCTATCTTTTCTTGGTAATCTCCTGGTAAAAAGCCTAACTTTTCTCCTGCCTCTACAGCAGGGCGAACCAAGACTATTTTTTTAACATCCCCTTGTCTTAAGTAATCTAAAGCCATGGCAACAGCAAGAAATGTTTTGCCTGTTCCAGCAGGGCCAATAGCAAAAACGATTTCATGCTTGCGTATTGCTTCCATGTATCTGCGCTGGCCAGGAGTGCGAGGTGCTACAGGAAAGATATCTTCTTTATTTTTGCTTTTTGTTTGATCGTGAACTTCAATAAAAGAATGGATCATTTCCTCTATTTCAGATTCAGAAATCTTATTATGCTGTAAAATGCGGTTTTTAATGCAATCCACAACCATGAAAACCCGTTCTACGGCAATCCTGTCTCCATAGACCCTCAAATTTTCTCTTGCAACAATTTTTACATTAAAAGCGTCTTTCATAAGCTTTATGTGCTTGTTGTAGCTACCAAAAAGCAAAGAAACATTGGGAAATTCTTGCAAAGAGATAACTTTTTCTATAACTTCTTTTGTTGTATCTATGTCTAAAATACTCATTTCATATTTATTCATTTTAATTGAAGACTCCTGAATTTATTCCACATCCAGGACATTTTGTTGTTCCAACCCTTGCCTTTGGATGCGCTTACTTTTCATAAAGGGAGTTGGTGTAAGGTTGTTCAAAATATTTTTAGCATTGTTTTCTTGCGCCCATTCTACAGCAAGCATCCATGGTGTTAAAGCTTCTAATTGTAATGGAAAGGTTTCTGAAAAAAGCTTGCTGAAACGATTCTGCACTCCCCTGGATGTGCAAAACAGATAGCAAATCCCTGATTTGAAATTCCATAGTGCCTTATAGAAGGCATTGCTAGGAGATGTTTTTTCTAAAAGGAATTGGTGGACAGACTGCCTGAGCTCTCTTTTTTGATTCAGGCTAAGCTTATTTTTTCCAGAACTTTGTAGCGCAGCCTTTTCTTCTATGGCAAGATGCGCTGAAAGCAAAGCCTTCCCTACCTTTCGTCTATCTACCCTCATCACCAACTGGAAATATGGCTCTAGCATAATTTCATCTATTTCTGCTGGCTTCAGGAAGTTATCAGGAGAAACCCATCCTATGGATTCCTGGGCATCCTTTAATTCTGAAAGTTCGCGGAAGGCATTCTTCTCTAAATATTCCTGGTATTTTTCTCTAGCAAAAGCAAATTTTCCTGTAACACGAAACCGCGTAAAACTACACGATCTTTTTAAAAAATGCATATTGTTCCCCTAAGTAATTTGACAATGTCACACTTCAGCATGAAACTTTATCAGAATAAGCCGAGCAGAGTGTAAGCCTATAGAGTTTATCTTAGCGTTTTTGGGGGAG
>JABWCH010000540.1 GCA_013359215.1 Candidatus Brocadiia bacterium | reverse complement strand
AATTAAATAACTTCCCCATTTCGGAAAAAAATTTACCGCAGAGGCACAGAGATCGCAGAGAAGAGAAGATTAAAATTATACTACGAAGAATATGAAGAAGAGGGCGTTGCATATAAATCCTTGATTTTTCAAGGAAATTTAAAAAAATAACGGATAAAAATCTGGAAAAAACAATTTATCCAGAGATTACTCAGATTACACAGATTTTTTATGCTATTTTTAGAATTGTTTTTTTAATCTGCGTAATCTGTGCAATCTGCGGATTTTTTATTTTTGGTCTTCTATATTATCGTGCAACGCCCTCGTTTTCTCTGCTTCTTCAAGATAGGAAATTATAGTTTACAGCACTTCTCACCCAAACCTATGCTTTTTTTCCGATAACGCGCATGGATTTCCATTTCCCTGTTTGGAATCGCCAAAAGAAGCCCAGGCCAGAAAAAGTGCAAAAAAGGCTAAGAAAAATCCATGCGATATAAATATTCCCTTTCCCTGTGGATATAATCAAATAAGGAGGCAATACAAGGAATAGAAAGCCAAGAAAAGAAGAATAGAACATAATAAAACGGGTATCTCCTGCACCTTTGAGGGCTGACGAAAAAATGAGATTAAAAGTATCAAAAATGGAATAAAAGGCAATAAATCTCAATAAAATAATGCCAATTTCTCTGATTTTATCAAAAGTCCCTGGTTCTGCTTTGGCAGCAAAAGGGTTAATGAATAGTGTTGGATAGAAACAATACAGCGAGGCGACAATGGTCATATAGCAAAAGGTTAGATGGAAATTAGACCAGGTACATCGCACTGCAATATCAGGTCGGTTTTTTCCTAACTGTTGCCCTACCAAAATAGCGTTTCCCATGGAAAATCCCATCATGGGGAAAAAGATAACATTGTTGATCTGAAATGCCATCGTGGTTGCAGTCAACTCTAATCGGCCAATCTTTCCAATCAAAAAAATGAAAAAGGTAAAAGATACCATGTCTAATACAAAATGGACTCCATTAGGTGCGCCATATCTGGCTAATCGCCAAAATAAGTCTTTATCCAACCGCCATTGGGAAAGAATGCAATATTCCTTTCGGTTTTTTGATGGGCAAAACAGGAGTAAGGTAAACCAAAAGGCATTATTGGCGTATGATGCTACTGTTGCCAGGGCAGCACCCTGGATTCCTAGCTCAGGGAATCCCCAATTTCCAAAAATCAGGGCATAGTCCAGTAAGATATTCACTATAGTGCCGCTGATATTAACCCACATGATAGTCCAGGTTTTCCCGCGGCCACTATAAAAAGAAGACATGGCACTAGCGAGGATCATAAATCCAGAGCCACTGCATACAATACAAAAATATTGGTCTTCCATAATTGCCAGGGCTGGAGGATGTCCGCTCCAGGAAATGATATGCCTTGCAAAAGGCAGGATACATAGGAGGGCAATTTCGCTGAACAAAGCAAAATAGATTGCTTGCCATATTGCAGAACTAATTCTGTTGTTTTGTCCAGAACCATGATATTGAGCGACAAAAGTATTGATATAAGAAACTGTTCCCAGGAAAAAAGAAACAATGCAAAACGAAAGTATTCCTGCTGGCATAGAGGCAGCAAGGGCATCTGCTGAATACCAGGAAAGAAAGACACCATCTACAAACTGCTGGATACTCCAGCAGCCTGTGCTTAATACTAAGGGAATAGAGAGTTGAATAATATCTTTGTAGCCACAAGGTTCAAAATAACGATTTTTCAAACTAGATAAATATTTCATAATGAATACAAGACAGCTTTTTAAGGAATTAGAATTAAATAACTTCCCCTATTTTGAAAAAGAATTTACCAGAGAGAGCGAAGAGAAGATTTTAAATTATACTATCTCAGGCAAGCCGAAACCCAAAAGGTATTCATCACGAATGAGATGAATATACAAATTACACGAATAAAATTTTTATAAAAACTATTCGTGCCATTCGACCATTCGTCTTAGAGCCTATCCGAAAAATAATTTTAGGCGAAAATTTTGAGGCGCTCGGAGAGCGAGGAGAAAGTGACAAAATTGCCGCAAGTGTAGCCGT
>JABWCH010000154.1 GCA_013359215.1 Candidatus Brocadiia bacterium | reverse complement strand
AATGGTTGGGAGGATGTGTATTATGAAATACAAGAGGACACCTGTGTACTGTTTACGAGTATTACACTCAAAGATTTTAGAAAAGGGCTATTATTACTACGTGTTTTTTTAGTTGATCAAAATTCTGAAGATTGCCAAAAAATTGAAATAAAATCCAATTGCGTTTTGAGTTATCCATCTTTTTTTTCTTCACTATTGCAAAAATGCAGCCAAAATGAATGTTCAGAAAAAGTTGCAAATTTGCAGGAAAAAGATTGGCAAGACATCTTATCTTCTTTTATAAATCGAGCCTATCCTGCCTGGCTTACTCTGGATATTGATGTTTGGAAGATGGTTAATTCTTCTATAGAGGGAATCAATCTCTATCTTTCAGATGAAGAGAACCAGATATTGCAGGAGATTCATGATGTTCCGACGGCATCATTGCCTGCATTCATAGGTGGAGGAGCAGGAAGTGGTAAAACTACAATGTTGGTCTATATTTTTTCATATTATTGCCAAAAAAGCCTTCAATTGAATGGAGAAGAGGAGTATCCTATTTTTTTGACATATGGAAATAAATTACTCCATGAAATTAAAACTCTTGTCCGTTATACTCTCACAGACCATTCTAGGCATTTAAAAAAATTGAGTGATGAAAAACTCTCTCTGATGGAGAGAAGTTTCCATACCTTTACCAATTTTCTCCTGTCTTTTTTATCTCAACAAGAAATAGACGATTCCTTTCCTAAAGAAGGAAGAATCAGTTTCTCACTTTTTAAAGCACTCTATTCTCACAATGGAATAAATTATCTTCAAGAGTTCGAAAGAAATCGTCCTGTGCCTCCACCATGTAATCTTCCAAATAGGAAGAGATGGAGTCCAGAACTTGCCTGGTTTTTAATCCGATCTGTTATTCAAGGAGCATCGGAGGATTTTTATATTACCCCAGAAGACTTTCAAGAAGATCCGGCTCTTGCAGGAGGAGCAGTAACACATACGGATTTCAAAATTTTTTATGAAAGTATATGGGATCAATGGTATAAAAATATTTTAAAAGATGAAATCCCTTGGCAAGGTAGAAATGTACATTTTTGGGATGACCAAAGTCTTGTACGCTATTTGCTCAGAAAAATTTTGAATAATGAATTGAATATAAAATATTTTCCAGCTATTTTTTGCGATGAAGCCCAGGACTTTACTCCAGTAGAATTAAGACTTATTTTGCAATTTTTTTCCTTCCGCTATTATAATCTTTCGAAAACAACACTCTGCTGCTTACCGCTAGCTTTTGCTGGTGATGTTCACCAAACTCTATATCCTACTGGTTTCTCTTGGGAACGCTTGAAGTCTCTTTACTATGAGGAAATTTTGGGAGACAATGCATTCGGACGTGTCTTTGGAAAAGAGCAAATAAATCAATTCAAGCCAACAGAAAAAAATTTCAAAAGACTGGAAACAAATTACAGATCTTCGGGGCCTATTACCCGTTTTCTAAATAGCATCCAACTCTACCGTCGTGTTATCTTGCGTCAGCAAGATATCAAACCACAAAAGCCAAGAAATCCTGAATTTGGTCTTCGCCCTCTTTATATCATTCTCGAAAATATAGAAAAAATGGATAAAAAAGCAAAAAAGATATATCTTAAAGATTTATCAGATAAACTTAGCAATATGTCCATTATTATAAACTGCGAAGAGGATGAAAAAGAAAGATATATAAGCGAGGATAATATATTAGAGGATAATATATTAAAGGATAAAAAAGAAAAAGAGATATATCTTGAATATATTAAATATCTTAAAGATAAACTTGGCAATATGTCCATTATTATAAACTGCGAAGAGGACGAAAAAGAAAGATATATAAGCGAAGATAATATATTAAAGGAATTATTTTTTGATCAAGGAGAAATAAATAGGAAATTCAACAACATTTTAACTCCTTTCGAAGCTAAGGGATTAAATCTCCCCAAGGTTATAGTTTGGAAATTCGGGGAAACTATGTTTCTCGATAACCAGGCAGATAGTTTATCTCAACTATATTTTTTCAATCGGCTATATGTTTCGGCAAGCCGTTCCACAGAAGAGCTTTACATTATAGATACGCCAAGGGGAGTGGAGAGACTTTGGAAAAATTTTGAAGAAGGAAATCTCAATGAACTTATGTCGCAATTAGGAAATGATAGATGGAGAAGAGAAGATATCTTAGACATCCGTGAAGGTGGATTAGAGGATCTCCGTGAATATACCGAAAGCCAATGGGCTGAAAGAGCAAAATCTTATTTAGAACTCGCAAAACATGCTGAATTTCCAGAAAATATCCATCTTGCAGAAAAAGCAAAAGATAATTATATCAAGATCATGAATCGCTATCCAGGGCAAACCAGTCGCTATAAAAAAGAAATATCCTATTGTGAGGCATGGATTGAGTATTTTAAAGGAAACTACAGGTCTGCTGGGAAAAAATTTTATGAGTTAGGATGTTACCAAGAGGCTTTTAATTCATATTGGAAGGGCTGTTTATGGAAAGAATTGTGGCAGATGTTAGAAAAATGGCCTTCAGAAGGGCTGGAAACACGAGGCATTGATTACAGAGAGATTATCCCTTATATGAATCAACAGGGAGATCTTAATCATGGATGGAATCTTCTGCAAAAAGAGATCAACCGTCTTCAAAAGGTTGGCCTTCGCCTTTCAGAAGAACCACAAATTTTGGACCTGGTGAAGGAGTTTTGCATCCATGTAGAGAGAAAGATTCAATCTCTAAGCTATGAAATATTACAGGCAATTGCAGAATTTTTAGAAAATAAAATTTTCAAGCTTTTAGAATATAAAATAAGCCTACTCTCTAAGCAAGATGCTTACCCACGTGAAATAGCGAAGAGCCAAAATTTGATAAGCACAGTAGGGCTTTGTTATTTTTATCTTCAAAATTGGGAAAAATGTGTTCTGTATTTGGAGATGGCTTCCGCTACGCATCTCCCTCAATATGTTCAGGCTAAACATAATTTGGCACTCCAGAAAGCGAAAGCCAAAGGTTTGCCTGAAGGTCTTAAATCTTTATCTCCTTTACGCGATTTTGCTCAGGATATATTGGATATATGGGCAGAGCAAGGAAAACCTCAATCATCGAATTGGTATGATTTGCTTGGGGAAGTCTATGAAAGTTTAGCCTCTTCGCTATTTTTTATGGGTGACTTTAAAGAGAATGGGAGTTTATTCATTGACAAGCTCAAGAAATCAAATGATTCCCTTTCCCTATTTGTAAAAAATAAATTATCATCTAAAACACAACAAAAACTAAACCAAAATGAGCAAATAGGAGAAGAGTCATTAGTGAAGGAAATGAATGAGATTATTAAGGTCGAAAGTATTTATGATAAAGACCGATTTGAGAATATAAAACTGTCCAATGAGACAAAACAACTGTTGGATCAAAACCATACCGGAGATAAGTTGATACAATTGAATCGGTTGCTATTAGAAGATGCTTACCCACAGGAAATAGCGAAGAGCCAAAGTTTAGAAAATTTTGAAAATTCTATTTTTTATTTTATAGAAAGTGGAAATATTACGCGTGCCAAAAACCTTCTACCGAAAATTTTAGAATCAAAACGGCTAAGTTTTCTACAAAATATTTTAAAGAAACAACTTCAGTTAAAGAAAGAGATTGATTTTGTCAAGACTTGCCGAGAATATTTTGATAATATCAAACAGGATGAGCGAACATCTTTTGCAAGCTGGCTAGCGGAATTAATCGCCGATTCCTCTCTGGAACCAAACAATTTTCGAGACGCAGGAGAAAATAAAGAATTAGAAGATCTTCAGGAAATTTTTACAAAATTCCTTGAAGAAAATTTTATCAATAATTTAAAAGTGGATGAAACTACCCTTACTTTTGTCAAAGTCGCCCAGACTGCTTTAGAAAAAGTGGGGAGGATACAGGCCACTCTGCGATTATCTAAACGTTTTAGTAACGCATCTTCGGCGGAAATTAGACAATGGATTCGAGAAAGGCATTTAGTTGCTCTAAAAAGAGATGAGAGATATTGGGAAGAACGACTAAAGAAAGCAGAAGAAGATGCCAGGAAAAAAGAAGCTAACGACCGTATAGAAAGAGCCCAAAACGATTACAATCATTTTTCAAAAGAATGGAAAATTTTTCCAGATATTGATTTCCTTTCCAAAGGAAAGGTATCAGGAAGAGAAATTCCAAACGATTTTCGGCGAGAAATATTAGAGATAGATGTAAACAATAGACGCCCTGTGGATGTCAAGGAATTAATGTGCCGCCATGCAGAGGTTTTGAAAAATATTTATGATATTGATATTTATTCTCTGTTACCTATAGATGCGAGTATCCAAGCAGAAAGGATACAAAAAAAATTACAAGAGAGTAAGAAATAATTTTTTTAGACATAAGTTTCCTGAATTTTCAGAGACCCAAATTTTCCTTCTTATTGCAACAAATATTTCTATTGCTTCCTTGCAATGCAACAGGGGCAGATTGTAATGTCACATTGCTAAATTGCTGTAGTTTTGGGGAAAATTTTTGCAAAAATTTTCCCCAAGAATGCTCAATGAATTTTGATGATCAGCATGGTAGCATCATCGTTGAAGATGCTTTTCCCTTTTCGCCCTGTATATCTATTGAGGCGGCTTTGAAAACTCTGGATGATGTCTTCGTGCATTTCATCCAGAGTTTTTTTCCGAGAAGAATTTTCGATGATAGCAGGGCCGAGCATTCTTTCGCAAAGGCATTGATGGCCCAAAAGAGAATTGTTTTCCTCGTCTACGACTTCGCTAAAACCATCCGTAAACAAAACCAGGTGATCGCCAGGACTAAGAAAGTATGTATGCCTATCCAGAAAAAGCTCATCGCTAGGACGAATTCCCAAAACCTTCACTTTTTTATCCTCCAATTTGGGCTCAGGAGGATATTCCCATTGCTTTGTTTTAGCGATAAAACGGGCAGCATGAATTCCACCCCTGGCATAAGTAAAGCTATAGTTATCTATATTCAATATACCGTACAGAAAGCATAGAAAATATGAAGAACAGAAGGATTTACCAAGCTCATCGTTTAAATCTCTGATGAACGCTTCCATATCCAGAAACAAAGGCTTTCCTTGTGCGTGTTTTTTGGCCAGCATCTGTAAGATTCCCCTGGTCACGCCTAAGAATATGGCCGATGTAATCCCATGGTCTGTAATATCGCCCAGGAAAATTCCAGATTGTTTGGCTTTACCTTCGTTATTATAGGGAAAATATTGATAGTAGTCGCCAGGAATAATCTCCTTGTTAAAGTAGTAAGCATATATAGACGCGCCTTCCAGTACGGGCGGTTTGCTTTGCCATTTTTGTGCTATAGGAGCCTTTAGGGCTTGGAGCTTTGTCTGGATAGAATACATCTGGTTATACTCATAGATGTCATGCATCAAATCTTCAAACGAATGGTATCTTTTTTCTGGCTCTCTCTTGATGCATTTTTGGATGATCGCATTCAGTTCATTGATGGTATCAGCATGATTTTTGACATCCTTAGAACTCAGGCTCAAAGGTGTAGAAGACGCTCCTAAAATGAAGATTTCCAGCTTCTTCATATCGCTAAAAGGCGTTTTGCCTGTAAGCATATAATAGAAAAGGACTCCCACAGCATAGATATCCGACTCTATGCTTCCTTCTTTGCCGCATAATATTTCTGGGTCTACAAAATCCACCTGCATCGGAGAATCTTCATACCCGAGAAGAGTACTAAAGTCAAAACCAGGAGTTGAGCTATGGATCGTATTCAAAGACATTTGCAATGTCATGCTGTATTTTTCTATCGTTTTACGAGAGATTTTACGAGCCATGCCAAATTCTGCGAGCCTTGTGCTATTCCCCACAACCCGAACGTTCTTTGGAGAGATTTCTCTAAGCAAAATCCCCTTATGGGCAAAAAAGTTGACAGCCTCAATGATCTGTAGTATTCTATGGCATGCTTCCTCAATGCTCAGGCCGCCCTCTCCCATATATTGATCGAGCCTTTTGACATCGTCTCCATATTTGTGCATCGCATAGTATGTCAAAAGATAGTAATTGCCATAGAAAACCACATTGTCAATCAAAGGAGATCGTGCAGCAATCAAGGTTTCAATAGAATTTTTCCATTGCTCGATTTCTTTTTCCGTATAGTAATCATCCCGAAGGAATTTGATCGTGTATTCTTCCCCATTCTTTGTTGCGATCCAATGCTCAGGCTCATCCACAGAAAAAACCCTTTTCTTGATGAGAAACCCCCCATCTTTCAATACAGTGCCTTCCTTCACCACATCTCCAATATTCAACTCTTCAGGAGACAGGTATGCATATCTCACAAGGCTCAGCTTCAGCAACGAGATACCAAAAGTGTATGGCTGGTTCACCTCCAAATTTATCTTGCCATTTTTTTCTAAAACCTTTCCCTTATAACAAACAGAGTCCAAAGCGATTAAATAAATATTTTCCGCAGACTTGCATACGATCAAGGCCGCTTTCAAGGGTATTCCTGGACTTTTTATAGTACACCCACTTGCCGAACCAATCGAAATGCTTTGAGAAGGATTCAGCAAAAGTTGATACTTATGCTTTTCTGCATTCAACGCCACAATTTCTATGCAAACTTTAACGGGCATGTTCATTCTCCTTTATCATATAACCTTGCTAAAATCAAACAGCGATTCATGGCATTCGGCGGTTTGCCTTATTCATGATGAAAATCTTTTCTTGCACTTTTATTATGCAAACAGAGTGCCAAAGTTCTATTTTTTTATAAAAATATTTTTAAGCCATTGATAATAAATGGGATGTATATTGTATTCAATCTAAGGATTGCAAAAAAGAAAAGTATCTGGCACTATTTTTTGGGGGGTATTTCCCAAAAATTTTATGATAAGGAAAAAGAAGGAATAAAGGCAAACATGCTGCCTTTTTCAAAAGGCTATTCCATAAGGCGGAGAAAGTGCATTTGACCACTTTCATCGCCAGCTATGATGGTTTTGTTATCTGAAGCGATTGAATAAGTGGTAATAGAACAATCATCTGAGAAAGTGGTAATGCATTCGCCAGTAGCCAGATTCCATACTTTAAGCGTATTATCTCAGGAAGTGGAAACAATGCGAGCGTCTTGTGTTAACTATACTATCGGAATGGACTACTAAGGTTAATATGCTGGATTAAGAGAATACAAAAAATCCTGAATTTGAATTAGCTTCTCTATTTTCGCATTTAATAATTGATTAAAAAATTTATCTTTATCACCAATATATTGAATTGGGATAGAAAAAATGCAAGATTTTGCTATTTCAAGCAACTCTATTTTGCTTTCTTCATCTACTAAATTATTAATTATTGAAATTCGTAAAGAAGCCATACCAATCATATAAAAACTAAAGTATTGCTCACCCATTAATCTTAAATCACGAATTAACGCCTTAGATAGTTGTTGATAATCATTATACTCATCATGCAATATAATTCCATTTTTTTTTAATATGGGTTTAATTTCATTGGCTCTTCACCAGAATGGGTGGTAGCTAGATCCAAAAAAAGCTAATAGACTATAAAAATTCTCTCTAATGCTTATTTTAAAAGGGCGTGTGTTATTTCTTCCATTCACCTGAAAAAACAATACTTTTCTGGAAGAAAACAATCATCCTGTTTTCATGCCTAGATTCTAGGAACAGGAACAAGAATACGAAAGAAAATGAGTGAATCATTCGCTTGTTTTGGGGCTAGACATCAAGAAAGATATAGGTTATAATAACAACCTCAAAAGAAAGGAGGTTGTTATGAATAATTATTGCGCTGATGATACCAACAAATTGCTAGGAATTCCAGATTTAATTGTGAAATCTTTTGAAATCAACGATGAAGTAGTAATCATTAATGGTGAATGTATAGAAGAAAAGCATTGTCCGCACTGTGGCCATGAAAAACTCGAACGCTATAAAGGAAAAGATAAAGAAGTCAGACATCTTGATATTTGTGGAAGACATTGCTATCTTCGATTCCGCCATAGTAGCTATCACTGTAACAAATGTGGATTGCATTTTATTAAACAAATTTCTTTTCTTAGTTGTGCGAAGCATTATACCGATAGTTTTGTTAAACATGTAGTAGATCTATCTCGAGGCAGCAGCTTAGTGCATGCTAGCGAGCTTTTAGGGGAGCCTTACTCTAACATTGAGAGAATATACTATACATATCTTCTGCAGGAGGATACCAAGAAAAAAATTGACTGGAAAGCGAAGCATATTGGCATTGATGAGATAGCGATGAAAAAGGGCCACAAGAATTTCATCCTGATTATCTATGATTTGGATAAAGGACAAGTTCTGGACATTCTTAAAGACCGAAAAAAAACGACATTGGAGGAATATTTAAAAAAAGTTCCTAAGGAAGTTTTAGACGAAATAAAAGTCGTGTGTATAGATATGTGGAAGCCTTATCGCAATTGCCTACAAGAAATACTTCCCAGTATAATAATAGTAGTCGACCGTTTTCATGTTGCCAAAGAGCTAGGAAAGGCCGTTGATAAAGCTCGTAAAGTACTTCAAAAGCAAGGAAAATTCGAAAAACTTACTGGAGAAGAACGCAAAAAGCTCTATTGGGCTGCTAGATACTCTGAACAAACTTTAAACAAAAAGCCTGAATATAAGCAAATTTTGAAAAAAGCTGTCACACTTTGCCCCGAGCTAGGTTTCCTTATTGACATACGCAATGAATTCAAGGCTATATTTGACCTAAAGCGTCCTGATATTGCACAAAAACGTTTATCTAATTGGCTCAGGAGCGTCACGCGATCTAAAATTGCTCCGCTTATCAAATTCCTCAAAACCTTTCGGAATTGGAGGCGATGGATTATGTATTTTTTGCCCCTTCGCTACACCAATGCTCCAGCCGAGGGGATGAATAACAAAATTAAGCTTATCAAAAGACTTGGTTTTGGTTATGAGTCTTTTGAACATTTTAGGGTACGTCTTCTACACACTTGTGGTTCTCTAGGATAGATCATCCACCCAAAGTGATTAAGAGCCATTTCATTTATTATTTCATTTTGAGTTTTTAATAGTAATTCATTCATTATAGGATCAAAGCGTTGATTTTTAAAAATAAACTCCATCCTACCCATTTGAAACCCTGCTTCAATGCACCAAGCATGGGTATTATAATCAAATTTTAAATTATAATTATCATTTTTTATATGGTTAGTATGAGCCCCCATTAAAAAATATAAAAAACTTGTAAATGTAAACAATACAAATAAAGATATAAGGGTTTTGACGTTAGTATGAGCCCTCATTAAAAAATATAAGAAACAGAAGAGTTTGACGACTTTACGAATCAGTTGGTTAGTATGAGTTCCCGTAACTACGAGTTTTCCCTCATTATTTTCGTTAGCAGCAACATCACCCGGCTTAAGAACCAAATGATCCACGTGTTCAATGTGTATGCCTGCCACCTCTGTCAAATGGTCGCCTTCAATTTTTATATCAATCTTTCCTTCCATCGGCTTCTCCTCTTCCAGTCCATCGTAATTTCGTTTCTTTGTCTAAACCCACTTTATTTCCCTTATTCTGCCATATTTTGCCTAAAAATCAAGCTAAAGTTTTTTTATCCAGAAAAGGAAAATTCTGCGATCTGGCTCATAATTTCCAGCACATTACAATCCTCTCCCAATCCACTGATGTCTTCTCCTGCATAGGAGAAACAGGCCCCTGTCAGACTAAAGCAATGGAAAGATACTCTAATGCCAAGGGATCTCAAGAGGTTGATAGACTCTCCCAAAGCCCAGCTCATGTCTTCTTCTCCCTGGCAATAATAGTCTTCTATGACTTGGGGTAGACTGTTGGAAACCTCGTAATCATAGTCCAGCAACCTGGCATTTTGTTCAAAGTTGTATTGAACGATGCCAATTTCACGAAGAAGAGGATACTTTTTAGAGTCTATGCTCGCCAGAAAATACCGCGTCATGGCAAATACCTTTTCATCGTCTTCTTCTGGATCAAGAAATAAAAGCAACTTATGGGATTTCTGGAGCATCCTGGATTCCATAAAAGCTCCGTTTATTTTTTCCAAGACTCTGTCAATGGGTTCCTCAAAGCTATGCAAGCAAGCCGAATAGGATTCTGTTTGTGAAGAGAATCCCACCTCCGAAGTAAAAAAATACTCTCTAGGTCTATGAGAAAGCCCCTTCCCCCAACGATGCATTGTTTTCCCTTCTTCCAGCAAAGGAATAGCCTTTCCTGTGAAAATGTCCGAAAGACCAATCTGTACTCTCGAAAATTGCGAATGAATTTCCCTCAAGACTTTATAGACAAAATCCGTAGTCCCTTTCCCAAACAGACAAACACAAAGACTATCTTCCGTTAAACAAGGGACTGTTTCTGTGGACAATATAGCAAAAGAAGAGGAATCCATATCCGCCTCCACAGCCATATATACTTTTTCTTCTTGTGCCTCCATAAAAAAAGAGGAATCGTTTCCATCAAAAACTTTTTGTTTTTCAACTTCTTCAAAAGCCTCTTGCTTATCCGTTTCCGTAGGAGTGGGAGTATGAAATACCCCCAGCTCATCTGAATCTTTGGGAAAATAAGAATGGTTCAACATACCTGACTCCTTTATCTACATGGTAAAGTTTTTTCTACTATAAATCTCTTACTGCAACAAAAGTACCAGAGAAGTTTTTTTTATAAGAATATTTTTAATCCATTATAGATAAAAGAGTTCAATAGAATCCATATTCTGAAATTTTTATAAAAAAAATTTTCTATCCAAATTTTTAAGGGATATACATAAAAATTTTATGGGAAGAGACAGGATACAAAAAAATAGGAATCCCATCCTTCACCCAAAAAACTCAGGGAAGGAGGGGAAAGCAGAAAGGAAGACTATTCCATGAGGCGAAGAAAGTGCATTTGTCCGCTTGCATCACCGGCTACGATGGTTTTGTTGCCCGAAGCGGAGATGCACGTGGTAATATTAGCATCAGCAAAGAAAGTGCTAAGTTTGGAAGTATGAATATCGTATACTTGCAGTTTATTATTTGAAAAGCTAACACTGAGATCGTATGGTTCCTTCATACGATTGTAAAAATCGTAAAAAGCGATCCAATCGGAATGATTTTTTGAGGTATCCAAGAGTTCTCCTTTCTCGATATCCCATAATTTCATCGTATAATCGTCAGAAGCGGAAATAGCGAAACCGTCTTGCGTCAACGCTACCGCATTCACACAAAAGTGTTGGCATACTAAGTTATACAAAAGTTCTTCTTTCTTGATATCCCATACTTTCACCGTATTATCGTAGGAACTAGAAATGGCGAGACCGTTGGCTAACGCTACATCAGTCACACGAAAACTGTGGCCTACTAAGGTATACAAGACCTCTCCTCTCTTGATATCCAAAACTTTCAGCGTATTATAGTTAGAAGCAAAAACAGCGATCCGTCCGTCTTGCGCCAACTTTACGTGAGTGACCAGCCCGGAATGGGTATGCAAGAGTTCTCCTTTCTTAATATCCCAAACTTTCAGCGTATGATCTTCAGAAGCGGAAACAGCGGTCTGCTCGTCTTGACTCAACGCTACAGCATTTACTCTATCGGAATGGCCTTCTAAGGTATACAGGCATTTCCCGCTCTCTAACTCCCAAACTTTCAACGTATGAT
>JABWCH010000153.1 GCA_013359215.1 Candidatus Brocadiia bacterium | reverse complement strand
ATCGCAGAGAAGAGAAGATTAAAATTATACTACGAAGAATATGAAGAACACGCAAAAGCAGAGATAATATTTTTCTTTATTCTTCTCTCTTCTCTGCGTCCTCTGCGGTGAATTCTTATGGGGAAGTTATTTAATTCTTATCGCTTAACAGGCAAATGTTCCCAAATAATGTTTTAAAATTTCCAAAAAAAATCCAATTGGCTTGATTTTTGCATAAAAATATTAAGATATAAACACGCAAATTATTATTCTCATTTTTTTGGTTTAAGGAGTATAAAGAATGCGGAGCATACTTGTATTCATCATTGCCCTATTCTTTTTAGGAATTGTATCCGCAGAGGATAGAATTTCTTCGGATTTACAAAAAAAATTAGACAATGTAAGATCTAATGAAAAAATTTCTGTGCTAGTTTTGTTCGAAGGACTTCCTTCTTTCGATGAAGTAGCAGAAGAATACCGTTTTTTAGGCGATTCTGAGATCGTTCGTGAGCAAGTTGTTCGCGTAATGCAAGAAAAGGCAGAAAACTTACATCATTGGATGAAAGACCGTTGCGAAAGTGGCGATCTTTGCTCTCAGGTTGCTGATTTCCAGAGTATCTGGATTGCCAATGCCGTTGCCATGAAGGCAACACCTGATGCCATCCGTGAAATCGCCAGAGAATCCAATGTAGAAAAAGTCGTTTTGGATGAGCCAGTTCCTATGCTAGTCGAAAATAGAGGCGTAGCATGGGGCGTTGAAAAAATCAAAGCTCCCCAGGTATGGCAATATCATACAGGAAAAGGCGTTACAGTAGCCGTAATCGATACTGGAGTCAATGAACATCCTGATCTGGCAGGCAGAGTAAAAGACGGAAAGAACTACGTTCAAGTAGGACAGCCCCCCAGAGACGATCATTATCATGGAACTCACTGTGCTGGATCTGTTGCAGGAAATGGCAAAATGGGAACAAAAACAGGAGTTGCTCCTGATGCTACCATCTATGCTATTAAAGTTTTAGGTGCCAATGGAAGCGGACAATGGTCTAACTTATGGAATGCCATTGAAGATTCTATTGGAAAAGCCAAAGTTCTCAGCATGAGTTTAGGCGGAACAGCATCGGATGATATTAAAAAACGTTTGCAGGCAGCTTGCAAAAATGCTATAGCGGCTGGTGTCATTCCTGTAATTGCAGCAGGCAATTCTGGCCCCAATGCTAAAACCGTTGGCTCTCCTGGAGACGTGGTAGAAGTCATCACAGTCGGTGCTACAGACACTAGCGACAAAATTGCCAGCTTCAGCAGCCGTGGCCCAGTTGTATGGGATGGCAAAGAATACGTAAAGCCTGATGTATCTGCTCCTGGAGTCAATGTAGTTTCTTGCAGCAACACAGGTTCAGGCTATAAAACCTTATCAGGAACTTCCATGGCAACACCCCACGTTGCTGGTCTGGTGGCTCTGATGGTACAAGCCAAACCCAATATTGACAACGAACAAGCCAAATCTGTTCTGGAAAAAACCGCAACCGATTTAGGGACACCAGGAAAAGACAATATCTTTGGTGCAGGAAGAGTCAATGCTGACAAAGCCGTACAAAGCACACAGAGCATTTCCCAGTTAGAACGATCCGAACGTTGGGAAATGGTAGTAAAGAAACTGTCTTTTAAGACTACAGTAGATGCCCAAGGCAATATGTTCATGCAAGAAAGCGTTCCTAATGACCTTATGCCTGGAACAGTAACTATATGGGTTCAGATGAGAGAAGAATCCGCCCGCAAAGGCGTATACCATGTATCCTTTTCCCTCAAAGGCCCTAATGGCGAAAAAACAGGGATTGCCAAAGTAGACTATAACAATATTCCCACAGACCCCAACAAATATGATGCTAAATATGGTTTTAATGTAGGGAATTTTGATCTGGTTAAGGGAGACTACACAGGAACAGTAAAGAGCATTGATCCTAATCCTGAAGTCAAAAACATGACAATCAATGTCGATGGACAAGCTACATGGCCTGCTAGAAAATAGCACCATAAAATCTATGGACAATGATCCATAGAAAACCAAAAAGGGAAAGCCTATTACAGACTTTCCCTTTTTTTATTTAGGAATCAGAATTAATTTGATAATGTTAAATCTGGATTATTGATTGCCAATAGCTTACGAAAAATTTGGGAATTAATTCGTTATCTTTAGGGGTCGGAATCGGTATCGGTATCGGAATCGGAATCGACATGGTACTCATGAATCATCCTTTCGATTCCGATTCAGATAGCGACCCCGACCCCTAAAAGAATTAATTTCGATTTTCGCTATAAGTCGTTGCTACCAATATGTGGAATTTAACATTGTCAAAATAATTGAGCGAAATTTTTATTTGGAGGAAAATTTTTGTAAAAATTTTTCTAAACCCTCATTGTCAATGTTTTTTGAATAATTTAAGCAGCTATTTTTTAGTGGCTTTGCATTCATAGCGTATTGTAATATTAGGTTCAGTAGAAAACCTCGTACCAAAAAACATATGATCGGTCGAGTGTTCTTTATATTTAGCAATACCAGAGAAAAAAGATTTTGCTATGTAATTCAATTCAAGATCGTACAAAATTTCGCCCTCTCTAAAAGCAACATCTCCTTCGGTTTTCTGGGGGCCTGTCTGGGGTACCATCTCTATTTTTCCTCTATCTAATTTGAACACTGCCATGTTTTTATTTTCGTATTCCTTATTGTTAGAACGGGAGAGAGTAACACGTCCTGTAGCATGGTGGCGTAGTCGTGGCTCAAGTACGCCAGCAATGGTGCGTGCATCTACTTGCCAGGTATCACCTATCTGTAAATTTCGGCGTGGTTGATCGCTGTCACGGAAGATGTAGTAGTCGCTTAGATAAAAGGCTCGCTCCAATAGTTCTCTTTCACGAGTATTGATGATCTGGTTCTTATCGGCTATATCCACTTTGACCAGGCCAACACCATCCTCATATTCCAATTCAAACTTTTTGCCTTCCAGCAGTTTCAAAGTCGGGGCGTAACCTAGAATACGTCCCATATCGGGATTTTTAATCCGTTCTGTGAGTGTGCCGATAATTTTTTCCATTCCTGGTGCTTTTTCTAGTTTTTTAAATAGCCATTCTATTTGTTCCTGTTTGATGGTAACTTTTTCCATCATTCCTAATCCCCAATCTATAACTCCGCCAGATTTAGAAATCAATGTACCACTAAGTGTAATGATATTGCCTACAACTTTGCATTCGGGATAGGGCACAAGTTGGGTTACAGAGCCGAGAGTCTCCATTACAAATCCTAAATTGGCAACCATATTTTTAATTGGTTCAAAATCATTACGCAAGTCCAGGCGAAACCTGGATTTGGATATTAGCATCGTTTCTTGCACTGTATCAAAAGTTCGAAGCTCTCGAATACGACAGCCGTTATTGGATACGACATCTGAAGTATATCCTATATGGTAAATATACTTATATTCGAGTTCCCCTTCAATACCCCAATCTTTGTTGATTCCCTTTCCCTCTACTACTCCAATGAGTTCCCCCTTGTATAGATAGCCTTCTCGACGTGTTTCTCGAAATACCTTAGTATTTTCTATTTTGGGGGGCTTTTTAGGTTTAATGGGTGTCTGAAACACGGCTGTTAAGCGTAAATCTTTGTCTAGCTTGATACGAAAAGGTTGGTATCCTCGAAAATCGCCTTCCCAATGATCGAATAGACATGGCGCATTTGCCTCTGGCCACAGCGTGACTTCTGTACCAGACTCAATTTTACCCTGGGCATCTGGCGCAGGAGTCACGATGACTTTCCCCGCTTGCTCTGGCTGAATAGCGATCAGAACATGGTGAAATTTTTTTTCAGGTTGTTTTAAAACTGACGGATTTTCTGCCTGCGGATTTTCCTTTGTCTGGAGGCTTTTATCTGTTTTTTCGGGCATTTTTTCAGTTTGCTTGTTTTGATCTATAATTTTTTTTTCTTGTGATGCTAAAAATTCGCGTAGCCTGGCAATAAATTTTTCCGAGAAACCAGACTCTTGTAGTTTCTCCCAATCGCCTGTCACAATTTTTATCCCTTCGGCTTTTTCTAATCTTCCCCAAATCTCCTCTTCGCTAAGCCATTTGCGAGCAGCGATCAAATCGTCGGCATTCTTTTGCTGTGCCAATAAAATAGAGGGGACACATACTATAAAACATAATAAAATCCATCCTAAGAATTTCATATAGATTGCTCCTTGATAAATAAGATCATTCATTAAAAGCGGGTAATGTTCTATTCTTTCTAATTGCCTGTGGTATCAATTCAATTTCTACATATCCATCACTGCCACAGGAATGTGTATGGCTAACACTTTTTTTATTTAAAAGCTCCTGTATAAAAAAGTTAAAGCTACCATATTCATCATCGCTGGACCAAGGGTCGATTTCTACAACAGCAACACTCAAGTAGTATAATTTTGTTAGGCACATATTAATCGTAAAATATTTTGCAGGCCAAATTTTTTTATCGTCTTCCTGGTAGGATTCTGTAAATCCTTTTTCCTTATTGTTTTGGCTTCGTTCATAACAAATTTTGGTGATAGTGAGCCTAATATCAGGCTCACCACCGCCAGTATCATCAACATTCGCAAATACATCCATTCGTACTTCAATATCCGCAGAGAAAGACTTATAATAGTTTATTAAATCATCCCACATAATTCTTGAGTGGCTTTCATTTTTTATATACTTTACTATTTTTGATACCATATCCTCAAATTTCCACCCCCTTTCAAGAGCTTGTATTTCTTCATACTCCTGCTTATCTGCATCCCTCATTTTGCAAATTTTTTGATGGATGCTTTTCAATGAATCGCTATATGCCCGTTCCATATAATTCCATTTTTGTACTTGATCCAGTAATTCTGAAATTTTTTGCATCATCTCAGTATAGTTGGAACATTTTTCTAATGCTTGAGCCAAATTATTGTATTTTTCTTCCAAACTTTCTAGCAACTTTAATGTTTGATTTATTTTTTCTTTCTGCTCACTAATATACCCATGGATCTGATTTTTCTTAGAGCCAGCTTCCATATTCTCATTATTTAGAAGGCCAGTAAGTTGTATCTCTCTTAACTTTTCTAACTGCTTTTCAAGCTCTTCCAGCTTATTTTTTAACGTGTCTGGAGTATCGCTCTTGAAAATATTTACCTTCTTGCAAGCACCCTCGATTTCTTCTAAATTTTTATATCGCAGAAAAAACACACAGCGTTTTTCTTGTTCCCCTAGTAAATTTTGGCATTGCTGGTATAAAGTTCGGTAAGTTTCTGCCTGCTGCAAAGGAATTTGTTTATCGGCGATTGCTTTTTCGATCTCTTTGCATTGTCGATAACGGGATTGCAAGGTCTTTTGCTTCTCCTCTATACGACTAACAGAATCATAAAGCATAGGTTTGAGTTGTGATATACCATTGTTGCGATAGAATTTTTCCAAATCCTGACAAATTTTATATATCACAAAGCTTTTTGCAATTTGATCTCGATTGACAATCACTTTATTATAGTCTTCTTTTAATAAATTAGAAGAATCAGGTTTCCATTCTTCGAGTTGGCTTAGTAAATTTAAGATTCGTTCCAGTCTTTTGTCTAAGGAAAGCCCGATATTAGCAGCTTGCGCCTCTATCTGAACTTGCTGTGACAATCTATTGAGGTCATCCTGAGCAAAAAAATAATGGCATCGTTTTTGTTGTTCTTCCAACAAAGTACGGCATACCTTGCATAACTCGCTATAAGGGCTAGATTGCTGCTGTGGTATTTTTTTTGTGGCAATTGCTTCCTCGATCTGCAGGCATTGTTCCATTCGTCTGCTTATATTGCTTTGTTTTTCTTGAATGCTTGCTCTGGAATCACTATCCATAGGGGAAATAGAAAGAATTTCTTTGTTGCGATAGAATTTTTCCAATTCTTCGCAAACATTGTAAATGGACAAACCACGAATTACCTGCCTTTTTCTGTTGATTAGCTTTTGATAATCATCGGCCAGGAGTTCTTGCTCTGGAGCTTGCCATGCCTGCAACTCTTTTTGCCAATCGGCAATGCGTTTGAGTTTCATTTGCAACAGAAATAAAAGCTGAGGAATATTGTCTGATCGTATTTGGCTGTCAATTTTTTGTACCAGTCTATCCAGTTCATCCTGCATTAAAAAATAGCGACATCTTTGTTCCTGTTTTTCTATTAAATTAAGGCATTGGTGACACAAAAAACTATACTTAGAAGCCTTGGCTGGAGGAATTTTTTTTTCTTGGATAGCCGTTTCTATATTTTGGCATTGCAAACGGATATTGTGTAAGTCATTTTTTTTCTTTTGGATTATCTGTAAGGAATCGCTTTCGAAAGGGGTCATCAAGAGAATTTCTTTGTCTCTAAATTTTTCTAATCCTAGGTAAATTTCATAAAAATGATCCAATTCTTCCAGTTTTTTTACTGGCTTACTCCATCCAATAAGCTCTTTTTCTATTTCAATAAGAAGCTTGCTGGCATCATTTTGAAAAGGAGACTTTGGATAATTTTTTATATAATGGTAGGCTTCTTTACTCAAGCCTTTCCATGATCCCTTATGTTGATCTATCAGACTCAAAAGTTTTTTTGCCTGGGACAGTTCAAATTGTTTGTCTTCTATAGTAGTATATAGCCTTTTTTGTAAATTTTGTTTTTCTGCCATGAGGCGATTTTGGGTTTCAGAAAGTTTTCTCCATTGCTCGAATATATATTCTATTTTTTCCCAGTATGCCAGATAGGACAACCAGTCATTTTGAGATTCTTTGATGGATTGTAGTTTGGCTTCAAGAACTTGATTTTTATTTTCTTGCGTTGGAGCAAGCCTAAAGTCCTTAGTCCATTGTTGCCTGATTTCTTTCATCTCTATTAATTTTTGTTGCTGTAGTTTATATCCTTCCAGCTTTTTCCTAGATTTCTCAAGTTCAATACGAATAATAGGCAAATTACCACGACCAAGAGCAATATTTTCTTGAATTTTAGGAGCAGGATCAAGAGGCTTTTCAAGCCACATCATGTAAATTTGATTTTGCTGCCCCATTCGGAACTTCGCTATTTGTATAACTTTTTGATTGATGTGCGGAGATAAAAAATAGCGAAGGATGCTTATCACCTTCCATTTTTGATAGGAAGAGACTTGGGAAAGCAAATCCACAGTCTGGATTTTGCTCTCCTGGAAATTGAGCATCGCTCTCTCAATGCTATAGTAGCCCCATGCTTCCCATAGTCCATATACCAAAAGCAACAAAGCTACAAACATCGCTTTTATTTTTTGGCGGCGTTTCTTCTTCAATCTGGCCTGATAGCGATACAACAGAGTTCGAGCTTCCTCTTCTTCTGGGCTTTGGATTCCCCTGGTTTTCAGAAACTGATTGTATTGTCCAATTACCCAAGGCAATTCCTTTGTATTGGCAGCTACCTTTGCGTTTACCTCATCCAAAAGCTTTTTGCTTAAAACTTGCATACCTGCAAGGATTTCGCTTCTCACTCTCTGGTTCGTGATGTTTTCGATATGCAGAAGTCGCCAATGAAAAGCCAATTTATCAGATACATCGTATTCATCGCTGGCAGACATTTGCTTTGCCTGATACAGAAGAGCTTCTTCCGATTGTTCTGCTGCCCATAAAATCGGTGCAGGAATATTAAATCCCTGTAGATTGCCAGGAGTAGGCTTATCCCCTAAAAAAGCGTAAACAGGAAATACTTTGAGGTGAGAACACAAGATGTTTAGCTTCTCATAAAGATCACATATCCAATCCGTCTGCGCTATATAGCGAATAGCTCGTTTTTCTTCCAGTGCATCGTTGGAAGAAATATTCGCCATACGATCCCATTTCGTCAAAACTAGCGCAACAGGCATGCTAATGGATCTTTTTCCCTCTTTTATCTGAGAAATAAGAGAGATCAGCGAATAGATTTCATTCCGATAGTTAATTTGTGCCTTAAGGTCTTTCTGCAATGGTTTAGTTTCTACCATAATCATCATTGCACGAGCATTTTGGAAGAATTCATAAACTTCATTGCGTTTCTCTTTAAGCAAATCTTTGTCTATGGCTTCTTCTATGTTGAGACGCTCTTCTCTTCTTCCTTCCAGAAGCTCTCCGCCATAATCTTTAGTCACGATGTCATAAATCTTGTCTGAAGTATTGATCTTGAAATTAAGACGATACGAGGACAAGGCAGTGGCAGAGGGCAATTGTCCTTTGAGATACAGCTCTGTATGCTTTTCTTCCAAAATATCACAGGTTTCAGCACTCGCATCAGACACATGATAAAGGGACGTGAGATAGCATGTCTTTCCTGAACCACGATGCCCTAAAATTCCGATATAGCTTGGTTGTCCAATCCCTGACACTTCTTTTTGTAGCATTTCCACAAGCTTTGCAGCCGTAGGACGTTTGGATGGTTTCTTAGAAAGGCAACTCAGCACCAGATCGATTATTGTCTCTGGAATGCCTGGGGTTTGGAACCTGACAGGCTCCATTTTATTATGGACTTTACTCCACTCTTTTGCATCATGCTTTTGGGGAGACTCATAAGGATAGACCCCTGTGAACAATTCGTATAGGATAAGTCCCATAGCATAAATATCCGCTTGCATAGAGACTTGCCTATCTGACAATTGCTCTGGGCTAAAATAGGGAAGTAGCCCATTGCTTTCCTGAGATGGTTGGCAGCATACAGCAATAGCTGCGTCCATAATGTGTACAACGCGTCCATACCTCTCATTCCATGAGACTATGATATTACCAGGGTTGAGACTACGATGTACCAAGGGCTGGCTATGCAAATATTCCAACCCTTCGCACAACTCATAAGCCCAACGCATTGCCGTATGAGGAGAGAGGACATTTTTTTTGAGATAGGCTGCCAGTGTTTCCCCTGGAATATGCTGAGATACCACATAAGGATAGCCCTTGAAATCTCCTTTGCTGCATACTCCTGTTTCTACAAACTGTGCCAGAACCCTATGGGATAATCTTTGTAAAATTTTGCCTTCTTTCCTTAAGAGATGGTGCTGACGCTGGTATTTCTGAGGCAAAATTTTCACTACATACTCTTTATCCTCTTGGGTCTGATCCATTCGCCTGGCAACGTAGTTTGTACCCCATTCGCTTCCTTCCCAACGGTCGAGAAGTTGGTAATTTGCAATCGTTTGTGTTGTTTGCCCTGGATTCATCTATTGTTCCTTGTAGCTGCTTGCAGCAAAAAGATTGATTCTTATTTTTGCGATTTAAGACTGTTTAAGAATAAGTTTTGTTTTTCTTCTTCAGTGAAATCAAGCTGGATTGAGTCAATGCTAATTTCCATAGTATTACTATTCATTGATACCTTTATATACTCTATATTAGGAAAACTGATTTCAAAATTAGCTTCTATTTTTTCTGCAGAATGCTCTTTTATCCAATTCCAACTTCCGCTAATATTTGTATTAGAAAATAATTCCTCCAGATTTATCATAAAAACAAGTTCCCAAAGAGTTTTTTGGTTTACTTTTTTGACTTGAGCACTTAATATTTTGATTTTAGATTTAAAATCAGTTGCTGGACCAAAATTACCTAGACTAGAGTTCTCTAAGTTTGTTCTTCTCAAAATACATTTTACATTCTGGTGTATTTTTGACCAGTTTACTGCTTGCTCTTTGAAATTTTTTACATCTAAGCTTTCACTGATTTTTTTAATTCTCTCAGCCAATTCGAATTTTTTCTTCTCTTTCTCTAGTAAGTCTTTTGATTTTTTCAGCTTATCTTCGTATTGCCATATTTTTTCTTCTGCGTTATCATCTATTTTTTTAAGGACATCCCCTTGCTCTTGCCATTTTTTTAGCTTGTCACAAACATCCTTTCCGTTCTTCAAAATTTCATTATAATCATCAGGGGTAGGCTTGGGGCAAAAATCAGCCCACTTCTTGAAGTAATTTTCTAATTTGCTTTTTGCTTTTTTCATTTTTTCATGATACGAACTATCCCATCGCTTTTCTCCCCATGATATATCTTGTTTTTCGAATTCTTTTCCTTTTTTGATATGGTCTTGCAAAGGTGTTAAAACTTTTTCTATATCATCATCCAATTTATAGGATGGATCAGGAATATCTTTTTCGTACCATGATTTTATATCGTCTACAAATTCTTTAAAATCTTTAAATTTCTTAGTAGTGGAAAAGGTAATTTTGACTGTTTTTTTTCCTGTAATCTCTATATCACTTTCCCTTTTCCATTCTTCCAATCCATTCTTTTTAACTTCAGCCTTCCAGGTCAATCTTGTGCCGTGTTCATATTCTCTCGATTCTCCATTTTTTATTGGCTTTCCATTTACATAAATCTTACATCGTTCTTCTCGGTTATTAAAAAGTCCTTTGTAGTCAGGATACTCAATCTCATAGGTCACGGGATATAACTGTTTCTCTGCCTTTAAAGTAATTTTTGTTTCCTTTTGCAAAGAAATATTAACTTTTAAGGTACGATTATCATTCTGTGTGATACATAAATCGTTTTCCTGCTTTTTTCCCCATTTATATTCTGGTTTGGTGTCAACCGCAACTTGATACGTTCTCTCATCTAAATCCTTAAGGATTCTACTAGATTGTGCTTCGTCATCCAATCGTAAACTTTCAAAAGCCTCTTCTGGCTCAACATGAATGGTCAATATAAATTTGGGAGGGCCTTGCTTTATTATTTCCTGTTCTTTGGATAGCGTATTTTTTGCCTTATCAATTTTATCTTGATAATCGTTAGCCCATAAATCAGGGAATATCTTTTTTAACCTCTCGCCTTCTTCACAAAATTTTTTCCAGTCTTCATGGCGATTTTCCTTTTTTTTTGCTTCTACATAGTCTTTGGATGGTATGGGTATTGTTTCTGATGGTTGAATCCAGTTGCGTAAGTCGTTACAATATTTCTGAAATTTTGTTGTAGTCACAAATTTTACAGAGATTGTTTCATCGCGTGTTATAGAATAGGTCCATTCTGGATTTCTATTTTGTCCCTGATTCCATTCTAGAAATTCTTCTATTTTCTCATCTTTAACCTTAGCATGCAATTCTAGTGTGTCCTCATATTTGAAAATAGATTTATCTCCATTATGGATTTTTTTTCCATTTACATAAATATGACATCTCTCTTCGCCTTTCTCCTCCCACTTTGGAAAGATTGAGTAGTTAGGGTATTCCAGCTGCCAGGTAATATTATGCGTCTTTTTGGGTTGTTCATGATTCGATCCTTTTGTTTCTGTCTGATCTTGGTTGCCTTTTGTCTCATCAGAAATTTTTACTTTATTTTGAGTTGCAACTGGCTTTATATCCTCAGCAGATTTTGGTTTCGCTGTCTCTTCCGATGGAACCGATGGCAACTCGTGTTTGCTAATAGCATACCCAATAGCAGTAACAATAGCGATAAGCAAAACAAACACATACAGAAAGGCTCTAGATTTTATGCTTTGCACCTGAGCATCTGGGGGGCTGTCAGCTTGAGTCTCGCAAATGGGCATTGCCTTAGGCTGTATAATAGGCAAGGTTATCTGGTATTGGGCTTCTATAGCGTCTTGTCCCATAACAACAGAGAGCAGTTTTGTTTCTAGCTCATTTTGGTCTTCTATTTTTGCTATTTCATCCACCAGCACAGCACGAATTTCTGTGAACGGACGACCAAAGTCTTCCATTCCTCCATGCTTTAGCAATCCGATTAGGC
>JABWCH010000152.1 GCA_013359215.1 Candidatus Brocadiia bacterium | reverse complement strand
ATTAAGATTAAGATTAAGACAAAACTATAATTTCCTATACAGTCAATTAAGCGCAACACGCCCATTCGTGATTAATACCTTTTGTCTGAGATAGCATCTCTTGAAATATGTTCAACAACATTTTGACCAAAACAGATCTTTTCAAACTTTATTTAAACTTTTTTTTAAAGGAGCAACACCAATAGTTCCAACCAAAGAGGCAAGATATTCCACTTTTTTTATTTTTTCTAGCTCCTTATTAGCATTCTCCAGTTTTTTTTGTAAATCTAGTTCTTGTATTACTGGTTTATTTATGGGGTCAGCAATAAAACTTTCCAGATACTGAATGTGTTTTTCCCATAGCGCAATATCTTTTTGCTGCTTGTATTCCAGACGTTTTTGATACCAATCCGATTGAAGGACATATTCCCGCTTGAATAGATTGCGTATTTCAGGACTAGAAATGTCTTTGCCTTCATAATGTCCATGAGCCATTATATGAATAAGTGCTCTCAAAGGAGGTATAGTATCTTCAATACTATTGTCTTCAAAGTACATTAGTGCCACTTTTTTCTGGGTTTCACAGATATTTTTAATACCATCTACATAGTCTTCCATAGATTGGGTTTCAGGTCTTAGCACTTCTTTTGGAAACAAGCTCATTGGGTCTTCAAACACCCTGCTTATATATTTAAAAACAAAGGATTCATTGATTCTATAGCCTAAGCGGCTGGCTAGAATTTTTTCGCCATTGTATTCAAAGTCATCAATTTTTTCAAGCAATCCTTCTTTTAGCAAATTTTCTGGGTCTTTTTCCTGAGAAGAAAATCGACACCATATTTCAGGGATTAAAATACTAAGATCATGGTCAAATCTATGCTTCGCTCCAATATAGCCTGCTGCACTTGAAAATGCATTGTATCCTGTAAGAATAAAAGACAGTAAAGCATTATTTAAATCAATTGTAGGCAATAGCATATTAAAGGGACCCTTGGTCAATGCCCCTTCTGAGCCTGCTCCTGTTGTAGAGGGTGATTTTCCTGTTAAGCTGCAAACAAAGTCCATAAAAAGTTCAGGCAATTCTTGATAGTGTATAGGGCCATAAACGCTTAGAGGACGTATCCCTTTAGCTTTGTTGGGCGGGTTGTTGCGTCTTCCTGGCAATACATCATTGACTGGAAATAAAACAGGTTTATCAGCAGGTATTTTTAAAGCAAATCGTGTTCCTATATGCGCAAGATACTTATCTATTGGGTTGAAAAATTCTGGTCTTGTTTGTAGATATCTTGGATTTTGGGATATAGATCCATCTTCTAATCTGCGAGGGTGAGAGGGAGAAATAAAGTATATACCGCTATTGTCTTTAGCTCCCTGGGCTATTAAATCTTTAATTGGTTGGGTATATTTGTCAAATTCAATGGCTTCTTCTATGATTTCTTTGGCTTGTTCTGCACAAAGGGGTTGATAATTTGTAGTAAAGTTATTTGCCTGGGAAAGATCTGCCTCTGTTTGCTTGTCATATCCTTTGTTTATGGCTTCATCAGGTCTTTGAAAAAACATATATTCACAATTTTCAACAAATTTAAGGCTTTGATTCCGCAGGCTAGAGTTAATATATTTTACTTGATCTTTTGGAATAACAACACTTACAGATATATCATCTTCCATCTGTACTTTAGCTGCTGGCATAAAATCAGGTCTTAAAGAAAATACATTCCATGTGTTGTTTTCCCCAAAACCGACTCTAAGATAAGATGCAATAATATTCCTAAAATCGAACATCAGGACATGGCCTTGACGACCATTTACTTTATCTACAGAAAAGTGCTTTCTCCAATCTGTTATATTCTTTTCAGTGAGGCTAATACGCTTTATCAGAAAAACCAAAGCTTTGATATAATGGGGGATACTCATGACAAATTCATTGTATTCATCTGTGTATTTTTCGTATGGGGTAAGCAGCTTAACGACAGAACCAAGAGTACGATTAGTATCCATCAGGCTTTTTTTATCTTCTTTATGTTCAGCAGTGCCTTTCCATCGATTGCTATAGTCATAATTAATGATTTCCTCTACTTTAGCAAAATCTTGTTCAGCATCATCAATGAATAAAGTTTCATAAAGGATAGCATTCAGTAATGACTTAGAAATTTCAGATTTTCCACCGCCTGATACAGTACATGGTTTATGCAGAAAGCTTCCTTCTGCTTGCGTAACCACCAAATGCCAATCAGAGAGAGAAGGATGTTTTTCCATGTGAATTTTATATCCACAGGGCAAAATATAATTGTAATTTTTGAGAAGTTTTATTTTTTTCAGTGTACCATTATATTCCCAACTGATTTGACTTTTATATAAATCTATTTCTGCATTTTCAGGTATATAGTAAATATTTGGGTGAAGTTTATCTATTCCATAGTTGTCCTCATGGATATACATTAAATCGCTATAATTTGATTTAATATCTTCAAATGTGTAAGCTTGAGGATGACGATGTTGTAATGCTGTAGCAGAGAAATATCGGCCCATGTTCCTGCGAGAAAATGCCAGAGTGCCACCAGCATGTTCTTCTTCAGATCCGCCATATAGATTAGTAGCATAAGATAATTGGGTCTTTACTTCTTTTTTACTATATCCAAAATAATTATCGGCAATAAGGGTAACAACCACACCACTATCATCTCTGCATGTAAGTTTAAAAGGAGTACCTTCATTATATAACTCATTTTCATCTTTCCAGCACATTCCATCCTTACGCATGCGATCCGAGGCATCTTCATAATAAGGTAAGCCTATGTCTTTTTTGCGTAACCTTGTAAGATGAGGAGCTAAGATTACACAACCTGTATGTCCACTCCAATGCTCAGGATCTAAAGCTGCATCGTTTTTGTACAAATAAGGATCGCCTGCATTGCCAAAAATACTTTCTACAAAGTCTAAGTTACTAACAAAAGCTCCAGGCGCGAAAAAGCGCACTTCCATTGTTTTACGTTGAATAATGCCTTTTACTTCAGGAATTACCGTAGGCCGAAGCATAAGGGAAACAAATAGCTTTGCCTTTTTTTCCTGTGATGCAGTGAAAGGCAGTATCATAAAATCTTCTGGTGGATTCAATGCTGAATGAAGTAGATGGGCAAAGGCAATTTTAGGGACAGCTTTTTTGTCGAAGGGGACAGGAAGCCCTCCCTTAACAATATGGAAAGAATCCTTGGTAGTGCGGCGATCATTGCAAGGGTTGTGCAATATACCCTGGCGAATACGATAGGATGAGTAATAAGGGGTAACATATTTATTTTGGTCTGGAGGAAGACTTACTTCGCGCCCAATGCCTGGTCTATCCAAGACAAAAGAATCAAAAGGCAATCGAAGGCTTTTTCCAAACTCAATATCGCTTAAATAATTGTTGATAAAGTGCTGTATACGTTTATCAACTGGATTTATTACCTGGCTTGATAAAAGACGCATCTTTTCTTTGTAATTATTTAGAAGACTTTCTGCTAAATTAACAAATTCTTGTTCAGTAAGTCCTTCTTTGTCTGTACACACAGGATTTTCAAAGATAGGCTGCCCCATAGAAGCAAGCTTCATGTTGATGTATCGAATTACATCACGGCGTACTCTACCTGTTATTGGCTCTGTAGAATGATAGTTTACTGCCATAATCTCCACTTCTTTCTATAGGAATTACATAAGTAACTCCTAAATAAATAGGAACTTATTTAATTCTCGTTATCTAGCACTCTATTACTTCAAGACTTCCCTTACAATAGATACATTGCTTTTGATTTGGATTCATAAGATGGTGGCATTTTGTGCATCGGGCTTTCTGGGTTTTGACTTCTTTGCTTATTTCTGGCTTACCAGGAACATAGGCCATTCCTCCGCAGTAGATACATTTTTTGCTGTTAGGCCCAAGCGCTCGGTTGCATTTTTTGCAAAAAAATTTATCGCCCTGCTCATCGGCGAGATGTTTCAAAGGCTCTCCAACAGGTACGCCTATAAGAGAAGACAAAGCATTGCAAAATTCTCTGGATTTTTTTCCTTGGTTTCCTTCAAAATCAAAAATGCTGTCTTTGCCTAATATAACTCCTACAGTGCCTGTTTCAACAGAGCCTTCTCCATTAAAGCTAAACAAAGGCACTTTTTCCTGATTTTTCAAAATCAGAGAAACTGTATATGCTTCAAGCTGGTCTTGCCTTCCCCAAAAAGACGATCCATCATATCCCCAAGAAGTTCCAACAGAAGAAAAATCATAATCTATATGGCTTACATCACTAAAAGGAATTGTCTGAATTCCCTGGCATATCCAAGACTTGCGATTTTCTATTTCTATAATCTTTTGCCTGGGAATGATGTGCAAATATCGGCAATAAGAAAACAAAGTAAACATCTGTCCTATAAAAGAGGTACGCCCATAAAGTTCATCGTTTTCTATCCAAATCTTTGGTGTGACGGAAAGAAAGCTACAAGAAATGCTATGTAGACTCATCACTATGCTCCTTATTTATGAATGCCTGGCGGCAAAGTAAACCAACACAGTGTCATGAATGCCCAATGATAAGAAACGAGAATTAAATAACTTCCCCATTTACTTCCGCAGACTCAAGCAGATGCTATTAACATAGCACTGCTTAGTCTGCACAGGCTGCTTATGCTAAGGTCAGATTTTGTTATAGACGATATGTATTATAAAATAAGCTTTATAGAGTATAAAATATCATAACTATTTACTTTATATTCGGTTAAAAATGGGGAAGTTATTTAATTCTCATCGCTAAATCTTTTCTGAAAGCCCACAACTTATGATTTAGCCTTCTTTTGGGAAAAAATTTCTTTTAGAACGCTAAAGATAAACATTGGGCCGTCGATAATGTCTCTCCTCCAGAGTTTTTTGGGTTCGAGAGCTAACCTCCAGAGCCATTCTAATCCCATAGAGCCAACCCAGGAGGGTGCGCGTTTGACTTTGCCTGCAAGGAATTGAAAGGCTGCTCCCACAGCTATGGCTACAGGGACTTTGAGTTTTGGCAAATGCTCATAAATCCATCTGTCTTGCTTGGGCGTACCTAATCCTACCCATAAAACATCAGGGTCGGCAGCAGCAATCATATCCATAATCTGCTGGTCTTCTTGCTGGCTCAAAGGACGAAAAGGTGGGGAATATGTCCCTACAACAATATGGTTGGGGTATTTTTTGGCTAATGCTTCTTTTAGTTTGTGCAGAGTATCGTCAGTGTCTCCGTAAAAAAAGCTTTTATATTTTTTTTCGTTTGCCAGAGATAAAAAAGCATTCATCACATCAGCACCTGGGGTGCGTTCTGCTTTAAGGCCATAGTGCCTTGCTATCCAGACAGGAGCTATACCATCGGGAATCCATAAGGATGCAGAGTTGAAAATTTTTTTTAGCTCTGGTTTTTTGTGGGCTTCCCATAGACCATGAAATCCAGTAACTACAATTTGATGGCATTTGCCACTTTTTTGTTCTATCCATTCCCTTATTTTATCTACAATTTCTTGGATAGAAAGCAAATGGACACGAGAGCCTAGTATTTCTACAAAAGGCATTGTGCTATCTGTTGGTTGCATGAAAAATCTCGCTGCTTTATGTTAATAAATAGGGCAAGGGCGGTTGTTGACGATTTGGTCGTATATCCAGGAATATGTTTTTTCCATACCATCGCAAAGTTTTATGGAAGGAGTCCAATCTAGTCGCCTTTTAATAAGAGTATTCTCACTAGCACGACTGCGGACACCTTTAGGTGCATTCAAGTTGTAGATCCTTTTTAGCTTAATCTTAGCAATTTTTTCTACTATATCTACGAGAGAGTTGATGGTGACAACTTCATCGCTGCCTATATTGATTGGCTCTTCTACGTCGCTTTTCATCAGGGCAAAAGTTCCATACAGACAATCATCGATGTAAGTAAATGTCCTTTTTTGATTTCCATCTCCCCAAATTTCTATTTCCTGATTTCCTGCAAGCTTTGCCTTGATGATCTTTCTGCATATCGCGGCTGGAGCTTTTTCTCTTCCGCCATCCCATGTTCCCATCGGGCCATAAACATTATGGTATCGGGCGACTCTGGTGCAGAGCTTAAAATCTTCATGGAAGTGGCGACACATCCTTTCGGAAAAGAGCTTTTCCCATCCATAGCCATCTTCGGCCATAGCAGGGTAAGCATGCTCTTCCTTTAGATAAACCACATCATCAGAAATCTGCTTTTCGGCTGCGTAGACACAAGCACTAGAGGAATAAAAATATCTTTTTACACCATATTTATGGGCGGCCATAAGCAAATGAGTATTGATAAGCACAGAGAGCATGCAGAGAGCTTTATTGTTTTCGATAAAGCCCATGCCTCCCATATCTGCGGCTAAATTATAGACTTCCTCTGCGCTTTCCAGGGCTTTTTCACAATTTCCTTTATCTTTCAGGTCTAATTGTAAATTTTCTACATCAGGGAAGATCTGCCACCATTGGTCAAAAGGCTTTATATCGACTGCCCGAATTTTACTATAGCCTTTTTTTCTTAGGCTGGCAACGAGATGGCCGCCAATGAATCCGCCACCGCCTGCGACTACAATCAAATTGTTTTTCATAAATTTTTTCCTGCTATAAAAATATCATTAAACCCAACTTACTAGTTACTATAGTTTTGCAGATTTTTTTAACTAATTATGATCCAATAAATTATATCATTAAATTTTAACACAAAAAACACAAAATATCTCAAAAGGCACAAAAATATAACTATATATCAAATAATATCTTATATTTCTTTTATCCTTTTTGTATTCTTTTTTTTGTGTTTTTTGTGCAAAAATCTACAAAAGTATAGATAATAGATACACTTTGTCAAAAATTATTGTTTGCTCTAGCACAAAAACAAAAATCATAATTATTAGGCTTCCCGTTTTTTACCTATAAAAATTAAATAGGGGCTAAAAAATTTTTTTTCCTTTCCCTGGTCTTGAAATAGCAATCGGAGGGAAAAGTTGATAAGGGGATTTATTTTTTCTACAAATCGATAAATAGGGTATGTCCAGCTTTTCAAATCTGGTATGCAAAGGGTGGGATTGAATGTTCCATAGTATCCTGAAAATAGGGGTTCTATCTGGGGAATATCGAATATTTTTTGGAAATTTTTTCTTTTCATGATTTCCAGATTGTGTATTTTAATCAAGGCTGGATTAAAAAATTTCATAAAAAAAGCATTAAAGCCTACCAAATTAGGAATGCTTACGATCAGCAACCCTCCAGCCTTTAGCAAATGGACATGCCTTTCCACAAGCTCTTTGGGGTTGGTAAAATGTTCGATAAAACCGCGTGAGATGACAACGTCGAAATATTCTTTATACTCTTTTTCTATTTTTTCAGAAAAAAAGTTTTCCTGGATAACATTCTTTGACGGGATACCATGGAGTTCAAAGAAACTCCGGTTGATTTCCGCACCGCTTTGTGTGTATTCTATACCATAGGGAACCAGGCCAAACTTTTGGTGGATTTTTACAAGATGTTTTCCTGGGGCACTGCCAATCTCTACTATTTTTTTATTCTGGAAATTTTTCAAATAATATGGATATATCCTATTCCATAGTATATAGTTAGAATAGTTATCCATTTTTTCCAGGTTTTTTGATCCGACGATTTTTTTGAACAAAAATTTTACCAAGCTTGATTTTTTTTGCGCTTGTAAGGCTGGAATCGGTGATTTAGAAGATAGATCGTTAGAATAAATGTTTTCCCAGAAAGATTGTTCTGTTATGTTGTTTTGAGTCATAGATTTATTTCCTTAAAAAAGGAAGTTTTCTGTAAGTTTCCGTGATAAGGGATTTATCGCTCTGGTTGATGATACCTAATTTCCATATCCAAAAAATTTGAAAAAGGTAGCAAAATCCAAACAAAAGACCTACTTTCCAAAAAAGTTTTATCTGTACAAAGGGAGCAATGTAATAAAATAGGATAAAGCACGCAAAGCAACTGCTGAAAACTTTTGCTAAAAATTTCCAGGGCAACCATTCTTTTATACCAAACCCCAGGCTATGGTTGATATTATAAAGGTAGAGAGCGTTGGTTATTACGACCGCAATCAAAGCACCAATGGCAGGCCCAATCATGCCGAGGAACTGGATTAAAACAATGCTGATGCTCAGATGGATAGCGGCGGAAATACAAGATATATAAAATACCTTTATGCTTTTGTTCATAGCCTGCAAGATTGTATCAAAAGAGTATAGTTCAATAGGAAGGATAAAAAGGTATATGAGGAAAACAGGAACACTCTCCAGATATTTTTCTGTATAAAAAAATACAATCAGATCTCTATGCACTAATAGAAAAGAAAAGAACAAAGGGACAATCAGGCAGGCACTACGCTGTATTTCTTTATGGTAGATGGCGACAATTTCTTTGCATTCTTTTTTTTGGTAAAGCTGGACTAAAACAGGCATGACCAAAATAGCAATGTTATAAATCAAAATTTTTCCAAAAGGAATTTCTAAAGCCCCTCGAGAATAAACAGCGTATACTTCTGGCACCATAAAGCTTGATACTAAAAAGCTGTCTATTTTTCGAGCAAACAAAAGCATAAAAATAGACAAAAGCAAGGGAAAGGAATATTTTAAAATTTTTGCAAACAGGTCTATATCAAAGCCTGTCCATGATCCTTCATAGTGGTGGAATATGAGATAAAAAAGAACAGATGATTTTATCAATTCTAAAAACAGGTTAGCAACGAGTAAAGAAGAGATGGGCAGATGGTAATGGCATATATAGAAAGAAGAAAGCAAAAGCAGAGAGCCAAAAGTAGTATCCATTCGCCAGATATATTTTTTTTTATCAGCACTCACTGCTGCTACTTGAAAGATTTCATTGAAAGATCGAAAGAAAAGATTGCAACTGACCAGCAACCATAGATATTGCAAATCAGGATTAGAGAATAAAGAACAGATTCTATCCCAGCTAAAATATAGAGCTAAATTGCCAATCAGCGAAGAAACCAAGAGGCATATCAAAATATGCCAGAGAATTTTCTTTCTATTCGACCCAGGCGTGACAAAATACAAAACTGCCTTTGGCGTTCCTAATGATATAAAAATAGCGAGTGTGGAATAGAGCAAAACCGCCTGCTGGTATGTTCCTAGCAGAGATTTAGAATAGCTTCTGGTGACAATGATGCCACTAATGACCATCATGATAGTGTTGAATATTCCACTTCCAACAACGAGAATGCGTTCTTTCATGGTTCTTTAACAATCATGGCTAAATTAAAAAAAAGTTCAAGTTTATTTCCGCCTGTATGGCACGTAAAGATATTATAAATTGCTCTTTGTGTATATCAAGGAAAAAACATATTGAAAATTCTATCCCCGTTTTTTAGAAATCTATAAAAATTTTCTTGACAAATAAAAGATAATCATTATTATTTAAGAATCATTATCCTAATATCTATACTTTTCAGATTATAGGCTACAGCAGATCTCAATCAAGCGAAAATGCTGTATTTCTATATTTTATCAGGCTACTTATGAAAAATGATGGCAAAAATCGATTAGAAACGATGATTGGCAAGCTGAAGGGGAATGGATATAAAATTACTCCACAGCGTTTGGCAATTTTAAAAATCCTATCCACTAGCATAGGTCATCCCAGTGTAGAAAAGATTTATGAGCAGGTTAAAAAAAATTTTCCCACTATAAGCAGAGCAACAGTATATAAAAATATATTGGTTATTAAAGACTTAGGCGAAGTGCTGGAGCTTGCTTTTAGCAATGATAGCAACCGCTATGATGGTCATTTGCCACATCCTCATCCTCATGCTATCTGCACAGAATGCAAAAAAATTGTAGACTCTGAGCTTGAGATTCTAAAGGATTTTACGCAAAAAGTAAGAGAAGAGACAGGATTCCGCATTTACGACCATCGGATTGATTTTTTTGGCCTTTGCCCTGATTGCCAAAAGAATAAGGAATAATTGTCTTAGCAATAAACATTTGTTCCCTGTAGGCTATCTTCTTGCTGTTTCCTTAGAGCCTATCCGAAAAATAATTTTAGGCGAAAATTATTTTTCGGATAGGCTCTTAATGGGAAATTTGGAATATGAGGTTTTCAATTCCTATTTCCAAGGTGAGAAAAAGAAGAAAAATTTTTTTATACAATAAGGATAATGATTCTTATCTAATAATAATTATCATATTAATTTTTAACTGAAGGAACTGAAATGGAAAATGAAAAAAAGCTGACGAACAATGCAGGTTCTCCTGTTGCAGACAACCAGAATGTAATGACTGCTGGGCCTCGTGGGCCAATGCTATTGCAAGATGTATGGTTTTTAGAGAAACTAGCTCATTTTGACAGAGAAGTTATTCCTGAAAGGCGAATGCACGCCAAAGGATCTGGTGCTTATGGTACATTTACTGTAACACATGATATTACCCAATACACCAAAGCAAAAATTTTCTCCCAAATAGGAAAGAAGACAGAGCTTTTCGTCCGATTTTCCACTGTAGCAGGAGAGCGTGGGGCTGCTGATGCTGAACGTGATATACGTGGATTTGCAATAAAATTTTATACAGAAGAAGGAAACTGGGATCTAGTTGGAAACAACACTCCTGTTTTTTTCCTGCGCGATCCACTCAAGTTCCCTGATTTGAACCACGCTGTAAAACGTGACCCCAGAACAAATTTGCGAAGTGCCTTGAACAACTGGGATTTTTGGACTTCTCTTCCCGAAGCATTGCACCAGGTTACCATCGTGATGAGCGACCGTGGAATTCCAGCTTCTTATCGGCACATGCATGGTTTTGGCAGCCATACTTTTAGCTTCCTGAACGCTAAAAATGAACGCTATTGGGTAAAATTCCATCTCAGAACACAGCAAGGCATTAAGAATTTAACAGACGAAGAAGCAGAAGCTATTATTGGGAAATGCAGGGAAAGCCACCAAAGAGATTTGTATGAAAATATAGAAAAAGCGAATTTCCCACGCTGGACTATGTTTGTGCAAATCATGCCTGAGAAAGACGCAGCGAAATGCACTTATCATCCTTTTGATTTAACAAAAGTATGGCCGCATAAAGACTATCCTATGATAGAAGTTGGTGTTATGGAATTGAACCGAAATCCAGAAAACTACTTTGCAGAAGTAGAGCAGGCTGCTTTCAATCCAGCGAATATAGTTCCTGGCATTGGTTTTTCTCCTGATAAAATGCTGCAAGGACGGTTGTTCTCTTATGGGGATGCCCAACGATATCGTCTTGGTGTGAATCATCATCTGATTCCTGTGAATAAGCCTCGTTGCCCATTCCACAGCTACCATCGCGATGGGGCTATGAGAGTGGATGGAAATCATGGAAGCACGATTGGCTATGAACCCAATAGTTTTGGTGAATGGAAACAGCAACCTGAATTTATGGAACCACCTTTAGCACTGGAAGGCGCTGCATACCATTGGGATCATCGCGAAGATAAAGACTATTACACACAGCCAGGGATGCTTTTTAGGCTGATGTCGCAAGAGCAAAAAAATCTTCTTTTTGGCAATACCGCCCGTTCTATTTCTGGTGCGCCAAAAGATATTCAGATTCGCCATATTGGCAATTGTATGAAAGCCGATCCAGAGTATGGAAAAGGCGTAGCCGCAGCACTAGGAATTCCTTTAAGCGATGAGAATTAAATAATAGGAGTTACGCAAAGAGATTTTTATTTGGGGGAAAATTTTT
>JABWCH010000539.1 GCA_013359215.1 Candidatus Brocadiia bacterium | reverse complement strand
TCTGGCCTTATTCTACTTCAATCACAAAATGCCCTGGAATCTATGGATTCTTTATCCGATAATACTTTTGTTTGCCATCCTCTCTGCAAACAATGTTTCCTAAATATATAAGTTCCTTCATATCACGGCTTACAGTTGCTAAAGAAATTTTGAGAAATTCAGCACAATCTTTCTGTTGAATTTCACCTCTCTCTTGAATAAATCGAATGATGCGATTCAAACGTTGTTTGCGAGAATTTTGCAACTGGCGTGTTTTATTAGTAGAGTCTATTTCTCTTGAAATAGTTGTATCATTTTTTCCCATTACATCATCTTTCCAATCTTTTAGAGGCTTCGCAAATTCACTAACTCGATAGTATATATTTTTCCCCTCTTTTTGGTCGAGGTAGATCATATCTAGATCGCTTAAGCGATTCAATATTCGACTGATATTGGATGTAGGTAAAGAAAAATGATTGCTGAGATAACCATTCGTAAAATTTTCCTGCTGGCAGCAAAACAATAGCAGGTTCCATTCTAAAGGAGTAAGATGTTCTCTTGTTTGTTCGGCTACTAAGTTTTTCAATTTTTTTTGAGCCTGTTCTGTAGAAATTGTTTCTGCTCTCTTTGTAGCAATCTCTGGTAAAAGCATATTCAAGGCATCCATAATATAACGCAGTCTTCCTCCATAAAGATCATGCAAATATTCAATGAAACTATCCTCTACAGGAGCTATAAACTTATCTTTAGTGATGCTCAAAAGATGATAGCGACGGTGTACAGCATCCAAAACTTGTTCTTTTGTTAAAGCATTAACAACAACAGGACGGCCAAAAAAAATACTGCGTACTCTTTCAAGCGGACTGATCACTTCTCGAAAAAAACCACGTTTAGCCACAAAAACAAAATATACGTCTGTAACCTGTAGAATATCCCGAATTTCTTCAAAAAAAGTATGAGTACGTCTCAAATCTTCTCGATTTAAAAGTTCTAGATTATCCAAATGAAGAAATAGACCGGCATATCCTAGTTTTTTAATTTCCAATACCATCAAGCTAAAATATTCTAGCAATTGGCTTTCTGATATGTTAGGAACATTGATTTGCTCCGATTTTCCAAAACCACCTCCAAATCCAAGGGCAGAAGCTTCTATTGTGTAATTGTAGTTGTAAAATACTCTGGAAAAAGCCAGAACTTCTTTAAAAATAGAATTTTTAAGTATCTTTTCTTCTTTGAATTGCGATAATAACTTAGAAAGAAGAGAGGCTAAGATATTGCCTAAAAATTGAGAAATCTGCCACCTGGAAGTCACGCTAATTTCTCTATTCGTTGTAAAAAGGCGATCTCTAGAATAATGTTCCCATAAGTACCTGTGATAGTTAATAAATGTTGTTTTTCCAACACCTATATTTCCTTCTATTAGAATTCGCCCTCCACCTCGATTTCTTAAAAAATTAGTCAATATTTGTGACTCTTTCGTATCACTTCCCCTCCCTACCATCGCTTCAGCGATAGGAAGAAAAGAACTTTCTGCAGTCAGAGGATTTGTATCGAACGGATTAGTATGAAATCCATATTTTTCCCATAGATCCTGGCCGACATAAATCTCGTTCATTTATTTTTTATCTTTCCTATCAAACATTAGTTTCAGTTTTTTTACTATCATAATATGAAATTGTTATACAATAAAAATTGTACAATATCAAAGAAAAAATCTGAAATTTATTTTTTTTTGACATGAAAGCTTGTCAGAATTGGAATTTCAATATGTTAAAAAATTAAAGCTGCAAAATTTTTATTGGATTCTAAAATTTTGCAGCTTTATTCAGCTTTTTGGATAGCCTTTTTAATGATTGAAAAATACTTAAAATATTTATTTGTAATATATTATAGTTGTTTCTGACCTTATTCTTTACGGTTTCAAACAATATTCGTTGAATGCTTTCACACTTAAAAGAATCAACACACAACCTCCGACCCACATACTACAGTTCCATGGCCAAAGGCAGAGGATAGGCATTGCAAGAGCCTTGTATCATGAGCCTGAAGTTCTTATTTTAGACGAAGCAACATCCTCTTTAGATAATGCGACAGAA
>JABWCH010000151.1 GCA_013359215.1 Candidatus Brocadiia bacterium | reverse complement strand
CAGGCGCATTTCCATGCCTGAAAAGGTTTTCTCTATTTCCAGCCTTTTTTTTCTAGCATACCCTTCCTGATACGCTTTGGCATATCTTTGCTGTTCAGATACGCTTAGATTTCCCCAATAGTCCGATGCCATGTCCAGTATCCATTCCCCATTGTGGTTGTATTTGCAGTTATTCCATACCTGCGCAGGCAGGCCATAGGTGTCATCGCCTTTTTTTATGCTTATGCTCAGGCTCTGGCTTTGTATGCTTTTTCCTTTGCTATAGAGTTCGCAGGATAGTGTGTAGTAGCCTTGTCTTTCTGCCTTTGCCTGGAAGCTTACTTTTCTTGTGCTTCTTGCAGGGATGTCCAGATTCCATTGCAGGGATTGGTTTGTCCTTCCCTGGTAGCTCATGGCTTCTGGCAACACAGATTTTAGCATAAGCCCTGATACTGGGTATTGGCTTTGGTTTGATACTATGATCTGGTATTCCTTTTCCTGGCTTTCTTCCAGGCTTTGCTCTCCTGATATGCTTATCTGGCAATTTCTTTCCGCGCTTTCTTCTAGCTTGGTTTTTATCCTTTGCGATAGCAGCTTGAGGTAGATGTTCTGGGGTTCGTGCTTTAGCCCTGAGGCTATGGCTTCTTCGCATCGAATCCAGTCTTCTTTTTCAAAGGATTCTCTGGCTGCTGCTATGTGGCTTTCCATGGCTTTTTTCCTGCATTCTTCTTGCCTGGCTTTGCATAGCTCTCTGTAATGGCTGTTTAGCTCTGGATATGCCTGGTTGTAATGGCTTAGGGCTTGTTCCCATCTGCCTTTTACCTGGGCTGCTATTCCTTCGTCATAGCTTGTCCTTGCTCTTGGAGAGATGTTTTCTTTCTGGGCTTCTTCCAAGATTTTGTTTAGCTCTGTGCTGCTCTGGAATTGCCTTATGTATTCTTCTGTTTTCTGGATGACTTCCTGCCACTTCTGGTCTGCTCTTTTTCTTTGGATTTCTTCTATCATAAGACCTTTGCATAGTTCCTGAACAAACGCGTAGTCTCGGCTGCTTGTGCCCATTTCCTGCATCAGACCTTGTAGTGTGAGGATCGCGCTTTCTCTCTGGCCTCTTCTGTATTCTATTTTTGCCATCTGAAGCACATCGCAGTATTGGCCTGGAAGGCTGCTGAAGTATCCTTGTTGCTTGAGGCTCATGAAATCCTGCTTCCAGAATTCGCTCTGGGACAGATTTGTTTTGATCTGTACCTGGGCGTATTTTTTGATTCGGTTGTCTTCTGTCTTGAGCAGGATTCTGTCTTCGCCTCTTCCTGTTGGGGCTGTGTAGATTCCTTCTTCGTCTATACTTCCATGCTGCGCACGCCAGACAAATTTTTTGCCTTTTTCTCTTTTGCCGCTTTTGTATATGGCTACTGCTTCTACTTTTTTCTTCTGGCCTGGGTCTAGGAGCATACTCTCTGGCTCGATTTCCAGGGATATTAGTTCGTCTTCTTCTCTATGGATTGTGAAGTCTCTTTTTACTTTTTCTCCTGTCTTTTCTTTTGCTTCTATCCAGTATACATTTCTTCCTTTCCTTAGCTCTATTTCGGTTTCAAACACCACTCCTTCTTTTCCTCGGTTCTCGATTTTTATTCCTTTTTCTTCATATACGCTTCCTGCTTTCACTTCTTCTATTCCTGCCCCGTACCTTAGTCTTCCTTTGATCGTAAGCTGGCTCTTTTCTGTTCTGTAATAGTCTTCTTCTTTTAGCTCTTTTGGCTCTTCCAGGATCAGTTGCACTGGCTTTGCGTGGTCTGGGACTCTTAGATAGAATCTTTCCTCGCTTTCTCTTTTTGCCAGTTGGGGGGTTTGTTTGTGTTTGTATTTCTTTGCCAGATCTTCTACTTTTTCTTTGAGGTAGCTATAGGTATTTCCTACGTCTATGTAGCCGTCTTTTGTGTAGTCTGCTCCTCCGCTTATTCCTTGTAAAAAATAGAATGTGAACGCACCTTGCCTGTATCTTTCCAGCTCAATTGCCTGCTCTTCTGCCTGGCATGATGTCATGATCATTCTTCCTGGGGGCAACTCTTCTCTTTTCTTTAGTTCTATTTTCGACAGGTCTTTTGCCTTTCCTGGGGCTGCTCTTTTTAGCTCTCCGCCTAGCGTTTCTAGTGCTGTTCCGCTGTAGCAACTGTCCAGCACTAGCAGCACTTGCTTTGCTTTTAGATCCCAAAGGCTTTTCTTTAGGCTACTTAGCTCTATTCCTTGCATCCATAGCTTGCTTTGCCTTGCGTCTGATGGTATCAGATATGCCTTTTTGCCTTCTTCTTCTACGTCTCCATGGCCTGCGTAGTAGAACAGCACTCTGTCTTCTTCCTCGACTCTTGTCTTGAGCCATCTTTCATAAGATTCACGGAATTTTTCATAGCCTACGTTTTCGCTTTCAGGGTATACATTTTCTTCAGGCAGGGCTAATCCTTCAGGGGATAGCAGATACTGCCTCACCTCTTTCGCATCTTTTGCCGCCATTTTGAGTTCTTTATAGTCTTCTGTGTATTTGCTGTTTCCTATTACAACTGCCCATATTTTGCCCTTTATTTTTTCTACTACCCTGGCCGCCTTGTATCTGTATTTCGTTATCTTGAATCCTTTTCCGCTTCCTGATTCATCGCTTGTTAGCCTGAGCCTCATGGCATTGCCCTGGATGCTTTCGCTCCAGTATTCTCTTTTCTGGCCTGTGAGTCTCTGCCCTTTTCCTTTTTTTTCTTTTCCATACGCATCCAGATAGTCATAGTTTTCTTCGAGATCCAGATACTCTATGTATACCTGCATTTCTTCTGCCTGGCTTTCTTCTATTTCCCATGTATACTTGGGATCATTGCTTACTTGATTGGGGTATGGATTCGGGGTCTGGATCGCTTCCTTCAGCTCTTTTTCTACCCAAACCTGACCTTGGATCTGTATCCAGCATAACAAAAGCAATACCAGCATTCGTTTCATGAAATTTTTCCTTTATTTTGAGTTGTGAAAAGAGATTTTTATTTGGGGGAAAATTTTTGTAAAAATTTTCCCCCAAACCCCCTTTCAAAACTTTTATATATTTTGGCAATGATATTGTCAAATTAATTTTGGTTGTTTATGCATTCATTTTTGTATAATGCCATGCCATAGCTCCAATTGTGGCTTAGGAGTTCCTGGCCTAATTTTTCCCATTCATACAAGGTAATGGGAAGGAAGGATATAAAGTTTTTTCCTTTTTTCTGGTCTTCCTGGGCTTTTTCTATTGCTTTTTCCAGAAGCTTTTCGAGAAACTGGATTCTTTCCTGGCTTACTAAAAGGACAAACCATTCTTCTTTTTTTTCTGCCTGCAATTCGGAAAAGGGGAAGTCTTCTTCTGGCGCAGGGTAATGGTATTCTTTGTTCTTTTGCAGTATGTTCTTTATGTAGCATGCCATGGGCAAAATCATAGTGATTTCGTTCTGGGTTATATTAAAAAGGTACGCAAATCCTGCTTTCTGGCTTTTGTATACAAGATGGATGCCTTCCTGGGCTTTGCCTGGCTTGATTTTTACTTCCCATGCGCTGGCTTCTGGTTCGCCTAGCATTCTTTGTACCTGGGTGAAAAAATTCTTTTTGGTGTTTTCCCTTAGGATTTTAATCCTGGACTTTTTCCATTCTTTTTCTGTTTTTTCGTAATCCTGGTTGTTATAGTCCAGCATGATTTGGTAGTTTCTTTCTTCTGTTTCCTCCCTTTCTCCCTGGGGGCTTTCAAAATCTTTCAAAAATTCGATGATGCTTCTGGCTGTTCTTCCTGCTGCTCTTTTCCACGCTTTTTCCTGCGCCTCTTGCAGTCCTTTTTGTCTTTCAAATTCGGCTGCATATCCATACAGGATTTTATTCATTACATCGCTTTTGCTCTCTCTGTCGTTGAGGAATATCGACAGCTTAAGAACCACCAGCCTTCCTGGGATTTTTTTGTTTCCTGTTTCCACCTCGATTTCCCATTCGCTTCTCTGGGAAAGGCAGCTTCCTAGCATATATCTGGCACTCTGTCCGAGCTGAGGAAAGCTAAATCTCTTATTCAGCCTGGCCTTAATTTCCTCTTGCCAGCTTTCTTCACACCATTTTTCCTCCAAAAGCCCATATTGAAAGGATCTCAAGGTACATGGATCTACCTGAAGGCTCTCCTGTTCCTTGGCTAAAATGGCTATCATAAAAATAAAAAAAAACAATATATTTCTCATTTTTTCCCCCTTAGAGCCTATCCGAAAAATCCTTTTGGCTGCAAATTTCGATGCATCTTAGCTACGGCTACACTTGCGGCAATTTTGTCACTTTCTCCTCGCTCTCCGAGTGCCTCAAAATTTTCGCCTAAAATTATTTTTCGGATAGGCTCTTAAAGATGATTATGCTTCAATCCTTTATATTTTTTCTGAGATCCTTTATGTTTTTTTTGCTTAAGTTTTTTTTAATTTTCATCGCTTAACAATTCTAAGATTTTTTTCAGATCGTCTAAAACCATATTTTTTTTCAGGGCATCTTTTATAATTTTAAGTCTACTCAGATCTTTTATTGCCTGTATCTCTGGCATCAAAGCCATACCCTTTTCTCCAAATTTCATTTCCAACAAAACAGAACACATTTCTCGTAAACCTTCCTGGCGACCTTCCTGAAGACCTTTTTCCATGGCAATTTCTTCTACATATTTAAAAACTTTTAGCATAGTGATTTCCCTCCACATATCTTGCAAAATTTCTTTAGATACTATTTTGTTGCACATGATAAATAAAGCACCTACAAATTCCAGTTGGATTTTGTTTTCCTGATACATTTGCTTTGCATATAACAGTAGCTCTTTACCAAAGCTCTCTGAGTCTTCTTCTTTTCCGTACATTGGTAGAAAGAGCAGCTCCACTTCATCTACTTTTCCCTCTTCTTTCATCTTTTTCAGTTTTTCTCTTCCATCTTTCTTTGTCAGATCTATGATTTCTGGGCTGTACGTTCCGCTTCCTGTTTGCAGACTTCTCTGGGGTGTTATATTTCCTGATGCGATGATGATATCTTTTACCTTTTTCATCTTCAATTGCCCTGCTACCAAAAAATGTTGAGATGCAAACCGATACAGATCGCTTAACGATAGATTTCTTTCCTCCTCCAGCCTATAATATTGTTCTTCTTCATCTCTTAAAAGCAAATCCACTCTTTCTTCTTTTGCCTGCAACGTGATTGGCTCTAGCCCTGTTACTTCTACTATCTTCCCTGTTTTGACTCCCAATACTTCTAACGTTTTTCCAGTCAATACGTTTGATATCCATTTGAAGACCAAATCATAGTTTTGGCTGTATTCTTCTTGTTTTTTTTCTATACTCATCGTCTATCCTTGATAAAGAAATCCTTGAATTCCTAAGATTACAAAGATTTAGAAAAAAGTTTTATCTGCAAAATCTGTGTGGATGCGTTCCTTCGCGTTATAAATTCTCTGCGCTCTCTACTGCTATGCTGTACCACAAATTCCGTTATAATGGGAGAATTTTTATGAAAATTCCCCCAAGTGGTAAAGCTGCTTTTGTAGAATGCCTATTTTTTGAAAATCAGGCTATTGCCTTTTTTATGGTGGCCGTGTGTTGGGTCTAGCGTTTCGCCATACATGGAATCTGTGTCTTTTGTCTTTTTTAGCTTTTTCAAGATTTCGTCCATCAATATTGATCCTGGGTCGTGTTTATTGCTTTCATAGCGTATTCTGGCTATGGCTAGTGGCTCTATTCCCATGCTTGCTACGTTCCAGCTTTCCAATGTTACGCCTGGAATGCTAACCAGGATGTTGCGGATCAAGGCATTGGCATTGGAATCGTATCTCTCGAAGCGAATTTCATACACATTCTGATGTTTGATCTCTTTTAGCTGCTTTTCTATCTGTGTCCAGGAACGCAAGGCAAGGGTTTTGGAAATATTTTGGGCCTCTTTCTCGAAGTGTTGTCTGAGTATTCCTCGCTCGGATGACTGGCTTTCTCCTACCATTACGGAAAATTTGTTTCCAGAAAGCTCCAACTGGTTCAGTTGTACGCCTGTGCTGGTGAGATAGCCTATAAGCTCTACATTAAAGGCGTAAAGAAAGTAGCCTGGCCGTGCTGGCATTTTATCTACTTCTACAACCACCTTTACCTCATAGTCTGCATTTTGGTCTAGCCTCTCCGCTCCTTCATCTAGCCCGCTTCTGCCTGCTGCCTCGCGCACTGCCTTCATGTTTTCCAATACAGCTTCTTCAAAGCGAATCTGGAATCCTTTGTTCAGACCATGTTCTCTAAGCACAGAGGCGATTTTTTTTCGAGCGCAATTCGCTGCGTATATCTCGGCTTCCTGGGCTTTGCTGGCATTGTATGGGACTTTGTGCAGGGGAACATAGATCAAAACGCTTCTATTGCCAAATTTGTCCTGAATAAGGCTTAGAATTTCATCTTTTAGGCTTTTTTTTACCCAAACCTTCATGTCGATTGTTACCATGTCTTCTTGTTGGTCTTTGTCGAGAACCTTATAGCGTGCTATAAAGCCTTCTGTTTTGGCTGTGACTTTATCGCATACCATCTGGTAATCTTGCATCTTGCTCTCGGATTTCAGATGAATCCCTACAACCTGCTCTACGGCTTTACGAAATCCATCTTGCTTTGCCTGATCTTCATTCACTCCTTGACCTTGCACTAAAACACCAATTTCTTCCTGAGCAAATAAAAAACTCATAAACGATAGCACTAAAAAGATAAAAAGAAAATTCTTTTTCATGAAATTTCTCCTGAGAAAATTGAATATTGATCAAATGTGCTTTAATAAGACTACCAAATTTTGAAAAAAATTTCTATAGAAAAAGGCAAAGAATAGCTATGAATAGGATTGGAAAAACTTCTCTGCTAAGATTTTTTTGCTATTTTTTTCCCTAATTTGCCAATTCTGATAGCTAGAATCGTTATGTCGTCTCGATCCTGGCTTCCTTGGGAAAAATTTTGTATGTCGAATTTCAAGGTTTCTATGAAATTTTTCAATGGGTCTGAGGGGGAAGCGTCTGCCCATTTTTTTACTACATAAAGAAGCCTTTCATATCCATACTCTATGGCATTTTTATTGGTTTTTTCGATAATTCCATCTGTATAAAAAAACAAGATATCGCCTTCCTGCAATCGAACAAAATTTTCTAAAAACCGAGACATTCCCATGCCAAGAGGAGTTCCTGTAAAGGGGGTATTTTCTAATTTCAGGTAGCAGGCAGAAGATTCTTCGTCTTTGGAATTAGAAGGTCGGTATAAAATGGGAAAAGGATGGCCTGCGCTGGCATACATAAAATAAGGGCAATACTCGTCCAGGGATAAAATGCCATATAAAGCAGTGGCCTGGGTGTATCCGCCTCGGCCTCGGCCACTTTTATATAAAAGAAAATCCATCTTTTGCAATAGGCTGGCAGGTGCGATTTGCTGGTCGGAAAAGAGTTCGGCTACAGGATAGATCAGATGAGTGTAGAAATAGGCTTTGATTCCATGCCCCATAGTGTCGCCAAACAAGATTCCATATTTCCCATCGCTCAATTCAATCAAGTTGTAGAAATCGCCGCCTACTGCCTCCAGGGGAGCATACCACAAAGCACTTTCAACGCCAGGAATGTCGATTTCTTTGGGCATGGGAAATTGGTCTGATCTTGTAATTTCATTGCATACGTAGCCTAAACATTGAGCAAACTCTGCCACGATATCCGCTGCTTTAACATATTTTAAATTGACTAAAATTTCTACTAAAATCTGGATGAAATTTTTAGGAAACTCATCGGCTGGCAGATATTTCTGGATAAACTCTTTCTCTGTCAGAATGGGCTTTTCTCCACCAATAGCATTTAAGAATTTCCTGCGTTTTTCTGGAGTTTCTTGTAAGCTGTATACAAATAAAGAGGCAATGCTATAGACATCTTTTCTTTTTTCCGTCATGCTGATCGGCGCAAATTCAATGTTTCCTATAATTTGTCCAGGAGTGCTTTCATGGACATCCAGTTCCACAGGCTCAGTACCAGATAGAGTTATATCAGCATCAAAAGAAGGATTTGCAATATTACTATTGTCTACGCTTTTTTTAACAAGGCTTAGCCCTACTACTCTAACATTGTATTCGGAATCATATAGAATGTGTTCTGGCTTTAAGTTCCTATGGCTGATGTTTGCTCGATGAAGATCTTGTATTGCCAGCGATACATAATAAAAAATCTTGATGGCAGCATCTTTTTCTAAAGGCAGTTTGTCATTCAAAGAATTTCCTGAAAAGTATTCAAAAGCTTGATAATCATACTCATGCCCATCCATCATGATTTGGTGTCCAATGTCCAGAATTCTAGGAACATGGGAAGAAATGCTGCTAAGGAGCATAGCAGATCGGCGAAAGCGAGAAAAATGAGCACTGCCCTTTCGTCGGAGTTTCAAAATGACAAGGCTATTGTTTAGATGAGAATCCACGCATAAATAGATTTTCTTAAGCGCGTTTTCTTCAATCCGCCTGATTATAAGGTATTGCTTTTCTTTTAAAAGCAAAAACAACTGTGTTCCTGCATCTGTTCCTGCCCTCAAGGCATCTGCTCTACGAATAAAAGAATTGCAAGCTAGATAATATTGCCTGCCTGGCTGTATTTCCATTTTATCGTTGATGTGAAATTTTTTTTCTTTTTGAAAGCAATATTCGCCTTGCTGGCTTAAGACAACAACATAGCAGTTGTTTTCTTCATTCCATTGCAAGTCAAAATACTCTATTTTATTTTTTTCAGCCCGAGATAAAAAAATTTCACCAATCACCTTTTCATTTTTTATCATCAAAAGCTTATCGCATCCCATAATATTATCTCTTACCCAGGGCGTTGCCCTGATCTAGTATATAAAACCCTTTCAGGGTAAAGATTTGCATCGAAAAGTTGACACGCATGACGAATATGCACCCAGGTTACGTTTCGGTTGATTCTCGTGCAGATCGCCTCGGCTGCTCTATGGTGAATTATATTTTTTAATGGGTCAAATTAATATCCTACCAGGATTTTAACCAATATCAACAAGAAGATGCAATTTCTTTATGAAAAATAAACAAAAATTTTAGATATTGATTTTTTTGAAAGAATGTGATAGAAAAGAGGTAAATCATCGGCTCTTGTGTCAAAACGTTTTTTTAAAATTATCATTTTGAAAGGCACAGATACATGCCACAGGATTCTTCTAATTATGTAGTTGAGTTAAAAGATGTTACCAAAAAATACCAGTTAGGCAAAACAGAAGTGCATGCCTTAAGAGGGGTATCTTTGGCAATAGCTAAAGGAGAATTTACCACTTTGGTTGGCGAATCAGGAAGTGGAAAGACCACTACTCTGGATATTATTGGCGGCTTAGGAAAGCCTAGTACAGGGAAACTTTTCATCGACGGAGAAGACATCACCGTATACAACGATAAAAGACTTGCTTACTTCCGCAGAAAAAACATTGGCTTTATTTTTCAGACTTTCAATTTGATTGAAGTCTATACAGCTTATGAAAATATCGCCCATTCTTTACAACTTTTGAAAATGCCAGAAAAAGAGATCAAAAAGCAAGTTTATGACATTATGGAAAAAATCGGTCTGGGAAAATTCATCAACCACCGCCCAAATGAGCTTTCTGGTGGACAAAGACAGAGAGTCGCTATTGCCAGGGCTTTGGTGAAAAACCCCAAAATCATCATCGCTGATGAGCCTACCGCCAATTTGGATTCTGAAACAGGTGCGAATATTCTTAAGCTTATGCAGCAATTAAACAAAGACCTGGGCGCAACTTTTATTGTAGCTACACACTCTGCGCAAGTAGTACAAGTCGCCAAAAGAGTCTTCAAGCTAAGAGATGGAGCTTTGATTGATTCTTACACCAATAAATAAGTATATCAACTTGTTGTATTTTAATTTAATAAAACCCTTGTTGCGAGGATAAAGTGTGTTAGAAACCCAAAAAGAATTTATGATAACGGTGAGTTGCATCATACTTCTCATCTTGACTACCATTTTTCTCTTTAACCGATCTATTTTGGTTTTAGCAGCCAGAAATATTATTAAAAATAAAAGAAGAACCTTTATTCTTTTGTGCGTTATTGTATCTGGCCTTGCTGGACTCATGCTGTTTTTTGGCTTTGCCGATGATAGTCTTCACGGTCTAAGAGAAGCTACAATTTCTTCTGGTTTGGGCCATATTCAGGTCTACCAAAAGGGATATAGAGCAGCAGCAATGCCTGATAAAATCAATTTCAATATTCCCAACTATCGAGAAATCGTAGGGATTTTTGAAAGCGATGCTGAATTGAAAAAGTATGTAAAAGGTATGGCCGCTGATCTGGATATGTCTGGCTTGATCGCAGGACATGGGAAAAGCACTGTGTTTGTTGGAAAAGGCGTTGATACTCAAAATTTCAAGGTTATGAACGCAGGCGATGAAATCACAGAAGGTAAGCCACTGGAACACACAGACGTTTTTGTAAAACCAGAACAAAAAGAACTGACAAACGAATTTGAAGAGATGTTCGAAGGCTTCCCAGTACCAGGCCAGGACGGTGCTGAAAAGAAAGACGCTCCCAAAGATGATAAGCCTAAACAAGAAATCTGGAAAGATTCCACTATAGAAAAACGTGCAGCGAATGCAGAGGCTGCTATGGATGATGCTCTTTTAGGCGATGGTTTGAAAAACGCACTGAATGCAAAGCTAGGCGATGCGCTTACTTTGGTTGTATCAACCAAAAGCGGGGCATTGAATGCTCTGGACATCAATGTGCGAGGCGTTATTTTGGGCGTAGAAACCAGCTACAATGATACCATTGTAAAAATTCCCATGCAATATGCCTGGAAGCTGATGGGAAGAGAAGATGTATCCAAGATTTGCATTCTGTTACATAAAACAGAATTTCTGGATTTAGCTTACAGAAGAGTCCAGGAGCTTGTAAAAGAAAAAAATCTGAACCTGGAAACATCCACATGGGTAGAAGAAGCAAGAATGTACCAAAAGGTTTCTTCCCTTTTGCATGACATTTTTGGATCCATTTCCTTTATCATTGTCCTGGTTGTCACTTTTTCCATTGCCAATGCGATGATGATGAGCGTAATGGAAAGAACCAGAGAGATTGGTACACTTAGAGCTTTGGGAAATACAAAAAATGAAATCCTCAGACTCTTTATGACCGAAGGTTTTGTGATTGGGCTTATGGGTGGAGTCCTTTCTATGGTCGTTGGAATCGCCATTTCTATCTTTATGAATGATGTTGTTGGTGGTATTCCTATGGCCCCTCCTCCAGGAACCAGCAAAGCTTTCATTGCTCACTTCCGTGTAGTGAACAATCCTCTTATCTGGTGTATAACCTTTAACCTGGCAGTATTTGCTGCTTTTATTTCTTCCATTTTGCCTGCTAAAAAAGCTTCCAATATGGAAATTGTGGAAAGCATCCGCTACGTCTAGGGCGATTGGATAAGATTTATGGATTTCCCAGGGCATTTCCCTGGAAATCCATACAAAATAAGGTAATTCTCATCGCTAAACCCTAACCAGGATAAACCGAAAAAGTATTTTATCACGAATTTCACGAATGACCGAATAGCACGAACGAATAATTTTATCTTTATTTCTTTATTTTTTTTATTCGTATCATTCGTATCATTCGTGATTTCAATATTTTTCTTTTCCGTCCGTGAAAAATCTTTAAACTTTTACACAAGATTTCACTCGTAAGTGAATAAGGAGTTAAAACCGATGGTGGAAACGTCAAGATTCTCTGAGTGGGATGTACAAGGAGATATAGGAATTTTAACCATAAACAATCCTCCTCAAAACTATCTCAAAGAATTGGAATTTGTAGATTTAGAAGATCTCGAAAAATGGACAAAAGGAAGTTCGCTCAAAGGCTTGATTCTTATGGGCAAAGGAAGGCATTTCTGCGCTGGCGCAGTGCAGGACAACATATTCCAGTTTCACAACGAAGAAGCAATCCAAAATACCCTTAGAAAAGGCAAAGCCATTTTAGATTATATCCAAAACCTTCCTATCCCTACTGTAGCAGCTATCAATGGAGCATGCCTTGGCGGCGGCCTGGAAGTCGCGCTTGCCTGCCATATAAGAGTCTGTAGTGAAACATCCTTTCTTTCTTTTCCAGAGACAGGGCTTAAGGTTATGCCTGGTCTGAATGGAACACTCGAAGCACCCAAAAAAGCAGGTTTATGCAATGCCATTGAAATGATCCTCACAAGCAAGATGATCAATGCCCAAGAAGCTTTAAAAATGGGCTTTGTAGACCATGTTGTTCCAGGAAAAGAAGTTTTTTCTTTTTCCATGAATTTTCTGAAAAGACTGACAGAGGATAGACCGCTGTACCTGATTCATGCGGTAATGGATGCCATCAACGATTCTCGAAGAATGAAAACAGACGATGCCATTGAAAAAGCCAGCAAAACCTTTTGCAAGCTGGCAGCAGAGATTGTGCAAAAACAAAAAAATGTGTAATACCCAAAATGATCCTATGCAAAAGGAGAGGCATCTGCTTTATTTTGCAGTTGTGCCATAATTTTGGAGTAGTCGTTAATCTTTTGATAAGGTAAAGAACCATGGGTGAAAAATTCAAAGTCCTAGTGCTTTATTATTCTCAGACTGGCAAAACCAAATCTCTATTGGATATTTTTTTAGAACCATTGCAAAAAAGAAGCGATGTGGAAATCACGATAGAAGAAATTCTTCCTAAAGTACCCTTTCCTTTTCCCTGGCCTCAGCTTTATTTCTTTAGCCTTGTTCCAGAATGCGTTTATGAAGTTCCTATAGAATTGCAAGAAATGAAGTTCAATGAAAATGAAAAGTATGACTTGATCATTTTAGGATACCAGGTTTGGTTTCTTGCTCCTTCGATTCCTACAAATTCTCTCTTAAAGCATCCTAAAGCCAAGGTTTTTGCTAATACTCCTGTTGTATCCGTGCTTTTTTGCCGCAATATGTGGAGACAGGCCCAGGGCCGTTTGGAAAGAAGGCTGGAAGAACTCCAAAGTTGGGTGGTGGATAAGGTTGTTACAACAGCCTATGGTTCTCAAATGGAAACATTGAGGTCAACAAAACAAAACCTATTGCAAAAGCCTAAGATTGGCGAAGATTCCCATCAATGGCGACCATCACCAGAAGATGTAGAAATCACAAAAAAACAAGGAATACAACTTGCAGATTCTATATGGCAGATCAAAGAAAATCCGAAGAGGCCTATTTTTAAAGACAGCTCTCGTGCTTTAAAAGACACTATGTTTGTCTATCCTGAACAAAAAGCAAAAGAAAGCTTTTTTGCATGGGGCGGATACTTTTTAAAGCATTCCAGCACAGAAAGCACAAAAAGAAAGATTTTTATCATACTATTTTGCTGGACTTTTTTCTTTAAGGTTTTTGTTTTGTTGCCTTTATTCCCTATCTTGAAAAAACTAAGAGAAAAAGCAGGCAAAAACAATTCCGAAATTAAGATACTAGACATACCTTCCCTTTAGTTTTTTGGGAGATAAAAAATGCCTACAATACAACAAAACTTCGTTAAGGTCTTAGGCACAGGTTCTTTTTTGCCAGGAAATCCTGTCCCTTTCGATGATATTGACAGCTATCTTGGTGAAATTACCCAAGCACCAGCCCAGGTTCTCCGATGGCTGAAAAGAACCAAAAATATCATGAAAGAAATTTTGGAAATTGAATATTTTCATTATGCTATTGATCCACAAACCAAAGAACGTAATGAAGATGAAATTACTATGTCTGTAAAAGCTGCCAATAGGGCCTTGGAAGCTGCCAATATGCGTGCAGAGGATATTGAGGTAATTACATACGGAAGCCCTTGCGCTCTTCAGATGCCTAGCACTAGCACACGCATCCAGGAAGCTTTAGGCATAGCGAAATGCGCAGACCTCCAGATCCATGCCAACTGCACAAGCGCGTACAAAGCACTTCTTACTGCCCATGATATGCTACGATGCGGGCGTTATAAAAATGCACTGGTTGTTTCTAGTACGCTCAATTCTCCTGTATTCAGTGCTGGATATTACAACCAGGAAATACTCAAAGTGGAAGATGTCCTTTTGCGATGGTTTTTATGCGATGGAGCGGGTGCTGTGGTGTTGCAAGCTTGCGAAGAGAATAAAAATGGCTTATTTTTAGATGCAACCCATATGGAATCCCTTGGAGGGAAAAAAGCACCTGTTATGTACAACAGAATGCCAGCCTATTTTGTGGACTACCGTAAAGTAATCCAGGAAGGCTTGCATCATGTTTGCCAGTTGGCAGGTAACGAAATCGTAGACAGAGTGGTAGACGACAATAAGGTTACTATTTTCACCAATGGATTGCAGCGAATGGTGCAAAGGTATTCCGTTGATCTAAGCAAGCTAAGATTTTTCCAGCTCAATATGCCCACAAAGCATGTCGTGGAAGTTATTTTAGGGGAATGCAATTCCATTTTAGGAATACCCAAAGAAAAACTCTACACAAGAATTTCCAAGATGGGATATCCTGGCCCACCAGCCGTTTTTATTAGCCTTGATGCCCTTATGAGAGAAGAAAAGCTCAACCATGGCGATGTTATTTTAAGCTTTGTCCTGGAAGTGAGCAAGCTTCTCGTTGCTGGTTTCAGCATGAGCTATAAAGAGGAGAAATAGTATGGCAGACTGCACTTTTCCTAAAATAGGAATCGTAGGGAGCGGTAGAATGGGAACGGATATATTCTATTTCTTGAACGATTTCCCCTATTCTTTGGTATGGTTTTGCAGAAATCCAGAAAAAAAAGCCTCTTTTAGCAAAAAATATGAAACAAAAATAAAAAGAATGTATAAAAGTGGAGCAATAGACGAAAGCACATTCCAGTTTAGAACTTCCAATACCATCATCACCGATGCGCTGTCGGATTTGCAGGACTGCGACCTGATTATTGAAAGCATCTCAGAAGATCAGGACGCAAAGATTGCCTTGTTCCAGGAGCTAGACAAGATTGCAAAAGCAGAAAGCGTATTTGTAACAAATACATCTTCGATAAAGCCTGGTAAGCTTTATCCCAATACAGAGAGAAGACTTCGCTTTGCTGCACTGCATTTTTTTTACCCTATTCCCTATTGCAGTAGCCTGGAAATCATAGCCACAGACCAATGCGATCCTACCACCATCGCAAAACTGCAAAAATTTTCCAAGGAAATCAAGAAAAATGCCCTGGTTCTTCCAGAAGAAGGGGCTTTTCTTCTGAATAAAATATTCAGCTATTTCCAGGGACAGGTTTTTCGCTATTACAAAGAAAAAATTCTGAGCAAAAAAGAAATCGATGCCCTGGTTCGAAAAATCTTTGCTATGGGGAGCTTCGAGTTTCTGGACAACATAGGAATCGACATTGCTCTGACTGCCACCAAAAATTATAAAGAAGAGATGCCATATCCTGAGTTCTTTATTTTGCCTATACAAGAAATGCAAAAAAAAGTAGATCAGGGCGATTTTGGAATGAAGACAGGCAGAGGATTCTATTCCTATAATCCTGAAAAGCCAGAAGAAGAAGAAATTCTGGTTTCGCTTTCCCCTGAAGAAAAGAAAAACTATGAGCAAGATGTTGTGGATCGTTTGTCTTGCATATACATAAGCACTTGTTTATGGGCCATAGACAAAGGATATTGCACTGCCCCTGAGATAGAAAAAGCCATGGACGAATACATTGGGATGCAAAAAGGCCCTATAAAACTTTGCCAGGAAATGGGTTTTCCCAGAGTGAAAAGCCTGCTTTCGCAATATTACGAAAAAACCAAAGAAGACATCTTTGGCGGCAAAGCAGAGCTTATGGAAAAGCTCTTATTGTAATCGTCATGTGTGTTAAGTTATAAGTATTTTTAAAAAACTAGCTTGTATTAAACTCAACACAGCAAGCTAGTTTTATCTGAAACGATCGCTCCGTGTAAGCCTTCTTTCAGGAATCAAAAAAACAGGTATCAAGCTTTTCTTTGTGCCAGGCTTCGGTGTGAAATAAAATTTTTTGATGCGCCAG
>JABWCH010000538.1 GCA_013359215.1 Candidatus Brocadiia bacterium | reverse complement strand
TATTCGTCCATTCGCAAAATTCGTGATAAAATACTTTTCTGATGTATCCAGATTAGAAGCCAAATCCATAAGCATTTTAAATAATTATTTCATTCTTGTCGCTAAAGGAAAAAATCATGGCAGAAACATGGACAATCCAAAAAATTTTAGAAACATCTGGTTCGTACTGGAACGTATGCGCTTTGCATAATGCTGTCAAACTAGGCATTTTTACACTCTTAGATGGGAAAAAGCAAACCTTTAAGGAAATAGCAGAAAGAATGCCAGGCGATGAGAGAGGGGTGGAAATGCTCCTGAACGCACTCTGTGGTATGGGGCTTGTGGAAAAAGAAGGAAACCTTTATCAAAACAGCAAAGCTGCAAAAGAATACCTATCCCAGGATTCGCCGCAATACATTGGCTATATGATAGAACATCATGCGCAGCTTGTCGAGGGATGGAACAGGCTCGACCAGGCTGTGAAGTCAGGCAAACCTACTCGCGTCCGCAGCAATACCAAAAAAGAAAGAGAAAGCTTTTTGATGGGCATGTTCAATCTGGCTATGTCCATTGCTCCAGGGCTTGCCAGGCAAATCGATTTTTCCCAGAGAAAGCATATCCTGGATTTAGGCGGTGGGCCAGGCACATACTGCATTCAGTTTTGCCTCGCCAATCCACAACTTTCTGGCACAATCTATGATTTACCAGAAAGCGAAGAATTTGCCCAAAAAACCATCGAAAGGTTTGGTCTTTCCCAGAGGGTTCGCTTTGTAGGCGGAGATTACCTTAAAGATGAAATTCCTGGCTCTTATGATATTGCATGGCTTTCCCACATCCTCCACTCAGAAGGAGATCAGGGATGCGATGCCATTCTGAAAAAAGCAGCAGGCTCTCTTTGTGCAGGAGGGCTTCTTTTTGTGCATGAATTTTTATTGGATTCCTCTAAAACACAGCCTCTGTTTGCCAGCCTTTTTTCCTTGAATATGCTGGTCAATACACAAGAAGGGCGTAGCTATAGCCAGGAAGAGATTGAGGAAAAAATGGCAAAAGCTGGATTCATCGAAATCCAAAGATTGCCCTTTTCTGGGCCAAACCAATCCAGCATTATTGTTGGAAAAAAAGCATAGGAAATCATAATGCAAGAACAAGAACCAATACAGGTAAAAACAACAGAAGAACCAGAGGCAAAGCCTAAGAAAAAATGGAAATGGAAAAGAATACGCAATCGATTTTTTCTTATCATAGCCAAGTATACTTTGCCTTATATATATTACCTTTACATCCGCTTTGTTCTCTGGACAAGCAAAGTAGTCGATCTAAGCGATACGATGACGGATTTTATCGAAAAATGCGAACCGCATAAATGCGTTGCTGTTTTATGGCATCAAGACGTTTTCAATGTACCCTGGGCATACAAAAAATTTAGCCCCATTACCATGGCGAGCGTAGGAGACTCTGGCGAAATCATCACCAAAATTTTGGAAATGTTCCAATACAAAAAAATATGGCGTGGCGGGAGTAGCAAAGGCAAAAAACGCCACAAAAAAATCCTGGATGATTTTATAGCCGATTTTAAAGAAAGCCAGTATTCTCCTGCTGGTATTACCGTAGATGGATCTTCTGGGCCTCCTTACCGACTGAAACATGGTGCTGTTGTAATAGCCAAGGAATGCCAGTGTCCTATTTTTATGTTGCGGCTATGGGCAAAACGGAAATGCTTGCTGCCAACATGGGACAGAACCATGGTGCCTCTCCCTTTCAATAAAATCGTAATCTATTCCAAAGGCCCTTATTTTTTGCCTGATGTCTCCAACCCAGAAGATTTGGAAAAATTCCGATCTTATATAGAAAATGAGCTTTTAGAACTAACATACAACATCTTCCAGAAGGTAGATAAAAAAATACCAGAATCATGCCTTGCTTTTTTTCCAGAAAACTGGAAACCAGCCTGGCCTGAAAATACCGTAGAAAATTTTTAAAATACCAGTATCATGGAATTTGTTTTGCTCAAAATGTTGTTGAACATATTTCAAGAGATGCTATCTCAGACAAAAAGGTATTAATGACGAATAAGACGAATATACAAATTACGCGAATGAAATTTCTATAAAAACTATTCGTG
>JABWCH010000150.1 GCA_013359215.1 Candidatus Brocadiia bacterium | reverse complement strand
GCATTTTGGGAATCTTTTGGCTTTGCTTTTTCCTGAGAATCGTGGATTAGCTCCAGATAGCGAAACAATTCTCTGGCCTTGACAGGCTTGACAATGTTAAACCTTACCCCTAATTTTTTGCATTCTTCTCGAATCTCTGGTTCTTCGGATGAGCTATGCAACAAAACAATCGGCTGCTTTTCTTGAAGACTAGCAAGGCTTTTTTTTATCATTTTTATGGTTTCAATGCCATTCAAGTAGGGCATCTGGTAGTCTACGATGATAACATCGAACAGTGCATTTTGTAAAGATTTCATGGCTTCGATGCCATTATCACAACCAACAAAATCCACCCCCCAATTTTTAAAGGTAAGCTCAAGAATCTTTCTGTTGGAAGCATTATCGTCAATCACTAAAACTTTCTTTATATGAGAAAACCTTTTCTTTCTTTCTCCATATTCGTATTCGGCTTCTATGCTAAAAAAGAAAACACTACCTTCGTTGAGTGTGCTTTGGAAAAAAATTTTTTCTCCACCCATTTTTTCCAAAAGAAGTTTGGAAATGGTAAGGCCAAGACCTGTACCACCAAAACGCCTTGTTGTAGATGTATCAGCCTGGGAAAAAGCATGGAAAAGCTTTTTTTGTTGCTCTGCTGTTATCCCAATGCCTGTATCGCGAATTTCAAAATAGAATTTCCCTTTCCGACTATCTATTTTATTGAAGTTTGCCTTGAGTTCCACCTCGCCTTTTGGCGTAAATTTCACAGCATTGCTTAAAAGATTGGTTAAAATTTGCTTAAGGCGTATAGGGTCTACAACAGCATAGCATGGCATATCTGCATGGATGTTGAGAAGCAGCTCCAGTTTTTTTTGGAAGGCTTGGAGCTTTAGCATATCGCAAACCGTTTCTAAAAGCTCTACAATGTCTACCTTGATTTCTTCAATCTCCAATTTATTGGCTTCTATTTTCGAGAAATCTAAGATGTCGTTGATGATTCCCAACAAAGAGTTTGCGGAAATGTTGATATTCTCCAGATATTCTTTTTGCTCTTCGTTAAGTTCCGTGCTCTGGAGCAATTCCATAAAGCCAATAATCCCATTCAGCGGAGTTCGGATTTCATGGCTCATGTTGGCTAAAAACTGCGATTTCGCTTTATTGGCAGACTCTGCTTGTTTTTTCGATTCTAAAATAACCTCTTCTGCTTGCTTTCGTTCTGTAATATCTTCAGCAGAGCATACAGCATATTCTACAGACCCATCTTGAGCAAAGACAGGAACTTTGGTAATGGAAAGTAGCCTTCTTTCCCCAGAAAAATGGTACATCCATTCTTCAGACAACACGGTCTTCCCTGCAAATACTTGCCTGTTTCCTTCTACGCAAATATCCACAATTTCTTTAGGTAAAATATGATACATATTTTTAAAAGACAGGCTCTCTTTATTAACACCTAAGAACGCGGCATGGGATTCGTTTACCATGCCATAAGTATGCTCATCGATCAAATACCATACTTGGGTTTTGATATTTTCAAGCAAAATGCTCCTATGCTTGGTTTCCGCTTTTAGCTTTTCTTCTGCCATTTTCCATTCTGTGATGTCTCTGGCAGCAGCGTATATCAAGCTATCATAAGGATGCGAACGCCATTCGAGATAGCGATAGGAACCATCTTTGCATCTATACCTGTTGACAAAATTGATTATCTTCTCTTGGTTAGATAAATTGGAAAGTGCCTGGAGTGTTGCCTCTGTATCATCAGGATGTACGAATTCAAGAAATTTTTTTCCCTTTAATTCTTCTAATGAATATCCAAGCACATTTTCCCATTCCCTGTTTAGCTTTAAAAAATTTGCCTGGAAATCCGCAATGCACAGTAAGTCGAGATTAACATCAAAAAAGCTTTCTGTTTCAGAAAGGCTTTTCTTGGCATTGGTTATATCGACAAAAATAGTCGTAAAATAGTACTTTTCATGGGAATACACTTGTACCTTATACCACCGTTGCAAAGATATAGAGTACTGCTCAAAATCTTGTTGTCCGCCCATTAAGGCAATTTGTCCATAAAAAGAAATCCAATGGAAAGAATCTTTTTCTATACCAGGAAGCACTTCTGTTACTTTTTTACCGAGAATTTCGCAGACTTTGAGATTTGTTAGATATTCAAAGGCTTTGTTGGCTTCAAGAAATATATAGTCTATGGGAAGACCATTGTCGTCTATGACGATTTTATGGTAAGCATAGCCAAAAGGGGCTGTTTCTATCAGATGTTTATAATGCATATCTTTCATTCTTTTTCATGCCTTAATAGCTTTACCAGGGGCTTTGCCAACCTAATTGTTGTTATATGTATTAACTTTTCGATTCAAAATTCATTTTTATTTTTTTCATAACCTATTGCAAAATAAAAATATAAAAGTTTTTAAAGGGGGTTTGGGGGGAAATTTTTACAAAAATTTTCCCCCAAATAAAAATCTCTTTGCGTAAGTCCGATGATTTCTACGTTTAGGGTTACGCTAAAATACTATCTCAGAGAAAAATCCAATTTTCTTTCTTTGGCAATATTCTGGAGGGTTTCATATACTTTTTCTTGAAGGGGAATGCCCTCTTTTTGGTATTTTTCTACTTTTTCATACTCTTTTTCGCCATGGATATAAATACGATTCTCTCCTTCGGCTTTGGCAGACTTTTTAATGCGGTCTAAGAGATCATCCATTTTGCTGGTAAAGGTATCAAAATCTACAAAATTTTCTATTTTTAATGCCATGAAGAAATGCCCTACATTAGGAGGCTCGCCTTTTCCTTCTTTTCCTTCGCCATAAACAAGATCGCTGTAAGCACCCCCTGAAAGGACTCCGCAAAGAATATCTACAATCAGGGCAAGCCCATAGCCTTTGTATCCACTGAAAAGCTCTCCTTCGCCACCCAAGGGTAGAATTCCACCGCCAATGCGATTGGACATGTTGTTCAAAACCTTTGCTGGATCAGAGCAGGCTTTGCCTTTTTCATCAACACACCATCCATCAGGCATGGTTTTGCCTTCACGGTTGTATACTTCTAGCTTACCGCGTGGGACAACAGATGTTGCCATATCCAAAAAGAAAGGACGATTGCGTTTTGTGGGTGCAGCGAGGCTGATAGGGTTTGTGCCTAGCATCATTTCTTTACCAAAGGTAGGAACAACAAGAGGGGCAGAGTTTGTCATAGAAATCCCAAGTAGCTTCTCTTGTAGCATCATATTGGCATAATATCCAGCAATCCCATAATGGTTGCTATTTCTCACAGTAACTACGCCTATGCCTGTTTTTTTGGCTTTTTCTATGGCTATTTTTGTACTATGGTATCCTACAATTTGCCCTAAACCAGCGTTGCCATCAATAGTTGCAGTGTTCGGAGTTTCCAAGACAACAGTGGGTTTTTTCAAGGGGAAAATCAGACCCTGGGCAATGCTGTCCACATATCGTTTTAGTCTGGCAACTCCATGAGAGTGAACGCCTCTCATATCGGCCATTACAAGATTGTCACTGCAAACAAAAGCTTCTTCTTTTGTCAGATTGTATGTGAGAAAAACGGCTTCTACAAAATCACGTAACTTTTTTTCTGTTACAAGGATTGACATCGTGCTTTTCCTTAAAAGAGGTATTTAATGCAAACAAAACCACCTATCAAACAAGCTGTAAAAAGCAGCGCAAGCCAGTTGAAATATTTGTCGATAAAGCTTTTTATACTATGTCCATACTTCCATATCAAGAAAGCAACCAAAAAAAACCTTGCGCCACGGCTCACAATAGAGGCTAAAATAAACATAATAAAAGAAACATCGAATACACCAGCCGTGATGGTAAAAACTTTATAGGGAATAGGAGTAAAGCCTGCTGTGAAAACCACCCAAAAATCCCATTCCTGGTATAGCACCTGGATGCTTTTGTATAAGTCTTGGGTAAAGCCAGGAATATTGTTGAAAAAAAACTGCGCAAAAGGAGTGAAGTGTCCTGCTGAATTTAGCCATGCGTAGTATCCAATAGCATAGCCAATCACTGCGCCTGCGACAGAGGCAATCGTGCAATTCAAGGCATATCCAAAAGCCTTGTTTGTGCTGCCTAAAGCCAGTGCGATCAGAAGAACATCAGGCGGAATAGGGAAAAAAATTGATTCTATAAAAGCCAGAATAAACAAGGCAATAGCCCCATAAGGAGAGTTAGCCCATCCCAGAACCCAGTTGTACAGTTTTTTAAAAGAATTCATAGACTTTTCATTTCCTTAACTTCAAGATTGTAAAAGATCAATTTTTTTTCTTTATAAATAAACTTTCCCCAAAAAATGCAGTTTTGGTTCAAATAAGGAAGAAAAAAACGGTCTCCCTCCCATAAAGGCAAATCTAAAATTTTTTCATCGTCTATCCAGGAAAGCACTCCCTCTGGGCTGTCTATCAGCATGCCTTCAAATTCAGGCACAACAAAAACAAAAACATACCAGTCTTCCTGCTTTGCAAACTCAGGAAAGGTCAGAAAACCTTTGTAAAGGAGTTTTTTTGCAATCAGTCCTGTTTCTTCTCGTATTTCTCTTACCGCACATTCCTGTGGAGTCTCGCCTGCCTCCATTTTTCCGCCTACGCCATTCCATTTTCCTAGATGGATATCGCCTTGCTTTTTGATGCGGTTTAGCATCAGGGTTTTCCCCTGATCTTGAATATAGCATAGCGTTGCAAGTTTCATGCTTTTTCTCCATCCAGCGTTTTTCGCACAGCAAGTGCCAGACTTTCTTTTGTATAAGGCTTGGCTAACCAGGAAATTCCTTTTTCAAAAAAAACGCGGATCATCTCAGGAGCAAAATGTGCACTTACGATCAGTACCTTGATGGCAGAGGAAATGCTTTGGATTTTACTATAAGTTTCCAGCCCATCCATCGTCCCCATCATCATATCCAATAAAACCATAGCAAAAGGGTTCTGCTGTCTTTGCTGGATTTTTTTGATCGCCTCTTCTCCGTTTGCAGCTTCTTCAATATTATAGCCATACATGGATAAAGCTCTTTTGGCAATAAAAAGCTGGCCTGCTTCATCATCTACGAGAAGAATGGACTCTGTTCCGCCACGTACCATACGCTTTGTAGATTCCAGAGGATTTGCCTCGATTTTTTCCTCTAATGCGGGGAAATAAAGGCTAAAAATTGTCCCTTTGCCTTCTTCACTCCAAACATCAATAAAGCCATTATGGTCTTTTACAATTCCATGCACAACAGACAGACCAAGACCACTACCGCTTTTTCTGCTTTGCTTTTTTGTGCTGAAAAAAGGTTCGAACATGCGCGATAGATTTTCTTTTTTTATTCCAGATCCATTATCTCTGATTTCAATGACAACATAGTCGCCTGCGGATATAGGCTCATAGGCTATATAGGGATTTTCCAGAAAAGCCCGCCTTGTAAAAATAGAAATTTTGCCTTCTATATCCATAGCATCAAAGCTATTGATGTAGAGGTTGTATAAAACTCTCTGAAAATGAATTGAAGATGCTGCTATGCAAGGCAAATCGTCTTGCATTCTGGTTTCCACTTCAATTCTGGGCTTATCCCTTCTTAGGACGATGAATTCGGGGTCTTTGATGCTGGAGGAAATAAGAGTATTTACAGAAAGAGGCTGGAATTCATATCTGCCCCTTCTGCTCATGGCTAGAAGATCTTTGATGACTTTAATCGCTCTTTTTGTGTTGTGTTCGATCAAAGTTATATCTCGATCAATATTGCTCACAAGTGCTTTTAACTCAGAGTTTTCCAGAGAAATTTGCCTGGAGAGGAATTGAACTTCTTCTTTGATAATTTCAGGGAGCATAAGCATGGGGCCTAAAATGTTATTCAGATCATGGGCGATTCCTCCTGCCATAACACCTAAGCTTTCCATGCGTTCAGCACGTCTGAGTTTTTCTTCCAAAATTTTTTTTTCTTCTTCTGCCTTCTTTTTATCGAGAATGTTTTGCCATTCTCTTAAAACTCTTTCTGCTATATGGTGCATATCCAAAAACATTTCAGGAGACTTGACAACATAGTCCATAGCACCTGCTTTTAAAATCTCTACTGCCATTTTAGGATTTCCATAGCTTGTGATGATGACAGAAGGAAAAGCTCGGTTGGCAAACGCAACAAGCTCATCCCCCCTTCCATCAGGCAAAAGATAGTCAGAAATAACAATATCTGGTTTACTTTTCTTAATGCTGTCTTTTGCTTCCTGGATGGAATACGCTATAGATACTTCAAATTTTTTGGATGAGCTTTCCATACCTCTCATCACTAAATCAATATGGGCAGGATCGTCTTCTACAAGCAGCATTTTAATAGTCTCTTTTTTCATCCTTTTTCTCCAAAATAGGGTGGATTCTCGACAGTATATCGCCACCTGATATCCTAAAAAAGCCTGTCCATGCTTTTATGCCAGTTTGTATCTTTCTTTAAATCTATAGTTTTGTTCCAATCTACTGTTTTGTTGCAATAGAGCCAATAATCCCCAAAGTCTTTCATCATATTGCTAAATTTAATAAAATCTACAGGTTTTGTAAGATAGCTGTTAGCATGATAGCGGTATGCTTTTGTCAAATCTTGCTCTGTATCAGAAGATGTCAGGATCACAACAGGGATATCCAAAAACCGTTCTTCTTGTTTGATTGCTCTTAGTACTTCTAAGCCATCAATTTTAGGCAAGCGGAGATCAAGCAATATAAGATTGGGCTTTGGGAAGCATAAATTATCCTGATATATACCCCTACGATAGAGAAAATCTAAAGCAGATTCTCCATTGTCTACATGAAAAATAAGGCTTTCTGTTTCCGTTTTTTCTAAAGTTCTTTTCACGAGTTCAGCATGATCCTGGTTATCTTCGACAAGAAGAATATAAAATGGGTGTTCTTGCATATTTTTACCTTTATTCGGCAGTACAAGGTAAAGTAAAACAAAAGGTTGCACCTTTGCCTAAGCCTTCTGATTCTACCCAGACCCTTCCGCCATGTACTTCAACAATCCTTTTTACCAAAGCAAGTCCTATGCCTGTTCCTTCTGTTTTAGCATCTAGCTTATTGAAAAGTCCAAAAATATTTTCATGGTATTTAGGGTCAATTCCTATGCCATTGTCTTTGATCCAGAATATTTTTTCTTGATCTTTTTCCCTCATACCAATCTCAACTAAAGGACTTTCTTGCTGTCCTATATATTTGATTGCATTTTCTAAAAGATTTTGTATTACCTGAAGCAACCTCACTGGATCGCCATAAACAAAGGGAAATCCAGAATATAGAACAATATTGATTTCCTTTTTTTTGATAGATCCAGAAAGCAGCTCAATCGCGTCTTTAAAGAGCTGATCCAAAGAAATTTTTATTGGCTTGTTTACAATTCTGCCAATCCTGGAAAGTTCAAGCAGATCGCGCAAAAGGCTTTCCATTTTATCCGCAGCATCAGAAATCCTCTTCATATCGTTCAGAATACGATCCTGTCTTCCAGAAAGCAAATCTTGCTGCATGACTCCGAGGAATCCTTTAATCGTTATGAGGGGGCTTCGTAGATCATGAGAGACTGTGTAAGTAAACCGCTCTAACTCTGCATTTTTTTCATGCAATTCCTGCTCTCTTTTTTTTCTTTCTGTTATATCTTCAAAAACAGTTGCAAAACAGTTTTTCCCATGGGAAACAACAGAAACGTGAAAATGCTTTTTGAGTGGGGGAAAATACGTATCAAAAATATAAGGCTCTCCTGTTTGTGCAACCTTTGCAAAAACATCAAGATAAGCAGGCTTTTCCGTTCCATAAACTTTTGTTCCCAAAATGCCTTTCGCCATTTCCATAGGAATTCCAGTGTGTTTCGAATAAGAAGGATTTACATCGATAATACGATAGTCTGAGGGATTTCCTTCTTTATTTAAAATAAGTTCATGCAAAGCAACGCCTTCTGACATATCATTAAAGAGGGTTCGAAATTTAGTTTCGCTTTGCTCTAGCGCAATTTCTGCTTTTTTTCTTTGGGTAATATCCCTTACAAATTCTAGAATCCCGACTATTTTTCCTGTTTGTGGATTTTTCATAGGATAGCTATAGAGTTCTATCCACTCAACAGGAGAGCCAGGGAGACCAGCTACAATCTCATTTTCTGGCTTTCCAGAGAGAAGACATCGCAAAGAAGGGCAAGGGTCACAAACTCGATTGCTTCCATGATAGCAAGTATAGCATTTTTTGCCTATTAAAGGCAAATGGCAGGAATACCATTTTTCCATTACAGTATTCACTCTTAAAACAGTAAGATCCAGGGATAAAACGCTAATGCCATCTAGTATGCTTTCAAAAATATCTGTTAGAAATCGCTCACTCTTGCGTAAGGATTCTTCCGATTCTTTGCGTATGGTCATGTCTTCTACAAAAGTGCAGTTGTATTCTTTCCCTTCGAACTCAATATAGGTTTCATGGATTTCCACAGGGAAAATTTTGCCATTCTTGGTTCTGTAGTAGGATTCTATAACCAGATTTCCAGAAGATTTCAGCTTCTGCCAATGTTCTTCCCATGATATAAAAGGAAAAATGTCTTCGATATCGAAAACTTTTAAATTTAAAAGTTCTTGCTCAGTATATCCTAATTTCTGGCAAGCAGCATTGTTTACATAGACAAAATGCCCTTCGTAATCACTCCAGAATGCCATTTTAGAAAGGCGGCTCAGGACAAACTGCGTAAAACGCCTTGTTTTTTCTATCTGTAAAACGGCCCGATGTTGCTCACATTTATAAACGAAAATAAGGACAAGCAAAAGAGAAACCGCTACGACAACAAAAGTAATAGGCCCAAAGATCGTTTTCCACGAAATTTCTAAAATTTGCACAATTTTAAAAATTTCTAATATAAGAAAAACCAAGACAAGAAAAAATACCATCAAGCCTATGGCTAAAATTTTTTTATAAGCTTTTTGTAAGACAGCAAGCTCTTGGGAAAAAGTATCCATGATTTCCTCTACTATCTCGGACAAGCCGAAACCAAAAAGGTATTAATCACGAATGAGACGAATATACAAATTACGCGAATAAATTTTTATAAAAACTATTCGTGCCATTCGACCATTCGTCTTATTTGTGATAAAAATCTTTGCTTTTTCGGCAAACATCTAACTTCTTAGTTTCTATGAATGATGCTCAGCAGGGCAAACTTTATCTAATTCCTGTAATGTTGCAGAAGAAAGAACTGGCTCTACTTTCGATGCATTCCATCTATCTATGGTATATTCTCTTAGAGTATCCTGCCAAGTTGCCTTTTTTTTACGCCATATATCTTTCATATTATAATGGAATATAGGGGAAAGCCATAAATTTTGCTTCTTTTGAGAAGGAGACAGCATGCTTTCTAATGATAAATTCGGTATATCTTCTTTTTCAAAGTCGATTTGGTTCAGATAAGAAACACATTCATCTTCAATCAGCAAATGGAGAGGGCTAAAGGTATTTGGCTCATTTTTTCCTGCATCGCTTAGATAAGAAGCATGGAATTTTTTAGCAATGGATCTTTGCAAGGCAACGACCCATCCGCTTAGAAATCCAAGCCCTAATATAGGAAGAATAGGAAGACTGACAGGAATCGAAAGCTGTTCCAATACAAGAAGGGCAATATGTTGATAAGAAATATAGTCCAAAAGAGACTGATAATGTCCTATTTTTGTTCCAAAAGGGAACGAAGGCAATTGTATGCATACAGAGCAAGGATATTCCATAGCATGGATGTAAAAAATTCCTGCAAGCCATTCTGCCATTTGGAGGGACAGCAACCCCTGGGGGGGGATTTCCGTGCTAAATTCATAGCTGCTTTTAAGACATATCGTTTGTCCATGCTTTGCATAAAGGCCAAGGACATCCAGATGAGAGGCTGAATAGCAAAAAGGGGATTCTAGCTCTATTGCACCATATATTCTGGGATTTTCTTGCAGATTTTTATAAGATCCGCAGGCAATAGAAGTCATAGCCAAAAGATCATGTACAATTTCAGGAGAATATTCATTTACAAAAAAAGGCTTCTGCGAGTAGCGCAATATAATATCGTATTGCTCTTGCTTTTTCGTATTCTCTAAATCGACCATAGTAGAAAGGATCTCTACATTCTTAAGCTGCGATGCAAAAGCCACCATTTTTTTTGCATCGTCTGCTGTGCCAGATCTTTTCTTCTTAGTATTCATATCCAGAAAAAAATGGGCAGAACCACTCATGAGTTTGGGGGAAGAAAGAGGTTTAAATAAAAATTTCTTTAAAACTTCTTTCATTTTCTGGGAGGGAATATAAGCACGAGAAATCTTTTCCTCTATGTTGCATCCACGATAAGAAAGCAAACTTAAAGCATTTCCAGAATTATAGATACATCCTTCTTTTTCCAGAATTTCCAAAGCATAGTCCGCAATGGTCTGCACTTGTTTGGAGGAAATACTTAGCATAATTTTTATACTCCCAGTTGTTCATAGCGAATTTGAACCAGCCTTTCTATTTCTTTTTCTATATCGTAAGAAAGAAGGCAAGGATGGTTTTGTTCTTCAAAGATTTGTTTGATATGACGGTGGATAGTGCCTAAAATATCTTCTTTTTCTTTATAGAAACTATCGCCCAATAATCCAGAAAGCTCTAAGGCTTCGTGCTTTTTTCCTGGAAATACTCTCTGTCGTGCCATTTCGCAAAGTTTCTCCACAGGCATAGTTTCCATAGAATTTTGCATTTTTTCTTGCCATTTTTTAATAATATTGGCGATAAAGTTATCTAATACGAGTTGTTCTGGGCTAAAATCTTCTCCTAGTATGCCTGCATACGATGCCCACGAACTCTGTTGAATATAGCTAAAAACGCCTGCACAGCCTTTTTCCCATCCTGTCTGGAAATCCCACCAGGAAAGATTGGGGCCAAGATTGGCAAAGCATGGAAAACCTAAAGTCTGTGAAATTTGCTGCAATCCAAGAGCTATCTTTGCTTGTTCTGGAGAAAAAAACAGAGAATTTTCATTGTATACATTGCAAGAATCCCAGTGCAAGAGGCAAGGGGAATTGCCCCCAAGCGAAGCTATATAAACAATTCCAGCAAGCCATTCACAAAGAACCTGGCATAGAGTAGGGTAATACTGGGCATTCTGGGTAATAAAGCTGGATGTTATCCATATAGGATATTCTTCCTGATGCCATAATTCGGCCAACTGCAAAGGAATTTTTTTGTATTGCATGGAAGAAGAGCGCATGATACAAACCATTTTGTTGATTTTTTCTTGCTTTGAACCTTGGAGTATACGCAGCATCTCTAAAATCAATTTTGCACTGTCCAGACTGTAGATTTCCTGGATAAAAGGCTTAGCAGAATATTTACAAAGGAGGGCTGTGTTAACAAGATCAACAGCATCTTTAGGCACATCAAGTGGGTAAATGCCGCAAGAGCTAAAGTCCACAGAAGGCAAAAAGTTGAAAAGCTGTATGATTTTTTTAGCATCTTCAATGCCGCCTTCTCTCGTAAGTTTCTTTTCCCACTCCAGAAGCCTTTGGCGACAACTTCCTGCTAGTAAAACGGAAGGTGTTTTGGTTTTCTCTTTTGACTGAAAATGCTCTATTGCTCTGTATATACTTTCTTGGGGAAATTTTACCATATTGCTAGTGTTGTCCCAGGTGCATCCATATTGAGAAAGAGCATGGCATGCTCTTGTATAGTCCATGCGATAGCCAACATTTTCCAAATGATAGAATGATTTTTCCATAATACTTTTTATAGTATTATTGTCCATGATGTCTTGTTTGTTCATTCCCTGGCTTACCAGGTTCGCTATGGTTACTGTAGGTTTATAATGGAAAGCAACGGGATTTTTTGGCTGGACAGGATCTTCTTTT
>JABWCH010000149.1 GCA_013359215.1 Candidatus Brocadiia bacterium | reverse complement strand
TAGCTACGGCTACACTTGCGGCAATTTTGTCACTTTCTCCTCGCTCTCCGAGCGCCTCAAAATTTTCGCCTAAAATTATTTTTCGGATAGGCTCTTAGCTCCTAATTTTAAAATTATGGATTTTCCCAGAATGGCATGACCTCTGGGATTGTCTGTAAATCTTGATAAGGATATTCGCTGGATTTGGCATGATGGCGTGCTGCCTGGTCTGCATTTCGTAGAATATCGGGAATTCTGTATTCTCCAGGAAGACCCAAAATGACAAGAGCTGATGTTTCCAGAGAAACAAGGTGTCCTGGGCTGACAAACAAAGGTTTAATACCATCCTGGGTTCGCAATACATATCCTACAAGATCTTTATCTACGAAGACAGGAAGCCTTGCCGCCTTTTTTTCTTCCAATGCTCCTTCATAATGAACCAAAGTGTCTTTAGCGCATCCTATTGTTGGAACTTTAGTGGCAATGCCCATCCAGCAAGCTACTCCTAGCTTCCTAGGGTGAGCAGTGCCATGCCCATCAATGATGATCAAATCAGGAAAAATTTGGTATTGATCCCGCAATTTTTCGTAAAAACTCAGAAGAGGAGGCCCTTCGCGGAAGCAAAAATAGCCTGGAACATAAGGAAAGCTTGATTTTACAGCAGCAGCAAACGTATCAATGTGTCCGCCTTGCCATTCCCATAAATCTCCGCCTATGTGAGCAAAATCTCCTACATATTGAATATCCAAAGCCAAAATTTTATCTCCTGGTTTGGGGAAATATCCACGGCCATCCTGGGGAATTTCTACCCATTTTCTCAGCTTTTCTTGCTGATCAGAAAATACTTTTTCTATATTTTCTTGCATATTGCACCTCATGAAGCAATTCTTGACTAATTCCAAAAAATTTGTATGATTTTTTCATTCGCATACAAGACCAATAGTTTTCTTTACCCCCAGAATTTTAACTCTGTACACTAAAAAGTGCAATCAATATGATAAAAAGAAAAGCTTCTTTTTTAGAAAAACTCAAAAAAATATGGCTTATCCATTTTACAGAATCAGGGAGAGCTTTATTTTTATGTTTTTTGATTTCTCTGGCTATGGGCAATAGCAACAGCTATGCCGATACCTTTTTTCTAACGTGCTTTTTTGCATTTTTAGCTTTGCTTGCCATCCTCTTTTCTCTTTTCTATATTCCCAATGCAAAAGTATACCATAATCTTCCCAGAAGGGTGGTTGCCAAAGAAAGCATTCCCTTTACTGTAACGGTCGAGAATCTTTCGCGCAGATACGCAAAAGACCTGATTCTTCAATCGTCGGATGTTCTTCCCTTTTGCTCCTTAGATCCTGAAGAGCAAATTTCTTCTGAAATCGCCCCTGGCAAAAAACAAGAATTTCGATTTCAGATACAATTCTGTCATAGAGGTCACTTCTTTTTCCCTGGCTTTCGCCTGGATTCTTTATATCCTTTTGGCCTGTTCAAGCTTGGAAAAAAAAGCCAGGCAGAAAGCTCTTTTCTCGTATGCCCTGACTATGTGCCTTTGAAAAAATTTTCTATCCCCACAGGCCGAAGATACCAGCCTGGAGGAATTCCGCTTGCCAGCAAGCTAGGCGATTCAGCAGAATACATAGGGAATAGAGAATACCAGCAAGGAGACAAACTCAGGGATATTGACTGGCGATCCTGGGCACGCCTTGGCTTTCCGATAGTGCGAGAATACCAGGAAGAATTTTTTTGCAGAGTAGCCCTGGTGCTAGATACCCATTTAGGCAAGAAAAAAACTCCTGAGAAAAAAGAAGATTTCGAAGCAGCCCTTAGTCTGGCAGCCTCCATAGCCGACTATCTTTCCAGGCAAGAATACTTAATCGATCTTTTTGCTGCTGGCCCACAAATATATATTATGGAAGCAGGCCGATCTCTGGCGCACTTTGAACAGATTATGGAAGTTCTGGCTTGTCTGGAATCTTGCGAAGAAAACCCTTTTGCCCTGATTGAACCTGTTATATCAGAACGCATTTCTCAACTAACAACAGTGATTGTTTTGCTTTTGGATATGGATGAAAGCAGACAAGATTTTTTGACTTTTTTGAATAGGAAAAAAATTGGGCAAAAGGCAATCGTATGCAATTCTTCTATACAAAAAGGCTCATTAGACCCTTCGATCCATCTCCTCTCTGCACAAGAAATTAAAAAGGGAAGAGAATCTCTATGAACATGCCATGAATGGTTTGGCTGATTTCCTCCAGAGATCCGTAATCTTATTGAACTCTCCTTGCTTAAGGTGAAAAATTTTTGTAAAAATTTTACCAGAACAAAGAAAATAAAATAAATCCTCATTAGCCTTTTTTACATAATAAGTTATATGATTTTTTTTTATAAATTATCAAGGAAGAAAATAAAAAAAATTAGGGATGACTTTGCTATATGAAATGATCTGGGTTAAAATTAATCGGCACAGATATATTAAAAAAGCATTACAGCGCATTTCAGATGAAATCCATAAGGATGAAGTGTGTTGTAATAAATTGAGATTAGATGATTTTTTTCATGATAAAGCTTTTTGCGATATGTAAGAAAGGATATCCAATGGATGTAAAGTCCCCTTCTGTTGAAGATGTTATGAATATAGACATCGATGCTCCCATAGAAAAAGCCATAGACCAACTGTTGAATTTAAGATTTACCAATTCTTATACCAAGATAACCTACAAAAGGTATTTGCTTCGCTATTGTCAATTCATGGAAGTGAAGACTCTTGCTGAAATTTTAGACCTGAACTACCAGGAAGTGATTGACCGATGCATTCTTTTTTTGGGAGATTACAACCCAAGTACCCAAAGAGTAATGCTTTCTGCTATTGGGGTTCTTTTCAATTACATATCCAAAGTCGTTTAAGAAGAACCGTTTTCCATAGGAAATAAAAAATATGTATGAATCTATAGTACAGGGGCTTTTGGTTTTTTGGGATACTTTTGCCGAGATGTCGCCCTATCTTCTTTTTGGTTTTCTTGTAGCTGGATTGCTTTATGTATTGCTTCCTGCATCCCAAGTAGGAAAACATTTGGGTGGTAAGGGGATTATGCCTGTGCTGAAAGCTGCTATTTTAGGCGTTCCTTTGCCTCTTTGCTCCTGTGGTGTGATCCCTGTCGCTGCTTCCTTTAGAAAAAAAGGAGCAACACGAGGCGCGATCACTGCTTTTCTGATTTCTACACCTCAAACAGGCGTGGATAGTATTATGATTACTTTAAGCATGTTAGGCCCTGTTTTTGCTGTTTTCAGACCTTTGTTCGCCTTTATCAGCGGACTTGCAGGCGGATTTCTTGTCGATGCTATGGTAAAGGAAGAAACTGAACCTTTATCGGAAGCGGAAAAATCTTGCTGTAATAATAGAAAAAGCAACCGTTTTATGGAAATGCTGCACTATGGTTTTGTATCTCTTCCTGCTGATATTGCACGCCCTTTACTTTTAGGAATAATCATTTCTTCCTTAATCGCTCTTCTTGTGCCTCCAGAATTTTTTAGTGGGTTTTGGGGCAAGGGAATCTATGGCATGCTATTCATGATGCTAGTTGCCATTCCTATATATGTTTGTGCAACAGGCTCCGTTCCTATTGCTGCCGCACTTATTGCCAAAGGCATTTCTCCTGGCATAGCTTTTGTTTTTCTTATGACAGGCCCTGCAACCAATGCGGCAACCATTGCTACCATGATAAAAACCATTGGGAAAAAAGCGACTTTTTATTATCTTGCAACAGTGATAATAACAGCATTGTTAGGCGGTTTATCCCTGGACTACCTTTTTAGTATAGGAAACCTGCCTCCAATCACGTATTGCCACGATTTCCTGCCGCAAAGCATAAAAACACTATGTGCTTTTGTTCTTTTAGGCGTTTTTGGCTATTCCTTGTTTCCCAAAAAGATTTTTTTTAAACAGGGAAAAACGTATTTTCTTTTTTCTATTCAAGGGCTTAAGTGCCAGTCTTGCGCCAGGAAGCTTGAAAAAGCTTTACAAGATTGCCAGGGAATAAAAAAGGCTATGGTGGATTTTGATAGAAGAGAAATGAAAGTTTTTATAGAACAAGATATTTCTAAAGAATATATAATAGAAAAAACTTTAGCTTTGGGTTATATGGCTCAAGGCAGGGAATAGAAGGCGGATGGGCTGGTTTGGATTTGATTCCAAACCAGCGAGAACATTCTTTATGCCTGATTCAAAGCATCAGGTTTTATAATTCTGCTCACGAAACAGATAATGATCTTTATTCTGGTGTAATGGCACTTACAGGGCATACATCTACGCAAGTTCCACAATCTGTGCAAACATCAGGATCAATGCTGAATTTAACATCGCCAGAATGGATTGCTTCGACTGGACATTCTGATTGGCATGCACCGCAAGCTACGCAACTATCACTAATCTTGTGAGCCATAAAAAAACTCCTTAAATATAATAAAAAAATGTTACAGTAAGATCTTTGGTTAAAAATGGTTTCTTTAGTAAGAAACCTGTTTTCATTCTAACTTTTTATTCGTTTTTCGGCAAGAAAATTATAAAATTCCAAAGTACTTTTTTCTTTTTTCTTTTGTACTATTTTACCATCTTGAATGCAATATACACGATCACAGAGTTTTCTGAGGTCGTCTTGAGCATGAGCGATCCACAGAATAGAAAAGGTTTTTTCATAGCGCATCTCTTGCAAAAGAAAAATGATTTTCCTTCTAAGTGGTTTATGTATCCCTGAAAAAATTTCATCAAAAAGTAGCAGATGAAAAGACAAGGGTTCAAGAATGTTATAAAGCCTGTATTTCAATAGGGCACGAAGCAAGACCAATCTTTTTTGCTGGCCATAAGAAAGTTCTCCAGGCAAAAGCTTAGATCTATCTATCGGCAGTTCCAGATGCTTCCAAAGAAAATCTTTCATATTTTCCATCATGATTCGGTTTTTTCCAGGAGATCTTGAGATGATTTCTCGCAAGGAGTCTTCTACTTTCATTCTGGGATCAAGAGAATGGAAGACATCCTGAAAAGCCACATGGATATGCTTTGCTGCATGATTGCAAACATTTCGAAAAGGAATTTTTTGCCCAAGCCATTGGATTTCCCCTTCGTCTGGTGAAAGATGGCCCAAAAGCATATTGACAAATGTGCTTTTCCCGCATCCATTATGACCTTCCAGATACACCCATTCATTGGAATGAATCTCTAAGCCTGTTGATTCAAAAACGGGATTGCCATAAAATTTTTTTGTAATTTTTTGAACAGAAAGCACAGGAAAGGGCAAAGACCGAAAGGAACGCTTCTGAGGGAAATAGTATACAGAATGCCGCGATGAAAATTCAAAGCAAAGCGAAGGTGCGATGATATTTTCATACTCTTGCAATTCATGGCATATCACGGCTAAGGTTCTTCCTTCTTTAGAAAGACCTTGCAAACAATCTAAAATTGCCTTTCTACCTCCTGTGTCAATGGAAGCCAGTGGTTCATCTAAAACAAAAAGCTCTGGCTCTGCAAGAAGAGCGCAGGCAAGGATGATCCTTTGCTTCTGTCCGCCAGAAAGATGATGTGGCAGCAAGTGTATTTTTTTTTCCTGAATTTGCAGTTGCGCCATGATTTCAGGAAGTTTTTTCTCTGTTCCATAGTATTGGGCAATGCGGCATAGTTGCTTTTTTACAGGTTCAAAGGGATTGAGCGTTTTATAGGGATCTTGAGGAATGTAGACTATTTTTTTCCCTCGTATCTTGCGGGCAGGGAATTCCTGGGTTTTGTCTAAAGAAAATTTTTCTCCATTTCCAAAGTGAAAATGGATTTTTCCTTCCCAGAAAGAAAGAGGAACAAAACCCCCAAGGCATTGTCCTAAAGTTGTTTTTCCACAACCAGTTTCGCCAAAGATACCAAAAATAGCTCCTCTGGGAATAGAGAAACTAACATCGGAAAATAGAGGTTCTTTTTCTGCTGAAAAACGCACTCCAAAATTTTCCAGACAAACGATATTTTGCTCCAAAGAAGGGCTTGGGGGATTCATGGCATTATCTGGTTTTGATCTTTTGCTCAAGCAAAAAAGAAATCACTTCCCTAAGTTTCTTTTCCAAAGCAGCGATTTTTTCCGTTTGGTTTTCATAGAGATAGGATCTTTGCTGCCTGAAATCAAACGGCAAACTTTCGATTTCCTGTGTCAAGAGGATCGTTGGCTTGCCGAGACTATGCGCCATGCCCACTTCAAAAGCAACATTGGGGTTGGTTTGGTTTGGCCCAGGGACAGTGCTTAGATCGGCAATGACAAAGGTAGATTCCTGGATACCCTTTTCAATATCTTGCCATATATTCGCTGGCATAAGATTTTCGTCCACACGCACGGGCTTTACTCTAAATTCCTGGCAAACATTGCGGATGGCATGATAGACCCTGTTAAAATGAGGATGGAAAGGCATAGCAATAAAAGCATTGGCAACAGGTGTCATATACAGTTGACCTTCCAAAATCTCCATGATTTCCTTTAAGGAAGGGCGTTCTTGTTTTTTGGTTTTTAGCATTTGATGCACAATGTCCTGAATGCACTGGGGAGTTCCAGGCGCGACTTCAGACAAAGCACGGAATTTTCCTTCTAATACATATTCCCCAACTTCCTTTTGAGCATCTCCTTCAAAAGGAAATTTGCCTGAAAGCATTCTGTACATACAAACGCCTAATGACCATATATCTTGTTCTGGACATACATTTTCTCTTAAAAACCATTCAGGCGAAGCATAGCGGGAATCCCCTAATTTTTGGCGGTTTCCCAAAAAAGGATTTTCTAGTGTATTGGCTAGATTAAAACCGCCAACAAAAAAACTGTTTTCTCCCAGTAAAAAATTTTGGGGCTGGAAGTCTTGATGAACCACGCCTTTTTCATGCAAAAAAGTAAGCACCTGGCATGCTTCTAAAGAAAGTTTCAATGTTTCATCCAAAGCCAATTTTTCTTTTCTGCGCAAAATTTGTTCAAGACTTTGCCAATCTAACGACCACTCAAACACAAGATACATCATTTTTCCATCTTCAAAAGCATCGACAATAGATAGAATTTTGGGATGTTTGAGATTGCCCAAAAGCTGCGCCAGAAATTTCAATCTTTGCTGCAATTCCCCATCGTTTTCAGCAGGAGATGCCTCTATCACTAAATTTTTCCCTAAATATCTATGCTGAGCGAGGTAGAGCATGGTCAGCTCTGTTGCCCCAATGCATTTTTCAATTTCATAATTTCCTATTTTTTTCATATCAAGCCTTATGGAAAAGTTTTTACCAAAGATAGACCAAAACCTTAAGAATAAAATCAAATATAAATTGTAAAAATTATACTAGATGGAGAAAATTCTTTCAAGAAAATATTTATTTCCTTGAAAATTTCCGCGATGCAAACACCTGTTAGACGAAAAGATTAAGAAAAGCTATTGCAATTTTTATCGAGATAAGGTAATATTGTTGCTACTTTACAATAAAAGAAAAGAAACGTTTTGCACAATTTTTGTTTAAGCAAAAATTGCTTTGGGGAAAAATGAGTATGGCAAGATATAGGCAAATTTTTGTTTTTTTGCTTTTTGTTATAGCTATAGAGCTTTTTTCTGTAGAGGTATGGCTTACAGAGCCAGAAAATTCTTTATGGCTGGAAAAGCAAGGAGATGTTTTTTGGGGTATTCATGAGGACACCGCAGACTATACCATAGAGGTGGAAGACACTAAAGCATTCCAAAAAATGGATGGTTTTGGAGCGTCTTTAACAGAATCGTCTTGCTACCTGCTTATGGAAAAATTGAGCCAGCAAAAGAGAGCCGATGTTTTAGAGGATATTTTTGGGGAAAGAGGAATCCATCTTAGTCTTCTCAGGCAGCCTATGGGAGCAAGCGATTTTGCCTTGTCTGCATGGACATACAACGATACAAAAGACAATGCAGATGATATGGAACTATCCAAGTTCTCTCTAGCCAGAGAAGAAAAGCATATACGGCCTGTATTGAACCAGGCGTGTCAGATAAGCCCAGGCCGAATCAAGATATTCGCTTCTCCCTGGAGTCCACCAGCCTGGATGAAAACCCAAAAACACCTTTATGGAAAGCAGGGAGGGGTTCTAAGGCACGATTGCTATGATGTTTATGCAGAGTATTTTATTCGTTTTCTACAAGCATATCAAGCTAAAGGAACGCCTGTCTATTGCATCACCATACAAAATGAGCCAGAATACGCGCCCCTTTATCCTGGAATGCTTATGAGCCAGGAAGAACAAAGCGATTTTATCCCTATCTTGGGTACAAAGCTTTTGAAAAATGGGCTAGATACAAAAATCGCCGTGTACGACCATAACTATGACAATATCCTCTATCCCCAGTCGGTAATCGAAAAAGCAGGTTCGTATATTTCAGGAAGTGCATTCCATTACTACTGTGGCCTGGTCCATGAAAACCTTACAAAATTGCATGAAAAACATCCTGATAAGGAAATTTGGGCAACAGAATGCGGAAGTGGAACATGGATAGGCGGAGGAAGCATTTCAGGAATGTTCCAGGATCTGGTAATGCACACCATTCGTTTTCCCAGGAATTGGGCAAAGTCATATATTATGTGGAATGTTGCCTTGGATGCCAAAGGTGGGCCTATACTTATGGGGCCAGATTCCCCAAACCAAGGGTTGATTACAATCCAATCCTGGGATCAAGTGACCTATAATCTTCAATATTATGGTTTAGGACATAGTAGCAAATTCGTTGACCCAGGAGCATATAGAGTATACAGCAAGACTTTCCAAGACAAGATGGAAAGCGTTTCCTATAAAAACCCTGATGGATCTAAGGCTCTTCTTGTTTTAAACCGAGAAAATACGCTCAAAAAAATAAAAGTCCAATACAACAAACAGTCCTTTATATACGCAATGCCTTCTCAATCGGCTGCCACATTCTATTGGAAATAATTTTATGTGACAAAGTAACAGCAAATTATCAAAACAATCTAAGGAGTTCTATAAAAAAATGGAAGAATTGTATTATGATTTTAAGCAAATAGAAGCCAAATGGCAGAAAAAATGGGATGAATCGAATCTATTTGAATGGAATAAAGACAAAAAGCCCAATATGTATTGCCTGGTGATGTTTCCTTATCCTTCTGGTGCTTTACACATGGGGCATGTTTTAAACTACACTATCAGCGATTCCGTTGTGCGTTACCATCTTTCCCAGGGAAAATCTGTCCTTTCTCCCATGGGTTGGGATGCTTTTGGATTGCCAGCAGAAAACGCAGCTATCAAGGCCAAGACTCCACCACAGGAATATACGAAAAAGAATATCAAAAAAATGAGAGAGCAGATCAAACGAGCTGGATGGGGCTATGATTGGTCAAGAGAAGTGGCTACTTGCTCCCCAGAATACTACAAATGGACACAATGGCTCTTCTTACAATTTTTCAAGAATGGCCTTGCCTATAAAAAAATGGCACCTGTAAACTGGTGTCCCAATGACAAGACCGTTCTAGCAAACGAGCAGGTTCATGATGGAAATTGCGAACGATGCGGAACTCCTGTAGAGCAAAAAGATCTCAGACAGTGGTTTTATGCTATGTCTCAGTATTCACAGAGACTTTTGGATGGACACAAAAAGCTAGAAGGAAGATGGCCTGAAAAAGTTTTAAAAATGCAAAAAGAATGGATCGGCAGAAGCGAAGGAGCTAAGCTGGACTTTAAATTGGAAAATTCAGAAGAGACAGTGAGTGTTTTTACGACAAGACCCGACACTGTTTATGGCGTAACGTTTATGTCTCTTGCCCCAGAGCATCCCCTGATTGAAAAATTGCTTCCAGGCAACCCTAAAGAAGAGGAAATTCGTGCTGCTGTGAAAAAAATGCGCAACCAGTCCGCAATTGAAAGGAGCAGCGAAGAAAGCGAGAAAGAAGGAATTTTTACTGGGCATTATCTTATCAATCCTTTCAATCAGGACAGAGTGCAGCTTTGGATTGCCAACTATGCCTTGATGGACTATGGCACAGGAGCTGTCATGGCTGTTCCAGCCCACGACCAGAGGGATTTTTTATTTGCCAAAAAATATGGTCTTCCTATCAAAGTAGTCATACAGCCTGAGGGCGAAACATTTGTAGCGCAGAACATGACAAAAGCATACATACAAGATGGCATACAGGTCAATTCTGCGCATTTTAATGGCATGCCCAACACCAAAGCAATGAATGCCATTACCCAATACGCAAAAGACCAGGGCTTTGGAGACTTTACTGTTAAATATAGATTGAAAGACTGGCTACTTTCCCGCCAAAGGTATTGGGGTGCTCCTATCCCTATCATATACTGCGAAAAATGCGGTATGGTACCTGTTCCTGAAAAGGATTTGCCTGTTTTATTGCCTGAGAATGTAGAATTTTTGCCAGGCGGCGAATCGCCTCTTGAAAGATGCAAAAGCTGGAAAAGCGTTCCTTGCCCTGTTTGCGGCAATCCCGCAGAAAGGGAAAGCGACACCATGGATACTTTTGTGGATTCTAGCTGGTATTTTTTGCGCTATCTTTCTCCTAAAGAAGAAAACCGTGCTTTTGATCCTGATCTGGCTAAAGAATGGCTTCCTGTCCATCTCTACATTGGAGGAAGCGAACATTCCAATATGCATTTGATCTATGCCCGTTTTTTCACCATGGTTTTAAAGGATTTAGGATATCTGGAATTCGATGAGCCATTCCAAAACCTTTTCTGCCAGGGAATGGTATGCCGTGCTGCCTACTGGTGTCCTGAACACCTTTGGGTTTCAGAAAAAGAGCTGGACTTCCAATGCGAAAAATGTGGCACTGTCGTTGGTACACAAACCGACATTTCTACAGAAAAAATCGAGATCCAGGGAGCTAAGGCAAAAAAAGTCACTGTCATCGTCTGTAAGTCTTGCAATGGTAAAGTCCATGCCTATCACAGAGAATGCGGTAAAGAAGTCAAGGCCGAAATGGCAAAGATGTCCAAGACCAAAAAAAATGGCGTTAGCCCTGACGAGCTTTTTGAACGATACGGTGCCGATACGCTAAGAGTCGGAATCTTACGACTTGGCCAGTTAGACCAGGAACTTGTTTATTCAGACAATGCCTTGGTCGGCGAACACAAATTTTTGCAAAAAATCTATAGAACCGTTATGCAACTGAAAGAGAGATTGTCCTCTGTTTCCCGCTTCGATGGCAAAAAGGAAACCACCAGAGAGGAAAAAGATCTGAGAAGAAAAGCCCACCAATGTTTGCAAGCGGCTCATGATGCGTTTGCCAAAGATTTTCCTTTCAATACCTTGATTGCACGTTTGCATGAGCTACTGAGGGATTTAAACAAAGCCGAAAGCGTATCTCCTGAAATCCAAAAAGAGGCAGTAGATGCTTTGCTTTTCATCCTTTCCCCTTTCGCTCCCCATCTGTCTGAAGAGCTTTGGGAACAAATTGGCGGAAAGAATTTTATCCATTTTTCTCCATGGCCTTCTGTAGACCAGGAAGCCTTAAAATTAGATGAAATCGAAATCGTCATCCAGATCAATGGAAAGATCAAAAGCCGCCTTATGGTTGCAGCGGATATGGAAAGCGGCCAGTTGCAAGAGTATTGCTTAAAAAATGAAAAAGTTTTGGAATTGCTGGCTGGAAAAACTCCCAAAAAGATCGTTGCTGTACCCAACAAGCTAGTCAATATAATTCTCTAAGATGAGAATATTGTCAGGAACAAAAATTAAATAAGTTCCCCATTTGCTGATGCTACAGCGTGTCTCAGATGGATTGCATCCATTATGGGAAAATAAGAAAAAGTGTTCTGGTCAAAATGCTGTTGCACATATTTCAAGAGATGCTGGTATTAATCACGAATAAGACGAATATACAAATTACGCGAATGAAATTTCTATAAAAACTATTCGTGCCATTCGACCATT
>JABWCH010000148.1 GCA_013359215.1 Candidatus Brocadiia bacterium | reverse complement strand
TAAGATTAAGATAATGATAACGAATCGGACTACGATTCTTAATCTTAATCGTTATCTTTATCGTCTAAATGGGGAACTTATTTAATTCCGATTCCTAATCTGCGTAATCTGTAGATAAAAACTTCCTCTGTTAAAGGACAAAAATTTGCAGATTAATATTACAGATTACTCAGATTGAAGAAAATCCAACGAATGGGCTAAGTACTCTAGAATCGTTCCTAATTTTTGCCTTGTCCAGAGCTAGATTTAGAGACTATCCGAAAAATCCTTTTGGCTGCAAATTTCGATGCATCTCGGATAGCTTCGTCGAAAGTGGCAAAATTGTCCTCAGAGTAGCTACGGCTACACTTGCTGTAATTTTGTCACTTTCTCCTCGCTCTCCGAGTGCCTCAAAATTTTCGCCTAAAATTATTTTTCGGATAGGCTCTTATTATAAATAAACTGCTCTGAAAAGATTGCTGTACCTATAGCAGCAGGAGGTATAGCGATTACTTTGAATGGTATCAACGCAAAGTTGCCAAGCCATGGTCTGTCGTTTTGCCATTGCCATATAGACTGGATAGACTGAGGTACATTTTCACATCCACGTACAGGGTTGATAATGGATATATCAAAAACAGATAAAACAGCGTATGTTGGGAAAAGAATAGGAGACAGGGCTATTTTTTCTGTTGTTTCTTGGGGGAAGATTTTATCTCTAAAATGGTTGGCTAATGGTAGCTGGCATCCGTAGAAAGTAGAGAAACATACTATGCAAAAGATAAGAATTTTTTTCGCATAGTATGCTTTAAAAAAATTGAATATAGCCATAAAAAATGCTTTTGCTTTTATGGATTTTGCATCCATAAACTTAGGTTAAAGGTTTTTTTTCATTTTATAGGCAATAAAAAGCAATAGGCTCATGCAAAATGTAGCTATTGTAGATGCTTCGGGAACAGTGCTGGTTACAACAATGTTATCGAAATATCCAACCTCGCCCCATGTCAGAACACCCATTTTACCGCCTGAATTACGATTGATAGAATCAAAAGTGCTGCCAGTAAAAGTCTGTGTAGTGCTTCCAAATTGCGTGATCATGGTTTTGGTCGTATAGTCTACAGAAATCTTCATGTGATACCAGACTCCATTGTTCGCTGTTGCGTATAAATAGGATTCTGCTGATTGAGATCCGTTAACGTAGCTCCAATGGGTTATATGGTCTGAATGAGTGCGAACATAGGCTGTATTGAACGTATTTGTGCTTTGATAACCCCAGAAGAAGCCTATATGTCCATAGCTATCCGAGGAGGTGATCATGAAATCCGCTTCCATCGTAAAGTTCGTTGGGGTTAAAAGACTGTCGATAGCAGCAAAAGAAATGCTGCCAACATAAGATCCACCATTGTATTTTAATAAATTGCTATTTGCCTGCCATTGGGACGGAGCAGTTCCATAGCCTGTCCATCCATTGATGTTCCCATCGTTGAAGTTGTCTTCAAAAATGGTTGCAGCAAATATAGTGGGCAAAAAAAAGATAAAGCTGAATAAAAGAAAAAGATTTTGTTTCATAATGAGCCATCCTTACAAAAGAAAGAACTATCGTTTCCCGTGTATAAAAAAATAAGCTACAATTCCTAAAAAGAAAAGCAGGCTGTTGGAAAGCTCTGGAACAGATACAACAGAATTGCGAATGAAAACATTTGCACCTAAATGGTTGGCTCTCCAATAGCTCCAACCCGTAAAAGAATTTTCACCATATAGCATAGAATGAACATCATCGTCTGATGTTGATACTCTTCCGCCATAATGATGGTCTAAAGCACTCAGCCATGGGTCTTCTACAGAAGTCGAACGATTGTAAATCAATGTAGTGTAAGGTGTAGAACTTTGATGAGAGGCAAGAACTTCGATATAAAAAGAACTTGAAGATGTTGTGAGAATTTGGCTTTTGTTAATGATCATCCACTTCTGTCTGTCTCCCGTAATGAGTAGAATCTGATCCCATCCTGCAACAGCATTATTGAAGTTGACACTAAAGGTGGAGTTCGATGTTTGGTTTGTTGTCGCTGTTCCATAGACATCAGTTCCCATAAGGCTGTCTGTCGCAGGATGCCATGTAGTGGATGTCTGTGAAACTCTTCGGACTAATGTCCAACCTGCTGAATCAGGTGTGATGCTTTCTGCAAACAAGGAAGAAAGAAAAACAAACGTCATTAGCAATAAAAGGCATCTCATGGATTGCCCTCCAAAAAAATTAGGAATCGGATACTATGCAACTAGAAGTTTAGGCTTAGGTTTAAGTCTTATTTAAATGCAACAAAAAAATATTTAGCGGTCGATTATAATCCAATAAATTATATCATTAAATTTAAACACAAAAAACACAAAATATCTCAAAAGGCACAAAAATATAACTATATATCAGATGATAGCTTATATTTTTGTGCTTTTTGTGTTTCTTTTTTTGTGTTTTTTGTGCAAAAATCTGCAAAAGTATAGTTAAATATATAAAAGTTTTTAAAGTGGGTTTGGGGGAAAATTTTTACAAAAATTTTCCCCCAAATAAAAATTTTAGTCTCTGGATTCTAGTATATCTGCTACCCAATAGCAATATACAGATCTTCCTGCTGCGATGTAAATATAGCTGCCATCACAAGCTGGCCTGGCAAAGATTTTTTCTGGTAATGTATGCTTCCACAGTATTTTGGCCTGGGATAGAGAGAGGGCATAAATATTAAAATCTTCTCCACCAAGCCATAGAATATCATGATAAATCAAAGGCGACACGCTAAAGCCACTTTCTGTTGGGATTGTTTGCAAAATTTCCCCTGTTGCTGAGCTTAGGGCATACAAATTTTTTCCAGCAGCACCAGCCCAAATATTTTTGTTGTAGATTGTGAGAGTAGATTTTACTCCACCAGGCAAAGATCTGTACCATAATGTTTTCCCTGTCTCCAGAGAAAGAGCAGTGATTCCTCCTGGTTGGGTTGGAACATATACAGCATCTTCTGTGTAAACAGGATCGCCTTGGATCTTCCCTGATAGTCTTTCACTTTGCCATTTAAGGGAGTTTGTTCTCCAGTTAAAGCAATATACATCTCCGTCTTTATTGCATAGAACAATAGAATCTCCGACTAAAATGGGCTTAGATGCAATGCTGCCTGTTATGCTATATCGAGTATAGGCTTTAAAAGAACCTGTTTTGCCTGTGCTAGTATTGCTCGGAACACAGACAAAAACGCTGCTTTTGTTGTTTGCTATAAATAATATATCCCGATGCACTACAGGGCCTTTGATCAATTGGGTATCAGGAAATTTAAAATTCCAATAGATTTGCTCTTTAGGTTCAGCAAAGGCTTCGTCTAGCCGTAAGCTATAAAATTGACCATTTTGTGTTGTAAAATAAAGCTTTGTATTATGGAAAAGCATTTCTCCCACGATTTCGGAAAATCTTCCCACATCCAGCTTCCATAGTTCTTGCCCTCTTTGGTTCAGACAATATAAATATTGATCTCTCGCGCCAAGATAGATTTTCCTATCCATTTGTATTAAAGGGCTTTCAATGATTTCGCCAGTATTGAATTCCCATAAGCTAATTCTTTTTAAATTCAATATGATTTTGCTAGGATACCCAGAAACGCGCTTTTCTTCTTTTTTTACAATCTGGAATGCAGGATGGTTGATTCCTATATCACCTACTAAGCTTTTTGCTTTATAGAAATATACGTAGGGGAACTTTCCTACTACCTGCCCATTGATCAAACAGTCTATTTTCTGAGGTGGATTCGTTTCCAAAATCAAAGGAAGCATAACATTTTTTGCCATATTGGTGTTGGTCAGCCTCTCGTCGTTGAGAATCTTAAAAAAATATGGCAAGGATTCTTCATATTTTTTTGCTTCTATTAACTTTTGAGCAGCCTCTAAATGAGTACTTCCTTCTTTGAGAATGCTTTTTATTCTGATCAGATGAAAGGCAGAATCCTGTGTATATTCTGATTCGGAAAGCAGCCTGGAAAGATGCTCAAATTTGTCTAAGGCTTCCTCTAGTCTGCCTTGCTCGCTGAGCCGTTGTCCTTCCTCAAAAAGTGCCTTTTGTTCGCCTAGTCTTTTGGCTCTTTCTGTTCTATACGAGTCTTCTTCTTTGGCAATTTCTAATAGAAGCTCGGCAATCCTGTCTCCCCAGGAAGGATCTCGTTGTCTTAAGTTATCCAACAACTGTCGGGCTAGATTGAACTGCTTTTGGTTGCATGCTTCTTTTGCTTTTTCAAAAGTCTGCTGGTTTCCAGCTTCCATTTGCTGGACACGCTCTCTGTCAACATCGTTGATATGCTTCTTGATGACTTCCAAAAGAGGTGCTTTGATTTCGGATGGCCTTTTAAATACGTCTTGCTGTAATTTTTCCAAAGACTCTAAAATTTTTGTATAATTTTTTGTAGGCATATAGTCTGAATAGATCTGCTGGATCTGATTCTTCAGATTTTCTTGTGCTCTTGCCAGAGTCTTTTTGTTCTGGATAGCCACTTGTTCTGCGTAAATAAAAGCAGCTTCATTGTGAGTATTTAAAATATAAGGCGTTTGCAAAAAAAGAAACATCTCATTTTTGATTTCTATGAAATGGCCTTCTTTAATCTTTTGCTTATAGAAACTAAGCTGGCTCATTCCACTCCATTCTCGCCAGAACAAAATGATGAAGACAATAGAGAAAAGAGCAGAAACTATGAGTATTAGCAAACGTCGGCTGTCTAATCCAGACTTGAAGAAAGAGCTTGTTGCTCCTATGGCTGCCTTGACAAAAGGAACATTAATAGAAACCTCTTGTTGTATTTTTGATTTTATCTCTTCTCTTTCTGGATCTAGCTTTAGCATCTTTTGGTATGTGAGAACCAAAGACTCTTTATCTCCTTGCCTTTTATAAGATTGGGCAAGCTCATCATATATTTTTAAGGCTTTTTTCTTTTGATTTTCTTCTAAATAATAATTGATCAGTTCTTTGTATGCTAAAACAAGGTCAGGATCAAGCTGGACGAGGTTATTGCATACATCAATCAAGGCTTCTGTTTTAAGATTTCTACGCAAAACAGGGATCAAAGCAAGACCCAAGGATTTTGTGGCTTCAGGAGTACTGGTTCGTAAAGAAATGTAGAAAAGAGCAAGTCTGGAATCGACATTGTTGTTGTCCATGGCTATGGATTTTTCATAGCATATTCTAGCCAGATCATTTTCATTCAATTTTTCTCGTATTGATCCACATCGACTCCATAAGCTGGCAGCGCGTTCATATTTTCTATTTTCTGCATTTAAGGTGGCTATTTCTTCGAGAAGCTTTATGTTATAAGGATAAAAGCCAAGTGCCTGGGTTAAAAGGCATTCCACTGCTTTATCATTGTCGAGATTGTCGAAAGCTTTGACAAGTTTGCTATACTGCCCTATTATATCTAACAGTTTTCCTTTGGCAATGCTTGCACATATAAATACAGCAATGGAAAAAGGCACACCAATCCGCTCCAGAACAGTGTATTGCTTTAAAGAAGAAAGCAAATTTTCGTTGATTTTATTTGCTAATGGTTCTAAATCCTTAGTTTCGTTCTGGTATATATTGTTTTTTGTATCTATATCTAAAATTTCTTTTACAGTAGGCGTTAAATGCAAATAAAATGTAAAATCTGGACATTGATACAGGAGTTCCATGAAAACAGCGGCAAGAGAGTCTTCCAGTGTATTGCCTTCTAAAGAAACATTGACCGGGCTACGATATTCCAATTTAAAAGTGCTGGAAAGTAGCCTGTGCAAAACATTTTCTGACTCTTCTTTTCCTAAAGCACCTAATGTTTCTTTTCCGCTAGGAACAGGCGAAGCAACCTTAATACAATTCCGCTCGTATTGTATAACAGCATTTTCTATTGGGGATACTAAAACTAAAGCACCTGTTTGGTTGATAGATTCCAGAATATCAATCACATTCGCATAGCCTAAAAGAAAAGCATAAGCATCGTTTTTCACAGAAAGGCATTCGTAGTTGAATGTATCGCCTGGCCTTTGCTCATGGAATTCCCATGTAAAAGGCTCCCATGTAAGAACTTGTATCAAGAGCAAGGACGCTGTTTCAATAGGCCCATATTGCTGATATTCTGTAAGAAGCTCTTCCAAAGATATATCCTGCTGTGCGACTTCCAACCCTTGCTTTGTGACATGCAAAAGTAAATTATAGTCTCCTGATCGGAATGTCAAAATGCCTTGTTTGGTTTCTGCTGCTATTTTTTTTATGCAGGAAATCAACTCGACTTTGTCTACACCCGAAGCATGATAAAATTGCACTCTGCTGGATGCAAGGGCGCATTCTTCGCATATCTGAGTTCCAGCATGCATGTGTGTTCTGCATAGATTCTTGACCCTGCATTCCAAACAAGTAAAAACATCTCTTCCACTATTTTCTTTACCGCACTTAGGACACTTTACTTTAATCAAAACATCCAGAACAGAAGAAAGAGCCTGGGATACTTCAGAGCAATTGCTATAACGTTCGGATGGGATTTTTGCCAGCATCTTCATCACGATCTCGGAAAGTGCCTGGGGTATTTCTGGAACACGCTGGTTAGGAGATACAGGCAATTCTGTAATATGCTTTTCTAAAATATCAAAGGAATTCTCTCCTGTGAAAGGTGGCCTTCCTGTAAGCAAATAATAGAAGGAAGCACCCAAGGCATAAATATCTGTCCTTGGATCAATTTCACTTCCTACGCATTGCTCTGGTGCCATATATAAAGGCGTGCCAACAATAAGGCCACTCGATACAGTAGAAACGTCAGCAGAGGCAATTCCTTTTGCCAAACCAAAGTCTGTTATTTTTACCACACCGTCTAGTGTTACCATAATATTGGCAGGCTTAACATCACGATGAATGATGCCTTTAAGATGGGCAGCATGCAGTCCTTCTGCTGTTTGAATAATATATTTGCTGGCCTCAATAGGAGATAATCGATTCTCTGGTGCTCTTTTTACAAGAATATCCAGAGACTTGCCGTCCACATACTGCATGATGATATAATGAGTGCTAAGGTTGTCATCATAAGCCAGATCATAAACTTGTATAATATTAGGATGCTCCAGCCTCGCTATGGACTGGGCCTCTCTCAAAAACCATCCTACAGCTTTTTCATCCTGGTTGGATGCAGTTAAAATTTTGATAGCAACTTCTCGGTTGAGCGAAGTATGAAGTGCTTTGTATACGGATCCCATACCTCCTCGGCCTACAAAATCAATAATTTCACAACTCCCTATACGACTCCCAACCAGTTGCAAATCTTTAGGACTAACCTTACTACGAGAGCCTGAATATATCTTTGAAGAATTACCTGTTTCCATCGCATTTTCCCAAATTTTGTTATTTGACTATAATTTGACAATGTCACCTTGGAGATCTAAAATCTAATATGACTTTCTCAAGATAATGCTAAGCCTATTTGATTCAATAAATCCTTTATTTTCCTGTAATAAAAAAAGGGATCCATACTTTCGATTTTTTTTAGAACTTTTTTCGCCTCTTGGAAGTTTTTTTTTCTTAAAAAAAGCATAGCAAGGGAGTAGTAAATTTGGGGAGATTGGACTTTTTTCTCTACTGCTTCTTTCAATAATGCTTCCGCTTTTTCAATATCTCCTTGTTCCAGGAGAATGCAACCTCTATACCCTTGAACATCAGAATTTAAAAAAGAATTTTGAAGTATTAATCTCTCTCTTTTATCAAAAGCATCCTGGGCTTGCTCATATTCTTTATTGAAAAAGCAGGCTTCCCCTAAATAGGCGTAATACTCAGGATTATTAGGAGATAATTCTACCACTTGCTTTAAGAATTTAACTGCATCTCCGTAATCTCCCTTTTCGAGACAGGAATAACCCTTGTTCACAAGGGCTTCGGCTCTAATTGCCATAAAATTTTACCTTAAGAAATTCTATTGTTAACCATTTATAAAAAGGCAATAAAAGCATTTTGCATTTTCTATTTTTCACCATTTCAAACAAGAAGCATTATAAAAAAACAGAGAAGAGGAATTTAAAGCCGATTTTTTTTTACTAAATGAGATTCAAGGCTTAAAATCATCTCAGTTTGCACCTCAGTGCTTTCAAAAATTCCTTTTTGCTGTAGAATTTTTTTGAAGTTTTCCTCGTCTCCTTCTTTTAAATAGCATATTGCCAAATAATTATGGGTGAGTTGATTTTTGGCATCCAGGTCTATAGCTATGTTGAAATTTTGCCTTGCTTCTTCAAATTTCCCTTGTTCGCAAAGAACAATACCCAAAAGTGTATAAAAAATAGCATTTTTTTTCTCTAAAGAAATGGCTTTTATTATGTATTCTTTTGCCTTTTCCCATTTTTCTAATTCTACAAATTTTTTAGCCATTTGAAAATAGGCAAAAGCATAGTATGGATGAAAAACAACGCTTTTTTCCAAAAGTCTTATGCCTTTTTCAACATTATCCTTTAAAAAACATTTTTGGGCAGATCTTAACAAAAAGAAAGCATATATTCGCTTTATCATAGTGTTTTACTCTATCGACCGTATCTTAGTCTCTCGCCTAAAATTTCAGGAAGGCCAGATGTTGTAATTTTTTTTATAGCAGCCTCAATATCATATTCCACTCTTAGTATAGATACTTTTTCGGCTTCATCATCATATATGGCACAGCAAGCTTGAGGGTTTTCATCTCTTGGCTGCCCTACGCTCCCTACATTGACTAAAGTTTTTCCATCTTTAGGAACAGCAAATTCTTCATCCATAGAAAAAGATACTGTTGGCCCTTGGAAAAAAGCCACAGGAACGTGCGAATGTCCAAGAAAGCATACAGGCGTATCCAAAAGCTCCAAAGTAAGATGAGCATCATAGCTTGTCTGAATATAGTCAAACATTTCAGGAAAATTCATTGTTCCGTGTACTATGGTTAGAACATTTTCTACTTTTTGAATAAGATCTAAATTTGCTAAATATTGCAGTTCTTGCTCATTCAATTGTTTTCTAGTCCACAAAACAGCTTCTTTTGCGTAAGGATTGAAAAAGTCAATGTTTAACTTTCCAGCAACGGCATAGTCATGGTTTCCTGCCACGATCAGGCTTTTATGCTCTAATACTAACTGAAGACATTCCCTGGGATTTGCACCATAACCAACAATATCGCCAAGGCAAATATACTCGTCCACATTTTCTTTTTCAAATCTGTCAAAGACAGCTTGTAAAGCTTCCAGGTTAGCATGAATATCGCTATAAATTCCGTACCGCAAATTTTTCTCCCTTTTTGATAGATTTTGAAAAAAAGACAGAACACTAATTTTCCAAATATAGCAAAAAATAATAGAAAATTCTATAAAAAAAAGATGAAGTTTTTCCATATTTTATAATGGAAATTAACCATACCCAGGGCGCAAGTCGTGATTCCTTAGGAAAAAACAAGACAAAAGCGTAGTGTAAGCCTTCTGTAAGGAATCAAAAATAGTAACGCACAGAAGGCTTACACAGAGCCATACAATCTAAATTACGAAATTGCCTTCTCGGTAGACAACCCTTCCATCCATAATAATAACACCATCGCCTCTCATATCTTTCACCATGTCAAAATGGATAAGAGATCGGTTGGTACCGCCAGCTTCCACATAAGCATCGCCTAGCGCAATATGGATCGTGCCTGTTACTTTTTCGTCAAAAAGAATATCGTTTGTCAAATTTTTTAAAGCAGGGTTAATACCAAAACCAAACTCTCCTAATCTTTTTGCTCCTGGGTCTGTCTTTAATAATTTTTGCAAAGCATCCATGTTGGTTTCTGAGCAAATCTGGGTTACTTCACCATTGCGAAACTCTAAAGAAAGATTTTGGAAAATTTTGCCAGAGTAACTTTGTGGTTGCTCAAACCGAATGTAGCCATTTACAGAGTTTTCTACAGGAGAACAAAATAGCTCACCATCAGGGAAATTCACCAAAAGGGAATGCAAAGTAAAGTTTCTATCTCCTAATTCGAAAATAAGGTCTGTGTTGGATGTTTTAATTTCAAATCGTTTTCCTCTGGAAAGCATTTCTTCTATAGGGTGGTATTTTTCGTAAAGCTTTTCCATATCAATAGAAACAGCATCAAAAAAAAGTTTTTCGTATTCTTCCAGATTCATTCCCGCCTGGTCTGCATATCGAATATTCGGGAAAATGCTTACAACAGTAGGAATAAAATCGAGCTTTCGATAGTAAGGGCCTGCTGTATGCTTCCATTGGTTTATCTTGTTTTGGTCAATCTTTTTGATTTGATTGGGATTATTCGCAGATTCTATAGAAATAACTTTTGTCGCCATTTCGATTTCTTTTGCAAACCCTGGAGGAAATTGGTTCAGGTGCTTATCCTGGGCATATTTATAAAAGTTATAGCGCATTTGTTCCAGGCTAATACGAATAATAGGATAAGCAGACCTTTTTAAAATTTCTTTTTGCAATTCTAAAATCAGGCTTGCAGCACCTTCTGTGCTAGTGATTAAAACAATATCATCTTCTACAATATCCAAAGATTTACAAATAGTTTGTGCAAATTGTTCTATTCTGGGATCTGGCATAATTTTTTTTTCCAAGGCTTAGACAAATTGTCTACGCAATTTCTAGTTGCTTTGTTGTTTTGGGTAAAACACTTTTTTCTCCGCGTACCATCTCTGGAGTAATGGTTATCTCTTTGATCGTAGAGGTACGGGAAGGAACTTCATACATAACATCTAGCATAAGATTTTCTACAATCGCCCTGAGTCCACGAGCCCCACTGTTTCTGACTAAGGCTTTTTTGGCGATCTCTTTTAAAGACTCTTGGGGAAGAATCAACTTAACCCCTTCGATTTCCAGCATTTTTTCATATTGTCGGATGATTGCATTTTTAGGACAGGTCAAAATCGTTACCAAATCATCCAAAGTTAAAGGATGAAGTGCACTAATCACAGGCAAACGCCCCACAAATTCTGGAATCAAACCATATTGAATAAGATCTTCTACTTCTACAAGCTGCAAAAGATCACCTTTGGTTTTTTCATCAATATCGGCTGCCTCCCGATTAAAACCGATCATTTTTTTGCCTACTCTGCGTCCTACAATATCTTCCAGTCCAATGAATGCACCACCGCAAATAAAAAGGATGTGTGTTGTATCGATAGGAATATAAGCCTGCTCAGGATGCTTACGTCCACCCTGAGGAGGAACATTGGACACCGTGCCTTCTAGCATCTTTAAAAGAGCCTGCTGAACTCCTTCCCCTGAAACGTCTCTTGTAATAGAAACATTTTGCGAAGTTTTTCTGATTTTATCGATTTCATCAATAAAAATAATGCCCTTGCTTGCTTTAGGTATGTCAAAATTTGCTGCCTGTATCAAACGCAGCAAAAGATTCTCTACGTCTTCACCAACATATCCAGCTTCTGTTAAAGTTGTAGCATCTCCAATAGCAAAAGGGACATCTAGTATTGTTGCTAAAGTTCTTGCTAAAAGAGTTTTTCCACTTCCTGTTGGGCCAATTAGCAAAATATTGCTTTTTTCAATTTCTACATCTTTTACATCTAAAGAACTATAAATCCTTCTATAATGATTATATACAGCAACGGACAAAACTTTTTTACTGTGTTCCTGTCCCATGACATAAAGATCTAGCTGTTCTTTAATTTCCTTGGGTGTTGGAAGTTTTTTGCTTTTTCCACTAAAATTTTTTCTCGTTTTTTCTTCTTCTAGCACCGTGTTACAAAGTTTGATACATTCGTTACATATATATATATTAGGAGGCCCTGCAATTAGAGTGTCCACCCCTTTGCGACTTTTTCCACAAAATGTACAGTATTCTAATGATTTATTATTTGCCATAATCAATATTCCTGATAGAAAAAGTTTCTACCTGCATTCCGCATTTTGTATCAATTC
>JABWCH010000147.1 GCA_013359215.1 Candidatus Brocadiia bacterium | reverse complement strand
TTTTCTTCTGGGCGTTCTTTGCCAATGGTCATGCTTTGTACCAGGGGTAATGGCATGAGATGGAATCCATAAGCTATTGCCAGATCTTCAAAAACATCGACCTGGTGTTTCATATCCGTACGAAATGCAGGATATCCGATTTTATAATCAGGAGCATTTCCTGCAACAGAAAACCGCATTCTGGCAAGATATTTTTTTGCTTCTTCATCGGTAAACTTCAATCCTAACCATCGCTCGGCAGCAGGGAGATTGATGGAAATCTTTCCTGGAGTCAGATCAGGTGTTATTGTCTTTTGCTTTTCGTTTACAATGGTAACAGCCTGGGCTTTTCCACCCATTTCAATCAAAGATGTAACAAGGGTTTTCAAGGCTTTTTGCACATCGCCAGGAGTGATGCCTGTAACATCGATAAAGAGCCGTGTGCTGCCTATTTTTACCTTAGTTTCATCGCTATTGATGATGGGCGGCATAGAAAGAACCTGCCCCTTGGAATCGATGAGCATAGGATATGCCTTCAACTCTGACAGAAGATGAGCATAGGCTACCCCTTTGGGATGATCCTTCAAAACATCAGAAGGAGTCATGAGTATATCGCCTTTGCCTAAAGCATGAAATCGCAGTTCATCAGGCTTTACAGCAGTATATCGAATAGGGGGTGTAATGGTAGACAAATCATAGATTCCAATAGAAGACAGTTTGCGATCTCTTCCAATGCCCCAGTGTAAGCTTTCCTGGAGCTTCATGAGGGTGCGCAGCATGACAGAATCTATGGCAGGCATTGTCACAACAGCGCATCCAATGAAAGGTCTATAGCTTTCTTCTTTTTCTAGCCTTGGGTCTACGCTGACTTCTATCTCAGGAGCTAAAACAGTATATTCTGGAAGACCAGTTTCGATTTCCAGATAGCCCTTGATTGCTCTTGCCAGGCCGCCAGCATCAAAAAGATCGGGTCGGGCGGGCAAAAGATCCAGACGGATCATCTGATCCTGTCCTGCTGCTTCAAAAGGGGTTTCGCTTTCATAGCCACAGGTCATACATCGGCGAGCGGCTTCTTCATTTTCCAATCTCTCTGCAAGAACCCCGCATTTGGGGCAGGCATAAAAAACGTTTTGGGCAATTCCCTCTAAATCGCAGCCTAATCTTTCCAAGGTTTCTACGAGAGTTTCTGGGGAAAGGGTGCGTCCTAAGAGAGCATTGAGTTGTTTTACCGAAATTCCAATTACTGGCACAATCGTACCTCCTGTAACCAATCCAGATCAGAACCATACAATGTACGTATATCACTGATTCCATAGCGTATCATTGCCAGGCGTTCCAATCCAAGTCCCCAGGCCATAACAGGAACTTTGCAACCAAAAGGTAATGTTACCTCTGGCCGAAAGATTCCAGATCCGCCCAATTCGATCCAGCATTTTTTGCTTTCCATCCATACATACACTTCTGCCGAGGGTTCGGTATAAGGGAAGAAAGCGGGTTTGAACTTCATTTTAGAGAATCCCATATTTTTATAGAATTCCTGAATCGTTCCTAATAAGCAAGTAAAAGAAGCATCTTTATCGATCACGATTCCGTCCACCTGATGGAATTCAGGCAGATGCTTGAAGCTGATGGTTTCATTGCGGAAAACGCGACCAACGCAGAATAGCTTGCGTGGTGGATTAGGATTATCAGCAATCGAATGGATGGAAGTCGCGGTTGTATGCGTACGCAAAACCATCTTGCGTGCTTCTCTTTCATCCCATCGATAGCCCCATCCTATAGAGCCTGTATCTCCTCCATTTTCATGGGTTTTGCGGATTTTTTCTACAAGCTTTTCATCAGGCAATGTTCCTAGATCAGGTCTTTTGAGATAGAATGTATCTTGCATATCCCTGGAAGGATGATCTTGTGGTTGGAAAAGCGCGTCAAAATCCCAGAAACCAAGCTCTACCTGAGGCGATACCATTTCTTCGAACCCCATCTGTAAAAATGCCTTACGGCTTTCCTGGATAATTTTTTGTAAAGGATGGCATTTCTTAGGATAAACAGCTTGTGCTGCGAGGGTTACATCATAGCTTCGCAGACGGATGTTTTTCCATTCGCCAGAAACAATATCCTGGGAAGTGAGTTGATTTTTTTCTTCTTCTTTTACTTTAAGCGTTGGATACACTTCTCTTCCCTGGGGAGTAAGGCGAACCCGACGGATGGTTCTTTCTTTGATCTTTGCCAGTTCGGGTCGGTTTTTCAAAAGCATTTTGATTCTTTCGCTATCCAACCCTAATTCCTGGAATTCATGGAGAAAAAAGCAAGGAGAAAGGCGAAGACCATTTTCGTAATCTTTTTGCATTTCTTTCTGCTTTTTCACGTCCAGGCAGAGTTTTAAAGCCTTTTCATCATCGTCTTCTTCCTGGATGGCCTGTTGCCCTAATTCTGTGATAACTAAATCGCCTTTTTGTTTTTCCATCCAGCCACGCAGGCTTCCCCATTTGATGATCTCATTGATTTTTAATCCCATTTCATTGGCTTTAGTGGAAACTTCTTTCATGGGAATAGGAGATTGGCTTTTCAGAATTTCTAAAAAACGCCGCTCTGGCATACCGTCTTGTAAAATTTTTTGCAAATCTTTTTCACAAACTACTTCTTCACACAAAACTTCCTGGACTTCCAGCCATCCGTTGTCCTGTCCATTGGTGACAGTTCCCATGGCCATGGGCTGTTCCATTTTTGTTTTGTAGAGAAGAGTATGGAAATCTACAAATTCTTTGCTTTCCCACAATATTTGGTAAAGCCTTTTTTGATCTTCTCTGATTTCTAATGTAATAAACATCTTTAGTTCCTATTAGATAAAAAATTCTATTATTGGGCATAGCCCAAAGGATTAGAATTTATTATAGCGATTTTGTATTGCAATTACAAGAAAATCAAAATTTTCTGAAAAATTTCTATGTCATACTGAAGCAAACTCTCTATATAAGCCTTCTTCCAGAAATTAAAAAACAGGGGTGGAATAAAAATTTTTTGATTCCTTATGTTTTATATCTTTTTTAGCCATAATTTAATGTCCACGAAAAGCACGAAAGGCACGAAAAGGATTTAAAAAAATTCAACCATTCCTTTTCGTGCCTTTTATATCTTTCGTGGACAGTTCTTTACATTCTTCTATTCGTGTTCTTCTGGGCTAAATCGTCACTAAATCTTTAGTGACTAACTGCCTTTGATACCGCCTAAGCGTCCTCCGATTTCCAGACCTAGCTCTACTCGAAAAACATCCACGTCAGGAGATTCGCTTTTTTGCTTGAAACTATGAAAATAGGATAGTCCGAGGAATCGAGCGATGTTCAATCGGACACCAGCGATCAAGCCATGACCTCTGTGATAATCCAGATAGCTAATGCCAACCACGGGTTCTACCATGATGCTGTGGTGTTTGTCCTTCAGGGGGAATTCTGGAAGAATATCCATAAGCTCAATGGCTAAAGCTTTGACATACAGAAGGCCGATGAATGTGCCTGTTCTGGTGGGTTCTCCTTCCATGGGAATATCAGGTAAGCTAATGGGATTGGTTTTTGATATTTTGATAGAAAGATCTTTATGACCTGTGGGGTGTGAACCTGTCAGGTTGAGTTCAATCCCACTTAGATATCGTCGTTCGCTGGTCCATACAAGACCAAAATACATGCTTATACCAGTCTCTTTTTGTAATCTTTTCAGCTTGCCATTCAAAGGAACTCCTGGTGGTACAGTGAACTGCAAATCATAGTCTTCGCTTTCCACTCTGCTCCAATAGTGTCCCATTTCAAATTCTACCTGAAGGTTATGCCTTGGTAAAGACCATTTCATGGTAAACCCTACGCTAAAGGGAAAGCTGTCTGTACTCACAATGTCTTCTTCGTTGTTTTCATCAATGAAAGTCTTTCCTTCAATATATGTTGTCTCAAAGGCAGAATAGATTCCCATCACGATAATGCTATCGGAAAAATAAAGCGAGAGAGGGCGAAAATAGCCATAGCCGCCAAAGTGCATTTCGTCCTGATTCTGGCGATTTCTTAAATGGACATATCGAAAACCGCCGCCGATAGGACACTTAGCGTCTGACCAGTAAGGGCTTTTAATAATAGAATATTGGTCAAAAATATTTTCAGGAATATCCCAAGTCCATGAAACAAAACCAGGTGTAGGAGGTGTGGAGGGAGTTTCTTTAGCAAATAAAGCAGAAAAAGATACCAATATAAGACAAAAAAAACAATAAAAATACAATCTTCTCATACAAAATACTCCTTGATCGTAGATATTTTTGTTTACCATTGTTAAGAAAAAAGATCCTTGTCCAAATCCCAGAGAACCTGGTTTTGGAGTAAGTCTTGCCACTTTTCTCTATGGCGTATAAGATAGTCTTTGCCCTGGTATATCAGAACTTCAGCAGGGCGCAGTCTCGAATTGTATTGCGAACTCATGGAAAAGCCATAAGCACCAGCATTACAAAAGCAAAGGATATCCCCTACGCGAATCTCTGGGATTTCTCTTTCTTTCGCAAAAGTATCTGTTTCACAAATATAGCCTACAACATTGTAAGATTTTCGTTGTCCATCAGGATTGGATAGATTGAGGATTTCATGGTATGCATCATAGAGCATAGGACGGACCAAATGGTTGAAGCCAGAATCTACGCCAGCAAAAGGGATCTGATTTCCTTTTTTGATGACATTTGTTTTGACAAGAAAATAGCCAGCCTGGCTTACCAAAAATTTTCCTGGCTCAAACCACAATTCTAGCGATTTGCCATAGTCTTTAGAAAAAGACTGCCATCTTGCATAGATTTTTTGTGCAAGGTCTGCAAGATTCAATACCTTATCGTCTTTCTTGTAGGCGACTTTAAAGCCACTTCCCAAATCCAAAAATTCTAGCGAGGGGAAACGCAAGGCTGTTTGGAAAAGGATCTCTGCGCCTTGCAAAAACTGGTCTGCTGTTTTTATCTCTGAACCGCTATGCACGTGAAGCCCAATAACATGGATCTGGTATTTTTTTACTATGCTTATAATCTCTTCCATGTCGTAGATAGAAATCCCAAATTTAGAGTCAGCATGCCCTGTTTGTATATGAAAATTTCCTCCAGCAAGAATGTGAGGTTTTAGGCGAATACAGCATGGGACATGGCAGGAGTAAAGCCTTCCAAAGTTTTCCAAATTCTGCAAATCTTCTATGTTGACAAGAATATTTTTCTCTACAACCTGTTGTATTTCATCAAAGGAAATACAATTGGGAGTAAAAATAATATCTTTTGCTCTAAATCCAGACCATAAAGCCAATTCTACTTCCTGGATGGAAACAGTATCCACTCCACAGCCCCATTTTTTGAGCAGTTGAAGGATATTAACATTGGAAAGTGCTTTGCAGGCATAGCGTAGCTTTACAGGCAAAAGAGAAAAGGCTTCTAAAAATTTTCTATACTGTGCTTCTATTATAGAAGCATCATAAACATACAAGGGCGTTCCATACCTTTCTACAATCTCCAAAGCAGGAATTCCTTGCAATAAAAGTGGCGATTTCATGATTTATGCTCTAGTCAGTCTATAATTAATTCTTATCGCTACAAAAAAAATTCACCGCAGAGTCCAGAATGCGCAGAAAATTTTATATGCTTTTTTTCTGTGCATTCTGCTGAATTCTTTGGTGAATTTCTATATAGGAGTATATAAAGGTATTTTTATTTGTCCAGATGCTCTTTTCTGAACAAGAAATCAGGATTATCTTTGTGGCGAATGTTACTATAAAGCAAACGGGTGACTCGTCCTTCTTCTACTGGATCCAGGATGAACAGTTCATGAGCTTTGATTTGTCCATTCATTCCCGCTGCTGCTTCGAACTGGCGATAGAAAGCTGTTTTGAGATGCTTTCCTGTTTCTGTGAAATATTCAATCTTGACAGGACGGAAAGAATCTTTCTCTACCCAATAATGAAGTTTGTGGTATGCAACATTTTTATTGGGCTTTGCTGTTAGAACCAGTCTGTAGCATTGGGTGTTCAGGACACTTTCTTCTTTAGGATCACCGAATTCGCCATTGTAATCGTATTCAAAGTTTGTGGAAGCAATGTCTGCTGCTGTTGCTTGTCCAGCCAATCTTTGTTGTGGGGTGATGCGAACCAGGTTTTTGGTGGCAGGGAAGAAAAGCCAGTATATCTGACCATCCATAAGCATTTTTTTGCCAACTTCACTATCAGGGCTTGTGAAAAGACATAAGCACTTTCTTACCTGGTCATCGGATTCATTGAAAACTTTAGCCACATTGGAAAAACCGTTTCGGCCTAGTTCTTTGACTTCATTCTCGACTCTTTTGATATCCAAGATAGTCATGTCAAAAGCCCAGTTTTCAGAACCTCTGTATTGGTCCGCAGCTTTGATGATCTGCAAAGGAGTGACTTCCAGGGGAGCTACGCTGAGGTTGAGTTTGGCAAAGGTTTCTTTGCTGAAGAAGTGGTCAGGTCTTTCCTCTGGTCCCATGTTGCTGTAAAGGATTCTGGTAACATGGCCTTCCAGCAAAGGATCTACAATGAAAAGTTCATGCACTTTTACCCCACCCATAGCAGGAGACATTTTTAAATCTCTGAAAAAAGCAGTCTTGAGCATTTTTCCACTAAGCGCAAAGTAATCGACTTTAACAGGCTCATAGCTGTTCTGTTCTACCCAATAGTCCAGAGAACCATACGCTGTATTTTCGTGTTTTGCTGTGAGTTTTAATTTAAAGCAATCTTTGTCTAAAACCTTTTCCATGCCTAATACTTTTCCCTCATAGTCAGTGGAAAAGTTGGTGCTTGCAATATCAGCAGCACTAGCTTGTCCAGTCAATCTCTGGGAAGGTGTTATGCGAACTAAATTTTGGGTATCGGGGAAAGACATCCAATAGATTTGTCCATCCATAAGCATCTTTTTTCCCTGATCTTGTTTAGGAGATAGGAATTGTACAAAGGATTTGAATGTATTGGAATTGGCATCACGATATACCTTGCTCGCCAATCGAAATTCACTTTCGGCAACCAGTTTTACACCATCTTCTGTCTTTTGTAAATCCATCACTTTAAGATTGCAACCCCATCTATCTGCACCTCTATACCGATCTGCTTTTTCAATTATAGCTTGAGCGTCTTGTGCTATCAAGAGAGACGCAAAGGCAACTAAAAACAATAAATAAAATTTATACATGTAAAACATCTCCTTGTTTGTAAGTTATTTAATTCCTATCGCTTATTGTATAAAAACTTTGCTATTCCGAAAACAATAGCAACGATAAACAATATGCCTATATTAGGTTCAGGTACTTGGACAGGAGTGATCTGACCTACATTGAACGCTAAACCATCCTGGCCTATATGCACCATGTTTATAGTAATAGATGTAACGCCATCATCGATTCTGATGATTGCCAGATCGCTGTTAAAAGAAGGATTTCCAGGTGTTAGGTCTCCTGGCAAACTATTTTTAACGATGAAATTACCAGCATTGTCTGTTACCGAGGAAGCTCCTCTGCTTGTACCAAGATCAAAATCGCCGAGGAAGGTACCATTCTTGTTCACTGTAGCTGTGCTGATTCTATTTGTATAGGCTAAATCTGTTCTTCCTAATCCCCAAATGCCTAGAACTCCTTCTCCGCCTGGCATCAAACCATTCATAAATTCAAAAGTAACGGAATAGGATACTGCGCTATCTCCGACATCACCATTAAGAAGAAACAATTGATCTATAGAGTTCCAAGCATAGCTATTAGATCCATTTGTAATGCTGCCACTATGAAATCCAGAAACACCTTGTACGCGAGTAGGATTCAGAAAAGTTGTGTGGGTAACACGAACATTTCCGTAGCCTGCCAAATTATAGATTGTGCCAGAAGAAACAACACCGTTGTTTGGTGTAGCACTCATATCTACCCATTGAATAGAATAAGGACTTGCATTGGCTAAATTGAGTACGGTAAAAAAGAATAAAAGTATAAGTAGAGATAATGTTTTCATAAGATTGGCACTCCTGCTGAAAAATAGTGTATAAAATTTTTTTTAAAAAAGTAATATCATTTTAATTAGCAAAAAAGATGCCATAGAAAATATTTTTTTAAATCCAATATTTATAAGAAAATTTGCTTTTTAAAATCGAAAATTTTATAACCTGTGACAAAATGAAACATGTTACACTTTGTTGCTTGGAGCAAATAAGGCTATCAAAATTTCCCCTCACAAGCATCACAAATTTTCCCAAATCGCTTGCAATTCTTCCTGAAATCGGATAGGGGGGCGTGGTGACCGATATGCGCTTTTTATTTTACCTTCCTGGTTTAAATCAAAAATCACACCAAAAATATGCTGTGAAGGGTCTTTTACCAGCCCATATCTCATATCACAAAGAAATATTCTATATCCTTGGGATGTTTTTTTTATTTTGGCAGAGAGAAGTCCCATGGAAAAGCATTGGAATACTTTGCCTTGATGTGAGTCCAAAGCTTTTTGAATCAAAGGATGTTTTTCATTTATAACAGTATGAAAAGCAATGGGCTTAGGGTTTAGAGTGGAAATAAAGCCTACATGAAAATTCGTCTGGTCATCCTGGACGACAACCCGCCAGAGGAAGATATTTAAGAGGCTTGGCACAGCGCGTATTTTTTCTATTTTTATGTTGTCTGGAATAAGCTGATTCTTCGCTATAGATATTGCTTTTTGTGCCTGAAGATAGCCACAGCCAATATAGGAAGAGGTAATAAAAAGTACAGCAAGTGCGAAATTTCTACGGAATTTGTAGGAAAAAAAGTGCATACTTCCTGAAAGCAAAACTAAAAACAGAGGCACAGTGTAAAAAAAATCGATAATGGGAATCGCATCTATAGCAAGCTTTTCCCATGTCCATGGTGCTAGAAGCTGTGTTCCGTAGGAAGTAAAAAGATCCAGAATGGGATGTGTGACTAAGGCCAGGAAAGCGAGAGCTGTCCATAGCGTAAAGTTAGATTTTTTTCCTAAATACCGATAGCCCAAATATCCCATCATAGGTGCGATCAGTGTCAAAAAAAATACAGAATGGCTGATTCCTCTGTGGTATTGCAAATAGGCCCATTCGCTTTGCAATCTTACAACTATATCTAAATCAGGCAGTAGCCCGCAAATGCCACCAAAAATGATGCCTTTAACTCCTAGTTTTTCACGAAATCCAGCTTCAGCGATAGTAGCCCCAAGGGCAATTTGTGTTATTGTATCCAAAAAAAAGCTCCTTATATTAAAGAAATCTGCTATGATTGTACAGCCACTATTTATAATTTTATGGTCATAAAATCAGAAAAGCAAAAATTCTTTGCTATCGTTTTTTAAAAATTCCTTGAAATCTTTTGTTTTTCAGAGATAATACTTGTAAGTTATAGGAATTTTCGAAGTTTTATTTTTATTGCAGGCAAAAATGTTAGAATGTGTTCTATAAATGGATTAATGCCTCTTACGCATAATGTAGATAATTATTCAAGTAAGATTTAAATTACACATCTGGGTAATCTTAAACCTGGGAGTTGTTTGTATGGCTAGGAAAATCAATGTAGAGGACAGGCTTCTGGGAATGATGGCTGTAGAAAAAAGATTTATCAGCGAAAAACAGCTTACAGAATGCCTCAATACAATAGAATTCACTCATCCTGATAAGACACTAGAGTCTGTATTTTTGGATAAAGAATATCTGACAAAACCACAGATTGAAAGGTTGCGTCAGCAGCTACAAGCTTCTATTGAAATTCAAACAAAACAAAAAGAGCGAACGCAGAAAATTTTTGGAGAGATTGCTTTAGAACAAAATATGATTGACCAAAGCCAGTTAGAAAAAGGTTTGGCTCATCAGGAAAAATATTTGGAACGCGGGCTAAAAGTGCAAATCGGCCAGGTTCTTTCAAAGCTTTCTTTTCTAACTGTTGCTCAAGTGGGGAGGCTACTCGAATCCCAACTGAAAAAAGTTCTCTATTGTAAACATTGCAAGATCAGCAAGATAGTCTATGACTATAATTCAAGCCAAATCCACCAATGTGAAAAATGTAAACTAGATTTAATCGAAGGTGCTGCAAAAAAGCAAGAAAAGAAGCCAAAACAAGTTGCCCATGAAGATCTGGAAGATGATGCTGATATTGGGAATCTTGATATTCTTGAATTGTAACTATTTATAAGCTTTGCCATTGGGAAAGCCTTAAATATACAAAATTTTCTATAAAATTTTTCAGCATGCGAAATTGTGTGCAAATCAAGCAAGCTATGCTGTACTTTGGATTATAAGCAATTTTTATATTCAGGAGAGAGTCCATGCCTAAGGATAAAAAGTTTTTTTTGTTCCTTTTTTTATTTTTGCTTTCTGTTGGTTGCCATCGTTATGAATGCTGCAAAGTTCTTAGGGGCGCACAAATTGATTTCCCTGTTGCCCCTAAAGAAAAAGTAGCACAAATAGAAATGCCTGTCAAACCAGTGGAAAACATTACATCGGAAAAAATGCCGCAAGAAACAGAAATAAGCAAGCCTAGAATGATAGAGGAAGGCAATCCCTTTCCTTCAGAGATAAAGCCAGAGGAAAAAAAGATTTCCATGCAGCTTACTTTGCAGTCTGAACCCAAAGGAAGATTAGGTAGCCCTCATCTTGTGAAAGCATCCATTGTCAACCAAGGCAAAAAAATAGTAGAAACATACCAGCTCAAGATAACATTGCCTGATGGTCTGAACTTTGAAGATCAGCCAGAAAAATCCATCAAAGTATCCGATTTTTCCAATCTGAAGCCTGATGAAACTCATACAGAAGAATGGAAAATCGTAGCCAACAGAGAAGGGAAGTACACTGTTAAAGGCGAGCTTCTCCATACAGGCGAGGTCAAGCACACCAACAATCTGGATCTTGTTTTTGAACCCAATGCAGAGCTTTCTTTGATTTTAGATGGCCCACTTCAGGTAAATCTGGAAAGCCAGTTTGAATATAATATCACTGTTATCAACAAAGGACAGATCGCGCTGACAGGCATCTTGGTTCAGCATACTTTAGAGACAGGGCTGATTTACATAACTTCCACCCCTGAAGGTTCATACCAAAGCGATAAAAGCAGGATTTCCTGGAAAATCGGCGATCTTTTGCCTAGAGAACAGAAAGTCCTCAAAGTAAAAGTGACCGCAAGCAAACGTGGGGAAGTTTCCTGTGAAGCTCGTGCCAAAGATGAAAAGAATCTTGCTCGAAACAGTATGAAAATCAAAACCGAGGTAGTAGCAGCGATTGCCTTACAAATTCAGCTTTTTGATACAAATGACCCCGTGGAAGTAGGGGAAAAAACAATCTATGTAGTCGAGGTTTCCAACCAAAAAAACAAAGAAGTTTCGAACATACAGATTGTCAATACTATCCCTGCTGAAACATCTTTTGTCACAGCCCAGGTAGAAGGAAGCAATGCTGTGAACTATACAGTGGCTGGACAGAGAATCCAGTTCGATACTATCAAAATGCTTGCTCCTAAAGAAAAGGTCACTCTGAAAATTACCGTCAAGGTAGAGCAGGTAGGCGATCTTCTGAACACAGTAGAAGTTCGTTCTGATGAATTTGAAAAACCTATCAGCAAACAAGAAGCGACCAAATCTTTTAAAAAGTAGGCAAATCTTCCATTCTAAAGAAGAGATGATTTCACCACGAAGAGCATAAAGATAAGAGTGTAAAGAAGAGTCCACGAAAAACACAAAAGGCACGAAAAGGAATGGTTGAAATTTTTTTTAAAGCGTTTTCGTGTTTTTCGTGGACATTAAGGAATCAGAATTAAATAACTTCCCCATTTCGGAAAAAAATTTAAGATCGCAGAGAAGAGAAGATTAAAATTATACTACGAAGAATAGGAAGAACACGCAAAAGCAGAGACAATATTTTTCGTTATTCTTCTCTCTTCTCTGCGTCCTCTGCGCCTCTGCGGTGAATTCTTATGGGGAAGTTATTTCATTCTCATCGCTAAATTACATTTTCAATACATAAGGGAGTCTGGCGGGAATTGAAATAAAAATTTCCCCAGAAAAACACACTATGAACGTTCGGCAGATATTCCAATCTTCCAAAACCGCAGTAAGCTTTGAATTTTTTCCACCTAAAAATGAAAATGCCTCTCGCTCTCTTTTTGAAACGATCAAGAGCCTGATCCAGATTCAGCCTGCTTATGTAAGCGTTACCTACGGTGCTGGCGGATCTACTCGGCATTTAACGCATGATCTTGTTGTAAAAATACAGCAAGAAACCAACCTGACCGTTGTGTCTCATTTGACATGCGTTGGGTCTACCAAAGAAGAAATTCATTCTATTTTACAAAAATACCATGATAGCGGAATCCGCAATATTATGGCACTTAGAGGAGATCCTCCCAAGGGGGAAAGCCTCTTTACACCTGTCCAAAATGGATTTAACTATGCCTGGGAATTGGTGGCTTTTATCAAAAAGCATTTTCCTGATATGGGAATTGGTGTGGCAGGATTTCCTGAAGGTCATCCTGAATCCAACAACCGCCTGACAGAAATTGCAAATCTCAAGCAAAAAGTGGATGCAGGTGCTGACTATATTTGTACGCAGCTTTTCCTGGACAACAGAGATTTTTATGATTTTTGCGAAAGATGCGAATTAGCAGGAATCCATGTTCCTATCGTGGCAGGGATTATGCCTATCGTTTCTTTGAAAAGCATGAACCGCATGGCAGAACTTTCTGCAAGATCACGGTTTCCAGCAAAACTTCTTCGTCTTTTATACCGTGCAGGAACAGAAGAAAACGTGGAAAGAGCAGGACTACACTGGGCAGCCGAGCAAGTCCGCGACCTTTTAGACCACAAGGTTCGAGGAATCCACTTTTATACATTAAATCGTTCTGAACAAGTCCATAAAATCTGTGAAGCTCTAGGTATCAACAATTCCTTACAGCTTCAGTGAGGATAAATTTCTCATGAAATCACAAAGCCCCTTTTTTCCAAAAACGATTTATGCTATAGCAAAATCCCTTGCCATTGTCTCAGGCTTTTTTTTATTTGCTATTAGCGTTCTTTTGATAGCGCATTATATTCAAGCCAAAACAACAGACCCTCTCAACCACCCTGTTCTTAAAGAATGGATGCAAAAGTACAGCGAAAACCAAAAAGACGAGCTTTTAAAAGAAAAAATCAGGGCTTTGGACCTATTAGCCAGAAAAGCCTACTTTACCAGCATACAGCAGATCAATATGGGCGGCTATCTAGCCTTTTTGCTTTTGGTGCTATTTGTGGCTTCTCTGAAAACGATAAATATTTATAATAAAAAATGGATTCCTCCTTCTTCTTGTAAGGAAGAGAGCGAATTTTTGACAGGGATCAACGCAAGGAAGCTTCTCTATTGTTCTGCTATTTTTTTAGCTTCTCTCTCTTTGCTCTTTGCCTGGCTTTCCCAGACAGAGTTAAGTCCAAATCTTGCTTTGCCATCAGCTCTGGCAACAGAAAAAGCAATCGAAAAACCTGCTGTACAGGAGGCAGTTTTTACGCCAAAGACAATCGAGGCAAACTGGCCTTGCTTTCGAGGGCCACGTGGTCATGGAATTGCTTTCCACCAAAAGCCTCCTTTGGAATGGGATGCTCCGCAGAATAAAAATATCCTTTGGAAGGTGATTGTCCCTAAGCCAGGCTATAATTCTCCTATAGTTTGGGACAATCAGATTTTTTTGAGCGGCTCTGATGGAAATACGCAAGAAGTCTATAGCATAGATGCTCCAACAGGTAAGGTTTTATGGACAAAAGAGATTAAGGGAATCCCTGGCTCGCCCCAAAAGCCGCCCAAAGTCACCCAGGACACAGGCTATGCTGCCTCTTCTATGTGTACAGATGGTGAAAATGTATACGCCATTTTCACAACAGGCGATATAGCCGCCCTGAGCCTGCAAGGAGAAATCCGATGGTCTCGCAATCTGGGAGTGCCTAAAAACCACTATGGGCATTCTTCTTCCTTATACTTTTGGGAAGGTTTGCTTTTGGTTCAATACGACCATGACGGAGGCCCGCAAATTCTGGCTTTAAAAGGAAAAACAGGAGAAACTGCCTGGAAAAAAGAAAGAGATACGGAAATATCCTGGGCATCGCCTATTCTCATAGAAGAAAAAAATCAAGTGCTTTTGAGTGCAAGCCCTATGGCAATATTGTATAATATAAAAACAGGCGAAGAAGTGTGGCAACAAAAATGCCTGAGCGGTGAAGTCGGGCCTTCGCCTGCTTATTCGCAAGGAATGGTTTTTGTTACGAATGTAGGCGCAGGGTTCACAGCCTTAAAACTAGAAACAGGAGAGATCGCATGGGAAAAAATAGAAGGCGACTTCCCAGAAGCATCCAGCCCTGTAGCAAAAGACGAATATGTTTTTGTTGCATCTAGCCATGGAGCTTTGCTATGTATGGAGAGCGCAACAGGAAATGTTTTTTGGGAAAAAGAAATTCAGGCCAGTTTCTATTCTTCTCCTGTTATAGTGAACGATAGAATCTATCTTTCCAGCAGATCTGGAATTACATACATATTGGCATTATCCAAGGAATATTCTTTGCTGGCATCTTGTCCTTTGGGAGAACCCATTGTTACAACACCAGCCTTTTGTCATAACAGAATATACATCCGAGGAGAAAAACACCTCTTTTGCCTGGAAAAAAAAGAATAGTCTCGGACTGAAATTATCTTAAAATATCAGGAGGGAAAATACGATGCGGATCTTTATGCTAATTCTTTTCTCTGTTTTTTTCTGCTCTTGTGGTACGCAGAAAGAGTCTATGATCTATAAACAGTTAGGCGCTTCAGCCGTTGATGCTTCTGCCTCGCCTGCACCAGAGGAAACTTCTATAGTACGAGAGAAGCCAGAATCAAAATCTATAGAGGATTTTTCTGATGAGGATTTTTCTGATAAAGGGAAAAAAGAAATTCCAATCACTGCAGCCATTCCCATGGCAGCCCCCAAGCCAGAAGTCAAGACTGTAGCCAAAAGTACTCTCAAGGCTGGATCTCATAATGATAACGAAGAATTTGTGAGGTATCTGGAATATCTCGAAAGGCCAATGCTAAAAGATATTCGAGTCCCTAGACTCAATGTAAGAGAACGCTATATTTTGCAGGTAAAGGACACTTCAGGAAACCCTGTTCCCAACTGCCAGCTTCGTATTTTTCTAAGCCAAAAAAATATAGGAGAATATACCACGAGTTCTTCTGGTGAAGCCATTCTTTTTGTAGAAAGCGACCCTGGAAACCAAAAAATAGAAATAGAAGGAAAGTATTTAGGCAATAGCTTTTCTCATAGCTTTATCAGGGGAAAAGAGCAGGTTGTCCCGATTCTGGTATCCTCAGCAAGACAGATCCCTGACCCTCTGCCTTTAGACATTGTTTTTTTGCTTGATACCACAGGCAGCATGGGAGATGAAATCCAAAAGCTCAAAGACACACTTTTTTCCATACACCATCGGATTACAAGCAAAATCAAAATTAAAACCCAGGTGCGTTTTGGCATGGTTTTATATCGGGATAGCGGGGATGAATATATTACGAAGTTGTATCCTTTGACCAGCAGCCTGGAGGAATTTCAGCAAAAATTAGACAATGTATCAGCCAAAGGCGGCGGGGATGTTCCAGAAGAACTAGACCAGGCTTTATCAGAAACCATCACAGAGCAGAATTGGAATGATAGTGGGCTTCGCCTGGTATTTCTGGTCACAGATGCACCTCCCCATCTGAACAGGCATCAAGAACGAAATTATGTATGGGCCATGAAAGAGGCAGCCAAAAAAGGGATCAAAGTTTATTCTGTGGGAGCAAGCGGTCTGGACATGGCAGGCGAATATGTACTCAGGCAAATCGCGTTGTTCACTCAGGGTCAATATATTTTCCTGACCTATGGAGAAAAAGGAGAGAGTAGCGACTCGGATAAAGCCCTGGTAAGCCACCATACAGGAGCAAATTTTAAAGAAATGCTATTAGACGACCTGATCGTAAGCATGGTAAAAAAAGATCTCTCTTATCTTGTCGATGTTTCCCTGGTTATGGAAGAAGAAATTCCTGAACCAGCGCAATACAATGCCTTTAGCTTGAATGAAAAAGTAAGCAACCTGGCGCAGCAGCTTTGCCATAGCGCGTCCCAAAGGCTCAAAGAAAAGCCATCTATTGCTGTTTTCCCTTTGCAAATAGAAAACTCTAAGCGTTTTAAAAATGTAGAAAGATTTGTACAAGATGCCATTTCCCAGGAGCTAAAAAAGCAATCTTGCAAGCTTGTAGAAAGAGAAGAAATCAAAAAAGCCATAGCAGAGAGAATGCTATCAAGCGGTGCTGTGCTAGACGAAAAAGAAATAGGCCAGATCACCCAAGTCCAGGGAGCAGAGGTTTTTCTTTCAGGAAGACTTTATGCCATGGGCGAAAGTATGGTCTTATTCGCTCAACTGGTTGATGTAAAGTCTTTAGAAAAGCTGGCAGTAGCCAGAGTACTTTGGACACCAGAATAGCTATGACTATGCCTTTTAATTTGCTGTATAGGAAATTATAGTTTTGTCTTAATCTTAATCGTAATCTTAATCTTATAGTAGTTACGCAGGTATTCTTAACATATTGAAATACAATATATATCTATCTCGCGAGTGATTAAAATCTTGACTCTATTTAGTTTTGCAAGCTCTTTTCATGAAAAAAAGGATCTATTTTTCGATCTTGTAACCTATTGGAAAATAAAAATATAAAAGTTTTTAAAGGGGGTTTGGGGGAAAATTTTTACAAAAATTTTCCCCCAAATAAAAATCTCTTTGCGTAACTTCTATTATTTAATTCTTATCGCTAAATCCAAACAAAAACCAGGCTTGCGTTTAAGTTTAGGCTTAGGTCATGCGTGTTAACTTTTCGATGCAACTCTTTGCCCTGAAATGGTTTTATATACTAGCCTAGGGCAACGCCTTGGGTAAATATTGAATTGGCAAAATAGAAAGCAAAAAGAATGAAGGAATATTTTGAAAATCTTTTGCGTCTGATGGTCGAAAAAAAAGCGTCGGATCTGCACATCAAAGCAAACGCTCATCCTATTTTTCGGATTTCTGATGATTTGCATTTTATGGAAGATATGCCTAAGCATACACTGGAGCAGGTACAGCATATTGCCCAAAGCATCCTTCCCCAGGAAAAATGGGAGCGTTTTGAAAAAGAAAATGAAATAGACACTGCTTACAGCATGACATCTGTCGGACGCTTTCGATTGAATATGTTTGTGCAGAGAGGCTCGATTGTTATTGTATCCAGAGCAATTTCCCTTAAAATCCCCCAATTCGATGAACTCAATATGCCTTCTATGGTGAGAAATCTGGCTGATAAAAACAGGGGTCTTGTTTTGGTCACAGGCACAACAGGTAGTGGGAAAAGCACAACCCTGGCTTCTTTGATTGACCATATCAACAAAACAAGAAGCGCAAACATCATCAGTATCGAAGATCCCATAGAATACCTTCACCAAGACAAGCTTTCTGTCGTAAACCAAAGAGAAATAGGACTCGACACCAAAGACTTTGCCACGGCCTTACGCTATCTCTTAAGACAAGACCCTGATGTCATTTTGATTGGAGAAATACGAGATGCCCCGACCATGGAAGTAGCACTGGCTGCTGCTGATACAGGGCATTTGATTTTCAGCACGCTTCATACAACCGATGCCCGACAAAGCATAGAAAGGGTAGTGAGCTTTTTCCCTTTAGACCAGGGGCCACACATCAGGCTAAACCTGGCACTCAATCTTGTTGGTGTGGTTTCTCAGCGGCTTTTGAGAAAAAAAGATGGGACAGGATTGATCCCTGCTGTGGAGATCATGATCAACACAGAAAGAATCCGCAAAGCGATTTCTGAAAATAAGATATATGAAATTACACAATACATATCCGAGGGGGAAGTGTATGGAATGCAAACCTTCAATCAATCCTTGTACCAGCTTGTGAAGGCAGGGCATATTGACCAGGATATTGCTCTGGCTGCATCCTCTTCCCCTGACGAACTTCGCATGCTTTTAAAAGGGATATTTCCCAACACAGCAGATTCTATTTCAGCCCAGGATATTACGGCAACTTTGCTTCAGCAAAAAAGAACACAAAAAATTGCAAAGCAAAAGTTTATTGAATACCCTGAAGAAGAAAGCCAGGAAGAATCTCCTAAATGCATTGAATACCCTGGAGAAGAAAAAATCCAGACACCTGTGCAGCCAAAAGAGCTTCCAAAAACATCTCCGCATAAAAAGTTGCAAAAATTTATTTCTTATCCAGAGCTAGACCCTGAAAAAACCGATTCTGTAGAGCAGCCCATTGGTATTGTTGCCAATTTGCGCAAAGAGCTACAATCAAAAAAAAAAGTAAATAAAAAGCTAGAAAAGGAAAGCGCGAGTTTCCCTGTATATTTCCTTTTCTTCCTTTTTATAGCATGTTTCGCCATTTTTTCCTTTTCCCCTCTTTTCCCATGCCCTTCTTGCAAACAAGATATTTCCATAGACTGCTCTTTTTGCAAAAATGGCAAGGTGTATTTTTGGAAATGGATACAGAAACAGCGGAATCAAAATTAAGTAACGAGAATTCAATAAGTTCATTATTTTAGTTGGAAAGGCATGAAAAAATGCAAGAAGAAATCCACTTTGATTCTGAAATAGCAATCATTGGAATGAGCTGCCGTTTTCCAGATGCCCCCGATAAAAACCAATTTTGGCAAAATCTGAAAAATGGCTTAGGCTCTATTGTCCCTGTAGAAAAAGGCAAGGAAGATGGAATCCTGGACAATATAGACTATATGAGCTATCCATCTATTAGAAAAATGCTCTCTGACCCAAACTATGTAAGGAGAGGAAGCCTTCTCAAAGGCGTAGATCTTTTTGATGCTTCTTTTTTTGGCCTGAATCCTGGTGAAGTAGAAGTCATGGATCCCCAGCAGCGTCTTTTTCTGGAATGTTCCTGGGAAGCAGTAGAAGATGCAGGGTATGATACCGAAAGATTCCCTGGTCTTGTAGGCGTTTATGCTGGATGTGGAATCAGCAAATACTTACTTAGCAATCTCTTTGCCCATGTTGATTTGATTTACTCCGAACGAGATTTTCTGATTGTCACAGGAAATGAAAACGATTACCTGTCAACACGAGTCTCCTATAAACTCGACCTGAAAGGGCCAAGCTTCACTGTCCAGAGTGCCTGCTCTACCTCTTTGGTCGCAACCCATGTAGCCTGCCAGAGCCTCTTGAGCGGTGAATGCGATATGGCACTCGCTGGTGGAGCGCATGTGATTATACCCCATAACGCAGGCTATTTGCATAGACCAGGCGGAATACTTTCTGCAACAGGAAATTGCTATGCTTTTGATGGGCGTGCCGATGGAACGGTTTTCGCTCATGGCGGAGTGGGTGTCATTGTATTGAAAAGGCTGGATGAAGCCATCCGAGACGGAGACAATATCTATTCTATCATCAAAGGCTCTTGCGTAAACAATGATGGTTCGGTAAAAGCAGGCTATGTTGCGCCAGGCGTAAATGGTCAAACGGCTGTCGTAAAAGAAGCTCTGTCTCTGGCAAACGTAGATCCTGAAACCATCCAATACGTAGAAACACATGGAACAGGAACAGCTTTGGGCGATCCTCTGGAAGTAACAGCTTTGACCCAGGCTTTCCGAAGCAGAACAGACAAAAAAAGCTTCTGCGCCATTGGCACGGTCAAAAGCAACATTGGACACGCTGCTGTAGCTGCTGGCGTTGCTGGCCTTATCAAAACAACGATGGCATTGAAAAACCAGGCCATCCCAGCCAGTCTGAATTTTGAAGATGCCAATCCCCTCATAGACTTTGGCAACAGTCCTTTCTTCGTAAACACAAAGCTTAGAGAATGGAAAAAAGGCGAAACACCACGCCGCGCAGGAGTGAGTGCCTTTGGTGTAGGTGGAACAAATGCTCACGTCATCTTGGAAGAAGCCCCTGCAAAACAGGCTGCACCTGAATCTCCACTTCCCTGGAAAATCTTGGTTTTATCCGCCAAAACAACAACAGCCCTGGATAAAATGACTCAGGATTTAGCTGAATACCTGCAAAAAGAAAACGCATCCCTCTCCGATACAGCCTTTACCTTAGGAATAGGACGAAGGCAATGGGAACAGCGCAGATTTATCCTTTGCCAAAACAAAGAAGATGCTCTAAACGCCATCCAATCCAAGGATACCAAAAAGATGGTTTCCATGGCAGAAGATAAAAAAAACCGCCCTGTTGTGTTTATGTTTTCTGGGCAAGGTTCACAATATGTCAATATGGGATTGGAGTTATATAAAGAAATTCCCCTTTTCCGTGAAACAGTAGACCATTGCTGCAAAATCCTTAAGCCTGACCTTGGCCTGGATTTAAAAGAAATACTCTATCCTTCTCCTGAAAAAGAAGAAGAAGCCAAAGACAAGATCCTGCAAACTTCCTTTACTCAGCCATCTCTCTTTGTGCTGGAATACGCGGTTGCCAAACTCTGGATGCAATGGGGCATTGTCCCTGAATCCATGATAGGGCATAGCATAGGCGAATACGTAGCAGCCTGTCTCTCTGGCGTATTCTCGCTGGAAAGTGCCTTACACCTTGTTGCTGTGCGCGGAAAGCTCATGCAAGCTATGCTTCCAGGCGAAATGCTTGCTGTTCCTTTGGATGCCAAAGAATTAGAGCCTTTGCTTAAGCCAGGTCTTTCTCTCGCCGCCCACAATGCTCCTTCCCGATGTGTTGTTGCAGGAGATGCTCAGGCCATTGCCAGCTTTGAAGCCGAGCAAGAAGCTAAAGGCGTTGCATGCAGAAGACTCTTTACTTCCCACGCCTTCCATTCTGAAATGATGCAGCCTATGCTCGATAGCTTTATCAAGGAAGTCAAAAAAATACAACTTCATGAGCCACAGATCCCTTATATTTCTAACCTGACAGGAAAATGGATTACCAAAGAAGATGTCCAAGACCCCAACTATTGGGCAAAGCATCTTAGAAACACAGTGCGCTTCTCCGATGGTATTGTCGAACTCATGAAAGAGTCCAAGCGAGTCTTCTTGGAAGTTGGCCCAGGGCAAACTCTGGTAACCTTGAGCAAAGCGCATGGCAAAGGCAAAGCAAAGCTTTCTCCTCTAGCTTCTGTGCGTGGCCCACAAGACCAAGGCTCAGACTGCTTTTTCTTTATGACTAATTTAGGAAAGCTCTGGGCTTCTGGCGCGAAAATCGAATGGAAAAAATTCTATGAACAGGAAAAAAGAAGCCGCGTTTCTCTTCCCACATATCCTTTTGAAAGACAAAGGCATTGGATAGACCCCAAAAAACAAGCCCCAGGCGGCCAATCCTTCCTGGGAAAAAATCCCAACATCACAGACTGGTTCTATTCTCCTTCCTGGAAAAGAAGCAGCCTTTCTCTGGAACTCCAGCAGGAAGAAAATCTTGCATCCAAAGAATATTGGATTTTCGGCGATTCCTGCGGATTGGGAGAGTCTATTGCCAGAAAGCTCAAAGAAAAGGGGCAGAAGGTTGTCATGATCTTCCCTGGCGAAAAGATGCAGCAAACAGACCTGGATACCTATAGCCTCGTTCCAGGCGAAGCCAAAGACTATATCGCCCTTTTCCAGGAAAGAAAGACTTTACCCGATTCCATCCTCCATCTTTGGAGTGTAAGCCCTTCTTCTTGCGGTTTACCAGGAAGCGATCTGGATCGCTCCCAAAATCTTGGTTTTTACAGCCTGCTTTTCCTGGCACAAGCATTGGGAGAGCAAAATATCCAGCAAACCTTGCCTATTTTTGTCGTATCTCATCAAATCCATGAAGTGAATCGCAATGATATGCTCTGTCCTGAAAAAGCCACGATTCTTGGGCCATGCAAAGGCATTTCTTTGGAATATCCCAACCTGTCTTGCCGCAATATAGATATTGTTCTGACTTCCGAGGCTCATAGCAAAGAGCAAGCAACAGAGCAAATCCTTCAGGAACTTTTTGCTTCCAGCAAAGACAGAATCATTGCTTACCGAGACCAGTATCGATGGGTGCAAACCTTTGAAGCATTGCCACTTTCTTCTGAAAGCAAAGGGACAAGACTCAGAAAAGAAGGCGTTTATGTCATCACAGGAGGCATGGGAGGTGTTGGCCTTGTGCTTGCGGAATACCTGGCTAAGGTTTTCCATGCAAGGCTTGCGTTGGTCGGGCGATCTAAGCTTCCTCATAGAAATGAATGGCAATCCTGGTTAGAAACGCATCCTGCAAACGATGCTACAAGCACCAAAATACAAAAGCTCCTTTCTCTGGAACAGGAAGGTGCTAAAGTGCTTACTCTCAGCGCAGACGTTACCAACCTGGAAGAGATGCAAAAAGCCATCCAGGAAGCCAGCCAGGCATTTGGTACAATACACGGCGTTATCCATGCTGCTGGTATACCAGGCGGTGGAATGATGCAGCTCAAGAAAAAAGAAGCAGCCCAGGCAGTCCTTACGCCTAAAGTACAGGGAACATTAGTGCTGGCTAAAGCCCTTCAGGGATATGAGCTAGATTTTCTCTTGCTTGCTTCTTCCATTTTCTCGGTAACAGGCGGCTTAGGGCAGGTAGACTACTGCGCAGCCAACTCCTTTTTGGATGCCTTTGCCCACCAGCACACAAAATCCACAGGACAGCGTACCATCTCTCTCAACTGGGACGGATGGGAAGAAGTGGGTATGACAAAAGGAAGCCAGATTATGGGCAAAAGCAAAGATTCTCTAGCTTCTCAGCAAATCGGGCATCCTCTCTTGCAAGAATGCACAGAAGAGAAAGATGGGCAGATCGTCTACACAACATACTTCAGCCTTTCAGAGCAATGGGTTTTATCTGACCACATCATGATGGGTTCTCCTGTTATACCTGGAACAGCATTTTTAGAAATGGCCTATACAGCAGCAAAACAACATGCTCATGGAAAAACCGTAGAGATCCGCGATGTCTTTTTTATGACACCCCTTGTTGTAGGGCGCACAGAGCGCAAAGAAGTAAGACTGGTTTTAGCCAAAAATGAAGAAGGCTTTGCGTTTAGCATTGAAACCCAATTCCGCGACCCCAAGACAGGAAAAATGTCCCCTCTCAAGCATGCGATTGGAGAGATTTCCTATTCTACCCCAAAATCTCCTGCTGCCTACGATATTCCTTCTTTGATTCAGGAATGTTCCAGCGTTGCTATAGTCGATGTAGCAGGCAAAGAAGAAGCTCCCAAAAAAGGAGAGCCACTCGAATTTGGGCCAAGATGGAAGAATCTGCGTAAAGTTTACATTGCCAAAGACAAAGCACTGGCTGAACTGGAATTGCCAGAAAAATTCTTGTCTGATCTGGAACAGTTCACCTTGCATCCTGCCATGCTAGACATGGGCAATGGTGTTGTGTTCGGTCATATCAGTTCATCTCAGCAACACGCTTGCGCTTTCTTTGGCGGCGATGAAAGCATTTTCCTTCCCCTCAATTACAAAACGCTGGTAGTGCGCGAAAGATTCCCTAAAAAAATCTATAGCTACATTCGTTTCAAACCAGGCCAGTTCGAGGAAGACAGTCCAGAAAGGGAAATTGTGACATACAATATTACCATGATGGACGAGTATGGAAAAACCCTGGTAGAAGTCGATGAATTCTCGTTGAAAAAAGTGAAAAATGAAGGCGTTCTGGCAGAAAAACCCCAATTTGCACAGTCTCAGGAAGTAGACTTTATTGTGGACGACAAGCCTCTTCTTCAGGCTGTCAATCTGCGCACAGATGCTATCATGCCCCAAGAAGGAGTCGAAACCTTCAGGCGCGTGATGTCTCATCGTGTCCCATCTCAAGTTGTGGCAACAGCAAGGGATCTTGTTACTCTATTGAAGCCTGAGAACCTTTCTGGAAAAATGCCAGGAATGGAAAGCTCTCCTCAGACAGAGTCCAAATCTGTGCTTCCCAGACCCAATATCCAGACACCCTACAAAGCACCTGAAACAGATTTACAGAAAAATCTAGTAGAAATCTGGCAAAAGGTTCTAGGAATATCCCAGATAGGCATCCACGACAATTTCTTCGAGCTAGGAGGCGACTCCATTCTTGGTGTTCAGATCATTGCCAAAGCAAAGCGAGTTGGCATAGACCTCAATGCAAACCAACTTTTCCAGCACCATACTATCGCAGAGCTGGCAAATGTTTTGACCAAACCCAAAGAAGAAGTAGCCAAAGTAGCCACTGCTCCCTCTAAGCCAGCAGAACCAGAGATCAGCGAGGATGCACTAAAAAGCTTCATTAACAAGATTACAGAAGCTTAATTTGACAATGTCCAGTTAGCCGCCTTCTTTATCATTCTCTTTATCCTTATCCTTTATGATCATCGATAAAGAGAATTCGGAAAAAAATTTACCGCAGAGGCACAGAGATCGCAGAGAAGAGAAGATTAAAATTATACTACGAAGAATAGGAAGAACACGCAAAAGCAGAGACAATATTTTTCGTTATTCTTCTCTCTTCTC
>JABWCH010000537.1 GCA_013359215.1 Candidatus Brocadiia bacterium | reverse complement strand
ATTCAAAATTACACACCCAAAAATTGATTCAGGCTTTGTGTTGAATTTTATAAAGAAATCAAAGGAAGGATTTTTTTTGTTCTTTGAAAATAATACTTGAACGCACTTTTCTCGGTGGGATTTTGGATTAGGACAGAGAATAGTGAATTTTCAAGTCTTTATTTAAGAAATATTTAAAAACTTAAACGCACTCATAGTCGATCATTCATTGCAGTAAGCCAGCCAGCATAATTTATGAAAATTCAAAGAATTCTATTGATAATTCTATTGGGATATTTATTATATTTCTTATGGCCTTCGTCTAAAAGAAAAGAAAGACTACAATACTTTGTAAAAATGGTAACAATCGCTTTGGTTCTCTATTGGATGATTATGGTTATCCGATTCTTTTTATAAAGGCACAAGCATGGAACGCTTAATTGTCATAGAAAATGGTGAAGAAAAGATTGTCAACATTTCTAGCCGTGTTATTAGCATAGGAAGAAGCAGCAAGAACGACATTTCTCTTAAAGATCGCAATGCATCCCGCCGTCATTGCAATATATTGAAAGTAGGCGATACCTGGTTTGCTGTAGATTGTGATAGCCAGAATGGCACTTTCATCAATGGAGAAAAGATTAAGAAAAAAGAGTTAGAAGACGGAGATAAAATCACAATAGGTGCGGTAGACATTCTGTTTGTGCTGACAGAAATCGTACAAAGCGACAGCCTAAAAGATTCTCCCTCAAAACCAGAAAAGGCAGACTCCATGGAAGAAGAACTCCCCCCCATTAAAGATAGTGTTTTACAAAAAGACAGTCTTCTGATGAAAGAACAAAAAGAAGGAAGTTCTGCCCCTGAGAAAGCAGCCATCCAAGAAGAAGACTTTATACCATTTATACAAGACAGAGAAGAAAACGAAATAATTTCAAATAATGCCAAAAAAAAGGAAGAAAAAGAAGAAAAAGATGCAGAGCAAGAGCTATTTCTGGACATGGAAGACACAATTCCTCCTCAGTCCATTCCTCTAAAAAAAATCCATTCTCAGGCTATCCTAAAAAGAATAGAAAAATGCTATGAACTTTTTAAGCATTGCCTGATGCCTGAAATCACACACGAGGAAACCATACCAGAGTTTTTATTCATGGCACTGATTTCAGGAGGACACTGCATCCTGGAAGGATCTTCCCGCCTTCATCAATATATTTTGCTAAACAGGACATCGTTTAGCCTTGGCCTTTCCACAAGAACGATTTACCTGACACCAGCGCAAAAGCTGTGGCAGATGTCTGGGAATAACAATCTCGTTGTTTTAGAAAATTTCCATGGCAATCCGCCTGAATTAGAAAGCTTTTTTTTGAAAAACACGCCTGATCTTGCTATGCCAGGCTCTCCTCTTTCTGCCATGCAAAATTCCACAATGGTTGTTTTTTGCTTGCCCCAGCAAGAAAATGATGTTTTCTCCGAACTTAACTCGTATTTTATGTTTAAGCTGTTGCTTCCTGTTCCTGATTCCGCACAGCAGATGCTACTCTTAGAGCCAATAAAAATTGAAGAAAAAAAAGAAAACATCGTTACTGCCAACGAAGAAATTCTTGCTTTCCAAAAAGCGGTTTTCCAAATGCCTGTATCTTTAGAGTTAAAGCAATACATAGGAAAAATTTTAGATTTTGTTAATCCTGGCTGTTCCAGTTGCCCAGAAGAAATTGCAAAGTACATGAAGAAAAGGGTAGACGTATATAGTGGTGTTTTATTGCTAAAAGCCGCTAAAGCATGGGCTGCCATGAATGCAAAAGAGGAAGTTTCCAAAGAAGACATCCATAAAGTATTGCCTCACATTTTGATTCCAAGACTTTGGCTCTCTATTGACCGTTCTGCTTCCGAAGCCACGACACCAGCCCTTCTTTACAATAAAATTACCGAAAAAGTCTTAGAATAAATCTCGGCTAGAGGCGACGGCTATCTCGGACAACCCTAAGGAATCAGAATTAAATAACTTCCCCATTTCGGAAAAAAATTTACCGCAGAGGCACAGAGATCGCAGAGAAAAGAAGATTAAAATTATACTACGAAGAATATGAAGAACACGCAAAAGCAGAGACAATATTTTTCGTTATTCTTCTCTCTTCTCTGCGTCCTCTGCGCCTC
>JABWCH010000146.1 GCA_013359215.1 Candidatus Brocadiia bacterium | reverse complement strand
TTCCCTAAAGATGTTAAAATATATATAGATGGTGGCTGGAATGAGGGCGAAGACGAAAGCAAAATGATCCGCTGGATGAGACAGGTTTACCGCACTTTAGCAGCCAAAGGACTCAAAGATTTGGAAAATATCTTTTACCATGAAGATCTGGAGGGAATCCATAATGAAAAAGACTGGACAAAACGCTCTCCCATGGCACTATTGTATCTTTACGGCAAATTTTCTTCTCAAATCGTAAACTTTACGGCTAAGCCCATCATAAAAAAGAGAGAAATAGCAAGCCAGATCTACTATGTTCCTTTTTTAGAGCTTGCGAATGATATGCAATTCACGCCCATTTTATGCCATTATAAAACAAATAATCACAATATGGTGCAGATAGGAGAAGATGGCGAGCTTATCGTACTATCCCGTACATCTTCATGCTCTATTGAAATAGAATACCAGGCACAAAAACATACTATTCCTCTGCCTGATATGAAATAGTGGCCTATGATTCTCTAACTGCGTTTCTCTCTAAGGAGTTTATCTATGGAAGACATTATATTGCAGATCTCTATTTTTTTGCTTATCTTTCTTTTTTGGTTTTTACTCAATAAATATATACTCCCTGCTATGGGAATAACTACTTGAATGTCGGATTCTTGCGAGGTCTCGCATTCAAAAGAAAAAAACAAAAAAGAATAGGAATATTGAAAAAGGTAAAAAGAATGGAAAATTCAAAACAAAGGCTTCCCAGAATCCTTCTTCTTTTAACTGGTGGGACAATCACTATGGTTAAGGATGAAGCAGGCATTCTCAAGCCAGCATCTAGCATTCAGGAGATTCTGGATACTTTTCCCCAGATGAAGCAAATCGCCCAAATCGATGCCCATGTTTTTTGCAACATAGACAGCTCCAATATGACAACAGAAATATGGGAAGGTCTGGCAAAGACCATCGAGAAATGCTACGGCGATTATGATGGTTTTGTGATAACGCATGGAACAGATACTCTTTCCTATACTGCTTCAGCTTTGTCACTCGCTTTGGGAAATCTGGATAAGCCCGTGATTCTTACTGGATCTCAAAAGCCGATCACCGAACTAGGAAGTGATTCTCCTTTTAATATTTTCAATAGCTTTCAGGTGGCAGCCCAAGGGAAAGTGAGAGAAGTAGCCGTTGTCTTTGATACAAAAATAATACGCGGCAATCGAAGCTCGAAAAAAAATGCAAAGAAAATCGATGCTTTCTGGTCACCCCAATTCCCCCTTTTAGGAGAAATTGGTGTAGATATAAAATATTTTACAACAAGCTCTTATTATAAAGATAAACAAAAAGATATAAACCTGAAAGCCCAGTTCCACTCTAATATTATTTCTTTAAACCTTTTCCCAGGCTTTTCCCCTGTATTTTTGTGTAAAATCATACAGGAAAGATGGGCTGATGGTATTATCATGAGAGGATTTGGACCTGGCGATATTCCTACAATCAACGAAGAAATTCTTACTTTGATAGCGAAAGCAAAAGAGCAGGGCATTCCTGTTGTGATAATCTCTCCTTGTGCTACTGGCTCAACGTATCTGGATTTATATGAGACAGGCCAGAAAGCTATTGAGGCAGGAGCTATTTCTGCAAAAGACATGACATTAGAAACAGCCACCGTAAAGCTAATGTGGGCTTTGGCGCAAACCAGAGAATGGAATTCCATCCAAAAAATCTTGGAACATAATTTCGCAGGTGAAATTGGCTAAGCGGTGAAACCCTATACTTTTGGAGATTTTTTGTAATAGTCAAAATGATCCTGTGCAATTAAATTTTTGCAGAAAAAGCAAATTTATAGAAATTTCATTCGCGTAATTTGTATATTCGTCTTATTCGTGATTAATACCAGCATCTCTTGAAATATGTTCAACAGCATTTTGACCAGAACACTTTTGCAGATTTTTGCACAAAAAACACAAAAAAGAACACAAAAAGCACAAAAAAAATATAAGCTATTATCTGATATATAGTTATATTTTTGTACATTTTGAGATATTTTGTGTTTTTGGGAAAATAAGTTATGTAAAATGCGGTTCGCGTTTTGCATTTATCCACAGATTTCGCAAATTACACAGATTTTTATTATCTTCAATCTGTGTAATCTATGGTTTTTTATATTTTTAGAGTCCATCTCATTCAGGAAAATGGTATGCTGGAACTTTGGGAAAGGTTGGTTTTGGGAAAAATTTCAGAGGAAAGTCTTTTTTTAGAAACCAAGAAGTTAGTGGAAAAAGAATCTTTGCCTGCTGCTTTGCTGGAAGATATTCAAGAAGCTTACAGAAAAAAGCCAAGGCTCTGGAATTTTTTTAAAGATTGGGAGAAGGGGATTCAGCAGAGATGCTGGACAAGATTCTATGAGCAGGACTATTGGAATGCGCGTATTTCCATAGGTGCTGTCCTGGCGCATTCTTCTATTGCCAGAGGCATGGTAGGCCATCTTAAGATTCGGCCTGGTGATGAACAAGACCAGCAAAAAGGATGGGCTGGAAAAATTCTTGTGCAGGATCAAGTTCTTTCCATGAATTTTATTTTTTCTGGCTCTCCAGAAGAAAAGGCAATAGAGAGCGTTGAGCATCTTCTGATGCCTCTTCTGGAAGAAAATTTCGGCGAGAAATGGTGTAGGGAATGGCTTGCTTCATGGCGAAAGACCTGGGTTATCGAGGTATCTCCCTCTTTGTCTTTCTTCCTGGAAAAGGGAGTCTCTGGAAACAGTTGGAGCTTTCCGATTTCTGCTCTTCTCCTGGGATTCCTCTTTCGCCAGCGTTTGTCTCCTGGCATAGTCCTTACAGGCGACTGGGATAGCATGGGAAATGCCAAATCCGTAGAAAGAATAGAAGATAAAATGGCAGCCATCCTTTCAGAAAATGAAAAAACACAAAGCCATTTTGAAAAAATTTTTGTTCCTGCTGGCTCTTTTTTTTCTCAAAATAGCAATGCCACAAAAGGATTGCAGATTGTTCCTGTTTGCAGCATCAGAGAACTTGCGGATCGCCTGATTCCTGATTGGCAAAAAAACATATCCCTTTTTGCTATGCCTCCCTGGGGAAAATGTGTGGGCATTGCCAAAAAGGTACAAAGCCTTTATCAGACAGACTACGATCCTCTTGTCCACAGACCTTTGGCAGAAGTATACATGGAAATTCCTCTGGAATCTTGCAAAAGCACACAAGAAGATAGAGTTCGGGCTATCCTTGGTGTATCTGGTAGCGGAAAAAGCAGTTTTTGCAAACATGCTGCTTGCTTACAGGCAGAAAGGTATTTGCAGCATCCTAATCAGGAAAGGCTTCCTTTGCTTTTGTCTCTTCGCAATATCTCTAGCCTCACAGAAGGAATTCTCCCTTTTTTTGATTCTATTCCTCATGATGTTTTCATCAGGCATTACAGTTTTTTCCCCCGCCTTTGCAGCAGGTTGCATCTATGGCTCGATGGCCTTGATGAGAGTAAGGAAAAGGCAAATCTTCTTAGCCAGATCGCAATTCTATCCGATGCAAATGCAAGGTGCGATATAACCTGTCGAGACTATTTCTTTGAATCCCTGCAATGGACAGGGTCTATTCCCGAAGAAAAATGGTCTGTGTATCGGCTCGCATTCTCTCATGAATCTATAGAAAAATATCTCCAAAAATGGGGAATACAAGAGCCTGTTTCCTTGCCAGCTTTTCTTACTATGCGCCCTCTGTTTCTTGCGATTCTGGTTGTTGGTTTCCCTCATGCCAGGAGCATGGAAAAAATTCGATTGGTTGACCTGTACCGCCATTGTACCAGAAAGCTGATCGAGCAACGCCAGTCTCTGGATGCCATTATGGACATGGAAACCCACTGGCAATTTTTAGAGGCGATTTCTCTCTATCTTTGGCAAAAGAAAGAAAGAATATGGACTATTCTGGATTGGGCCAATCTTAAGAAAAAAGACTGGCTTTCCTGGTTTCCTCTGGCAAAGCATTTCCTGCAAGAAAAAAAATTTTCAGACATAGAGCTTCAAAATTTTTTCCTCAGAGAGTCCGTCTTTCAGGGAGAAATTGCTGCCCTGCGCTACATTCACGAATCGTTTTCAGACTACCTTCTAGCATCGGCGATTTGCCGCGTTTGCAACACATCATCCCTAAATCCTCTCGTGTTTTGGGAAAAAATTGCCCATTCCTATGAGATGATCGAGTTTTTATGCCAGATTTCCCTGGAAAAGCTACCCAGGGAAGGTCTGGAAAAAGCCGCCTGCTGCAACGAAATGAACAGAAGCGACTATACCAGAATTTTGATCAACTGGATAGGACGGCCTCTCTGGTATTGCTTTCCCATATCGCTTTTCCTGGTTGCTGCCATAACCATGAGCTTATGGATTGCAGGAGAAAATTTTAGCCTTTCCCACTTTTCCTGGTTAAGCTATTTTCTCAACAATCCTGACTTTTCTTTTGCGCCTGGACTTCTTGTGTCTATAGAAAAAAAAATCCAATCGCCTTTCTTCTATGTCTTTTGTTTTTTTTCTTTTTGTATGTCCATTAGCATTCCTTTTGTTTCCCTACAGAAAAAAGCATGGAAGCATCTTTCTATCCTGCGCATCAATGCCTTGAATTTTCTGGGAGTCTATCTCACACAAAATATTCGCACAGCATCCAGTGCCTCTGGCCCAGAAAAAGGCAAAAATCCTTTGGTGTTGCTTAAGCAGATAATCCAGAATTTTGAAGGGGATAAAAAGATCGAGCCTGCGATAAACACCTCTATTCGTATTTTGCAGCATTTTTTAAAAAATACGAAACAAGACGAAATACGACAGAAAGATATTTTATCAGGCATGAGGAGCAACCAGGCATGGCGTGCTATTTTGCCCAATCTTTCTATACAAAGAGTTCAGGAGAAAGTCTCCAAGCCTATTGAAAACGATCCTGTCCGAAATCTTCGTCTAAACAATCTCTCGATAAGCGAGAGCAAAAGATCTGGAAATCTCGATGGAATCTGTCTCATAGACTGCGATCTTTCTGGGTGGCAGGCAAGTGGAATTTCTATGAAAAATGCCAACTTACAGCGTTGTTGTTTCAAAAAAGCGGATCTTTCAGGAGCATGCCTGCAAAGCGCAGACCTGCGCTGGTGTGATTTTAGCGGAGCAGACCTTTCTAACGCGGATCTTTCATCAGCAGACCTGAGAGGCACTGTTTTGCAAGACGCTGATTGCAGCAAGGCAAATTTTTCTCAGGCAAGCATACGGGCTGCCGATTTTCAGGGGACAAACCTCGCCCATGCAGACCTGCAATTTTGTAAAGGCATAAGCCAGGCAAGGCTCAAAAGTGCTAAAAATATGGCAAACTATCAGGATCTATTCTATTTCGCTCCTTTGGGGCTAAGATTCCAAAAGGAATGGCTTTCTATTGCATGGGAATGCTTTCTGATTATACTGCTTCTGGGCGGGATGTTCATTCTATCCGAGAAAGATTCCAAGCTTTCCCAAAATGCGTATTTTGCTTTATGCCTTGCCTGCGGCTCTCTTCTAGGACTTTCAGGCAACAGGCATTATCCTGTGTTTTCCAAAGGTTTGTTTTTCTTTTCTCTATTTAGTGCTTTTATCTGCTCTATTTATTGCAATTTGCACTATCATGTACACTTGAGGTTTGGCAGCCACGGAGGCGAACTTTGGGGGCTTCTTCTGGCTTTTCTAGCCATTGTCTTTATACACCAGGAAGAAAAAGCAGCAGACAAACTCCGCTTTGCAGGATGCACTCTTTGCCATTTGCTTTTAGCCTATACAGCCCTTACTCTTCTTAGAATCACAGAAACCTGGTTAGGCCAACTCGTCAGCACCCTCTGGTCAATCCCTGATTTCCCCTTGCTCAGCATAGCCATGCAAGAAAAGCACTATTTTCTGGCGCAAATTTCCCTAATCACTACAATCAGCTTGATCCAATGCCTTTTCTTGCTGACAATTCTCTATCTTTTCCGCATCCACACTATAAAATATATAAAAAAATACGCTATTCTTCTATCCCTGATAGTATGGCTAAATCTTCTCAAGGCTTTATGGTGAGAAACTACTGATATGATTTTAAAGGGAATATTTTGGAAATATATGGATACTAAAACCATTCTTTACCATAGCAAATTGCTTCGGATATTTTTTATTCTGATACTCTTCTGGCCTGTAATAGCAATCACTTCCAGCATAAGAAAAGCATTGCTATGCCAGGATTTTGCACAGGCAGAATCCACGGGCGATATTCTTGTGGCAATGCGTTCTCTGGCAAAATTAGAAAGAGAGTATCCCCAGAAAATCGAATTTCCGAGGCAAAGAGAGCTTTTTTATCGAATACTAAGCCAGAAAACTACAGAACAAGACCAAAGCGATTGGGATATTATAGAACCTTATTCTCATACAGTTTGGGAAGACTTTAAGGCCAAATTTCCCCAAGGCAGGGCAACCGAGGAAGACATCCATCGTATGCACAAGAGCTTGGAAAGATTCATCCATGGCAAAAGCCCACAGGCAAAGCGTCTCTGGAATGCTAAAATTTTTACCTGGTTTCAGGATCAGCCTCAAATCTATCTTTCTCCTATAGCCCGAACGATGAGAGAGCGTTGTGCCTATGCCCTGCTCCAGTGCAGCGAAAAAGAATATCGCACGCATCTCCTTAAAATAGCATATTCTATGCCTGCCATTTTGCCTGAAATCTGCTCTGCCTTTTTGAAATACTATGGTCAGGATCAGGATTTTGCCAACCTTTCCCCGCAGACCCAGAAAGAAGTCGGAGGATTCTTTCTTTTCGTCTTTCAGAATACCGAGCAGGATTCGGCACAGTGGCGTTCTTTTTTGCAAAACATATTCCCCAGGCTTTCTCAGGAGATGCAAGCGGAAAAAAAGAGAATAGCCATGCTTGTTAGCCAAAATATAGACGTTTCTATCAGAAGGCATGCATTAGAATTTTTTTCTTATTGGCTGGAAACAAAGCCAGAGCAAGAGGTTCTGGAAGCTTTTGTAAATGATCCTGATCTGGAAATTCGGCGTAAAGCTATAGAAATTGCCATTCCATGCCAAAAGAGGCAAGAATTGCCCTTTGTTGCAGCATTTTTTTGGTCTGCCTTCCACGAAAAAGCAATTTCTATCCGAAAAACAGCCCTGGCAGCAGCAGGACAACTAGCATTTTCCCATCCTGTAGCCTGGGAGATTCTGGAAAAATCCGTGCAAGATTCCTCGCCTATTATAAGAGAAACAGGAGCAAGGGCGTGGCAGGAATTTTCCCTTCAGGCTGTTCCCCCAGAGCTGAAACAAAATTTTTCATCCAGAATAGCCCATAGTCTTTTTACCCTGGCGCAAGACTCTAATCCTATTGTAAAAGCCTGCGCACTCACCGCCTTATCTGAAAGTGGTATTGATTTTTCCCATCAAGACCAGGAAAGATTTTTTTCCCTAGCAATGCAAGCTGTTTATGATTCTGATGCTCATGTTTGCATGTCTATAGTTCCTGTCATGGCAAAATTTTTTGTGGGAAATGCAAACCATGATGAGCCTAAAAATTCCCTGCTTTCCTATAAAGCTATGAAAACTAGCACTGGATGGGTTTGGCAATACAAGAAGTCCCTTTATCTCATGAAATCTCCTATTCCAAAGCCTTGTACAAGATTCCATAAAATCCAGCCAACCAAGGAACAATCTCAAAAAGCCTGGCAAGCATTGGAAATTCTATTACAAAAGCAAGCCCCTTTAGTACAAAGAGACGTTTTATGGGCACTCTGGCAGTTTATCTATGATTTGCCTTCTGAAAAACAAAAAAAGATTTGGGAATTTGCCTATAAAGCAGTGGAAAACGGCGATCCTGTTGTAAGGCTTACAGGCGTTTGGATACTAGGAGAAACCTTTCTGTATTCTTCTAAAGATTGGCAAACCATGGCTTGCAAAGCTTTCCAAAATACGCTTGTAGATCCCATTCCTGAAGTAGCACAGATGCCTGCATTCTGCCTGTATCACATTTTGCAATACAATCATAGCCATCCAGAAGACAAGCGTAATCGCGTATATGCTTCGACCATTTTATCTTTGCTTTTGCAGGCAAGCCAGCAAAAGGAGTATAAAGTAAAAAAAATGGCATTGGCCGCTTTAGGCAGGCTACACTATCAAGATTTAGGGGAACGAGAAGAATATGTTTGGGAAATTCTGGCAAACTCACTGCAACATCCTACTTTAAGCTTTCGCCTGGAAGGAATCTATAGCATAGGCACGTTTTTGATACAGCTTCCTGCTGGTTCTCCCTATCATAAAAGAGCATGGGAGATCCTCTATTCTATTTTTTCCCAAAAAGACACAGTTCGTTCTATAGCCCTCAGTTTTTCCTGGATATCCAGCTATGACAACTGGCCCAAAAACGATACAGATCAAAAAAGCATTTTCCTTTTTCTGCACCAGTGCATCCAGTACTCAGCGCAAAATAAGGAAAATCCTGTTGATATAGCTATTTCTCCCAAAGCTAAAATTTCCCTTGCTGTGCTTCAGTGTGTATTGGCTCAAAGCTATGCCTATTCTATTTCTAGGAAGTTTGGCATGTGTTTTCCTACAAGATGTTCCCATCCTGTTGTTCCTTTTTTGCAAAGGCATTCTCCCTGGAAACGCTTTGTTCCTGGCTCTTCAGTTCTCCAGCAAATCCCCATGGATGAAAGAGAACTCAAGGAAAGCCTTTATCTTTTTTCTTGCTTCTCAAATCAAGAAGACCAGAATACTATTGTAAGAACTGCACTATATTCAGGAAAGGGGAAAAATGAAAAATAAAACCATCTGCCCTGTTTTCATGCTGTGCCTGTTTTTCTATACGATCCATGCACAAAAAATAGAGCGAATAAAAATAACGCTATCTAACAACACAACAAAAACACTGGCGTATTTTTCCTTTGCCATGCACAATTTAGAAAGCCAGGAAAAGATTATTCGTCTGGAAGGTTATTATTGTATCTTGCCTTCTCAAAAAGAAGACTTAGGATTTGATTTTTTTCCCATCCAGGAAGAAAAAATGCACTATTTTTTCGCCATAGCAATAGTAGAGAATGGAAAACTAACAGCCTCGGCTATTCCAAAACGCGCGCCCATAGTGTTCCTTTCTGTTCCTTGTTTTCATCAAGACAAAACCATCCAGCAAAATGGCAAAACTCTACAGATAAGAGAGCTTCTCCATTTCTCCATTGCCCAATCTTTTTCCTGGAAGGAACAAATTTTTCGTTTTTGGCTTTCTCAAAATTTTATTCCTTCCGAGCTCCCTTTTGCCCTGCTTTATTCACAGGAAGATGATAGTGAGCTGAGAGTTTTTGAAAAATCTCCAGGAGAATTGTTTTTCGAAATTCACAGGGACAAAGAAAAATAGTGTGTTTTTTTATTTTTTATGCTATGCTAAATAAAATGGAAAAAAGATTTGGATATCTAATTTTTATCATCAAAAGAAAACACTATGCTAGAAAAAGAAATTCAATATTATGAAGAGCAGATCATAGTAAGATGCAAGATAAAGCTTCAGAAAATGGTGTCGTATCTTTGTTATTGTACGCCCATAAAAGAAGATTTGTTCTGCGAAGCACAAAAAGCCCTTTTAGAAGCAATACAAAGCTTTGATCCTGCAAAAATCACAACAGGAATTCCTTGCAATATAGACTCTTTGGAAAAAGCTATCTGGAGCTATGCTTATCTTCGTATTAAAGGCTCTGTAATCCAGAACATGATTGAAAAAATATACAATATCAACCGCTACAAACAAAGACATCTCAGGATTATACAGGAAATACACGATACAATCATGCAGGAGAAACAAAGCATTGTCACAGCAATGGAGATTGCACAAAAAATCAAACAGGAAAGGCAGCAATCTCTCAATCAAAAAAAACAGCCCAGGCTACCCAAAAAATATGAAAAAACAGAAGAAGTCCAATCGGCCCTAAACACCATCATGCGTCCTTTTATGGCTATTGAACATCTGGAGCAAATTGCAATAGACGATTTAGAACAAGAAGAAGACTGGCAAATTGCCCTACAAATTTTGGAATCCTTGCCTTTTGTGCTATCTAAAGAAATTCTACGAAAAAAATTTCTACAAAAAAAAACCTACCCAGAAATTGCTGAAGATTTGGGAATAACACAAGATAAAGTGCGGACACGATTAGCAAAAACTCTACAGCTTTTACGAATGTCCTGTCAGCAATATTCCTGGCAGTCACGTCTAAATATTTGTAGAGCAATACTCAACGCTTTAGACACAATAGATCAGTTTACAGGCCACAATCATAATGGAGGCAACCACCATGAAGATTAATACTCTACATCTTAGTATGCAAGAGTTGGTACTCCTCTCTCAAGGCACTGCCACCCCAGAACTACAACAAAAAGCACAAAAACATTGCCATATTTGCATTATATGCCGTGAGCGGCAAAAAAATTTGCAACAGGGAACTCTCTCTGTCCAGGAAAAAGAGATGCTCCAGCAATGGATAAAAGCCCAAAAAAATTTGAAAACACAAGAAGCCCCATCATCACAAAAACAGGATAAAATTTTGCCTATCCCTTTTCTTTGGGAAGGACAAACCAACGATCATCGCGTACCTACACTCTGCGCTGCGGCAGCCTCCTCTCCAGAATGGGAAAATCTACTATATAAATCCCTGCGCCCTCATATTCCTGCCAAGGAAAATCTCCAAACCATACTCAACCATCTAAATCAGTTGCGCATTATGTTCAGCATCTACGAAGGCTCGCTCTATATAGAATTTCTCCAGGTGTCCCTCCCTGTCATCCGCAGAATAATCAGCCAAATCCACATTGGCTCTCATGTCTTTTCAGCACAACAAATTGATAACCAGGGAGGACTCTGCCTGGGAAAAATCTCCTCCAAATCCCCATCTGGCGAAGATGTCTTGCAGTTCAGCCCACAAGACCTACAAAACATTCGCCTCGAAATCAGAATAGAAGAGGCGTGAAGAATGGGGCTGTGATATAGGAAATTGACAATTGAGACTAATTTCTATTTACTTCGATAGTAGATTGCTACTCAAAAAGAATATATTGAGTATCAATCCTTTCAGCAAAATTTTGAGGTTCATTATTCACTTACGAGTGAAATCTCTTATGAAACTTCGATTAGAAAGCAGGTTCTATCAAACGAAAAATAGCTTTATTTGAATCGTTCGCTTCGTGTAAGCCTTCTTTCAGGAATCAAAAAAACAGGTATCCCATTTTTCTTTTTGTGCCAGGCTTAAGAGTTAAATCCAATTTTTTGATTTGCCAGGCGGTACTGTTTTTGATTCCTTACAGAAAGCTTACACTACGCTCTTCTTGCCCCTAAAGTTTCATCATGAAAAAAGTTATGCGAAGTGTAACATACTGGCTCGTATAAAAGTGTAAATATTTTTCATGGACGGAAAAGAAAAATATGGAAATCACGCATGATGCGAACGATATGAATAAGACTAATAAAAAAATAGAGATAAAATTATCCATTCGTGAATTCGGTCATTCGTGAAATTCGTGGTAAAATGCTTTTCCTGTTTATCCGTTTTAGAGATTATGATTTACAACTCATAAGCCATTAACAGTATTTTCGATATAAACTAAAAATACATGCAATAAGCATATAAATCAGTACACCAGGCTCAGGTACTTGCGGTTCAGGTTCTGGGGTTTCTTCAGGATGTTGAGAGAAAGATACCAGATTATAGCTGGCTGATCCTGTGCCTGATTCGTGATTTGCACCCCAGCTCAATAAAGGTTGCATCCCTACCATATTAACTCCATTGTAGTTAGATATGGCAAGTAGCCCATTTACATAAAGATCGGCAGCATTTTTATCTGGATCATATTTTAATTCGTAGAGATGATATTGGTTTTGACCTCCTTGTACTACATATCCTGGCCCATCGTAAAGTCCTGGGCCTGTATATAGCTGAGCCATAGGATTAGAACCCGACGATCCAAAACGCATATGCCATAGACGAGAATTATGATCAATATAAGCCATATAGATAGAATCGTTTGGTGCATTCAGGCTCATTACCTTAATTCTCATGCTCATTGTCCAGCCTAATTGTGCTGATTCTACAGCCAAAGCAGAGGAAATATCATAAGCATATTGATGAGTACCTGATGAAGTGCTTTCATCATAAATTCTCCATGCGTTGTATCCTTGATCATTGTAAATAGGGCTGGCAGAACTCCATCGCTCTAATCTGAGATACCATCCCTCAGTTGCAGGGTTATTTGCACCATTGTGTTGGACAACGACAGTATCTGCATGTATTGAGAAAAATATAAAACAATATAAAAAAATAAAAAATTTTAAAGATTTCATGTACCACTTACCTTAAAAAAAAGAAAATTATCTAATAAATAAAACAACCTTTTAGATTTCATACCATATTCTGGAGATCTTCCATTTCATATATTTGTAAAAATTCATCCCTTCTGGGAAAAATTTTGGAAAAAATTTATTTTTTTAGTTTAAGAAGACAGCAATTCTTGACCAGCATTTCCTACCTCAATAACGCCAATCATATTGAAGACTTAGCTCGACAAGAAAAGGATTCTGAGCTAAAATAAAAATGGGCTATGCAAGGAAACTATAATTCAGGAGGAAAGATTTGAAAAAGAAGCAGAGCAGAATGGAAACTTTTGCTTACAAAGATGCTGTATGAAAGAGGATATAGCCAGAAAGAGGTGTTTGATTTGTATTATTTTCTGGATGGAATCATGGTGCTTCCTGAACCATTGGAAATACAATACAACAACGAGATTATTCTTTTAGAAAAGGAGTCCAGCATGCCCTACATCACAACCGCTCAAAGAATCGGCAGAAAAGAAGGCAAAACCGAAGGCAGAAAAGAAGGCAAGATTGAAGGAAAAATCGAGATGCTTTTAGAAATGAAATTTGGTAAGGACGGAATGGATTTTTTTAAAAAAATTCAACAAATTTCTGATATTAAAAAATTGCAGAAAATATTAGAGCTTCTGAAATCCACGAACAATCTTTCTGATATTGTATTGCCTTGAGAAAGGAGTCCAGCATGCCGACATCAAAATAGCTCAAAGAATCGGCAGAAAAAAGGCAAAGTCGAGCATTATGAATTGCGAATAAGGATTTTTTTATGCTACGGATTGCATTCGATCTTGATGAAACTTTGGGTGTCCCATTGATTAATGGAAGCAGCTTGAGTGGCTGGCAGAATAGGCAGGGAAGTTGTGAATTGCTTGATCATCTCCAAAACTTCTGCCAATTACTGCTATGGTCAGTAAGCCCTCGCCTATATGTTAACAAGGCATTAGCCTACGGTTTGAATCATTGGTTTAAAGAATCCTATTCCTGGGATGAAATGCCTGATAGATGGAAAGATGTGAGGCAACTCCATGTAGACTTTCTGGTGGATGACAGCGAGTATCATCGCCAAGAAGCAAAGCGATTTGGTATGGAATCAGCATATATCGTAGTGCCATCCTACGGCAGCCCTCAAGATGTTGCCGATCCCCTATATTGGGTACATCAGATCAAAATGGCAATAACGACTCGGATCTATTAAATCGGACAAGTAGCCGAGCGGGCAGTCATCAAAGCAATTTTGTACTCATCTATGGTTCAAAAATCTTGTGCATTTTACACGAGATTCCAGTCGTAATTGACTACTTTAGGAGGAAAGATTTGAAAAAGAAATTGAGGGAGAGGGCGTTTGATGAAAGTTGGAAGCTTCCAGGGATTCTCCGAATGTACTAAATTTACTTCCTTCGCATGGCCATTCTCTTGTATCCCAGGCTTCGTAAAGTTCTAAATAATTTATCTTGCTCA
>JABWCH010000536.1 GCA_013359215.1 Candidatus Brocadiia bacterium | reverse complement strand
TAACTTCATAAGAAAGCATTTTTTTTTATTTTTTCAATATAATCTTTTAAAAAATTAGAAAAATATGCAAAATCATGGTTCAAGGAAGGAATTTTTATTGCAGTATAAATCTAATTTCTGATATAATAATTTTCGATAATATCATATTAACAAGTTATCCATAACACTGTCAACTTAGGCAGGAGTAATCTACGTGTGCGTAGTACGATATTTTTTTGGAAAGGCAAGTTGTATGAAAAAAACATTTATATGGATTTTATTGACATCTGTTGCGTTCAGTTTCTTGGGTTGCCAGTCTGCTGTTGTATATGATGATATTACAGATAGCTTCCGATATAAACCAGAATGCGAATTCGACTACATAAATTCTCTTAGCCCACAAGACCGTCCTGCCCATCCATGTTGGGAGTAAGATGATGACAGAATATTTAGTCACAGGTGGTGCTGGATTTATTGGATCTCATTTAGTCGAACATCTTTTATCTCAAGGCAAAAGTGTTTCTGTCCTGGACAATCTGTCTACTGGTAAAATGCAAAATTTAGAGCCTTTTTTAGACAAAATTGTATTTTATCAGGGTGATATTTGCAACGAAGCACTTTTGGATAGAGCATTAGAGGGAGTCCGTATTGTTTTTCATGAAGCAGCACTTTCTTCTGTCCCCAGGTCTGTCAAAGACCCTATGGCTTCTCATCTTGCTAATAGCGAAGGGACGTTGAAGCTTCTTTTGCATGCCAAAGAAAAAGGCGTTAAGAGAGTTATATATGCTGGTTCATCAAGTGCTTATGGAGATAGCGAAGAACTTCCTAAAGTAGAAACTATGATCCCAAAGCCTCTCTCTCCTTATGCTTCCAGCAAACTGGCCGCAGAGCATTACTGCCAGATTTTCGCCAATATTTATGGCTTGGAGACAGTCACTTTGCGCTATTTTAATGTGTTTGGCCCAAGACAAGATGCCCAGTCAGAGTATTCTGCTGTGATTCCTAAATTTGTCAGTGCCTTACAAGAGAATAAAAAGCCTGTTATCTTTGGCGATGGAGAACAGACAAGGGATTTTAATTATATTACCAATGTTGTCGATGCAAACATGCTTGCTTCCGAAGCAAATGGTGTTTCTGGTAAAGTTTTCAACATCGCGGGGGGCAAAAGGATTTCTTTAAACGAACTCCTTGCATTTATACAAAAGATTATGCAAACCAGCATACAGCCTCATTATGATGCACCTCGGATAGGCGACATTCGCCATTCTCTGGCTGACATTGATTTGGCAAAAAAACTTTTGAAATATGAGCCTTGCGTAGATGTTTTTGAAGGTTTACAGAAAACAGTTTCCTGGTTTTTAAAGCATTAAAATCAGGAGATTGGATAGTATGGAAAAAATTATATCATGGGAGAATATAGCCAAAATCCGCAAAAATAAAATTCTTGTGACTACAAATGGAAGCTTTGATATTCTTCATGTAGGGCATTTGAGAATTTTGCAACAAGCTAAAAAATGCGGAGATATTCTCCTGGTTCTTGTGAATTCCGATGTTTCTGTAAAATTGAACAAAGGCGATTCCAGACCAATCATTCCCCTCGCAGAGCGTATGGAGATGCTTGCAGGTCTGGCTTGTGTTGACTATGTTATGTCCTTTGACGAAAAAGAAGTTCTTTTTGCCTTGGAGAAGATAAAGCCCGACATTCATGTCAAAGGCGGTACTTTTATCCCTGCATGCATTGAAAAAGAAAAAAAACTTGTAGAATGCTATGGTGGCAAACATATTTGCCTTTCTATAGTAGAAGGCTATTCTACAACCAACATCATTGAAAAAATCAAGCTCATTGTAGGCATGCCAGTGTAAAACACGCATTCCATGAACATTTTCCCATTTACCTAGGGCGTTGCCAACTTAAGTAAGAGTAATCTACGTGTGCAGTGAATACGTGAGCGTGAGCGTGGCCGTAGCCGTAGACGAAAGTTGTATTAATTTGACATCGCTCACGCTCGCGCCATACGTGTTAAGTTATAAGTATCTTAAAAAAAAATAGCTTGTATTAACCGAAAAAGCAAGCGAGTTTTATCTGAAGCGATCGCTTCGTGTAAGCCTTCTTTCAGGAATCAAAAAAACAGGTATCCCATTTTTATTTTTGCGCCAAGCTCAAGAGTCGAA
>JABWCH010000535.1 GCA_013359215.1 Candidatus Brocadiia bacterium | reverse complement strand
ACGTTAGAGATACTCTGTCTTTATCTTGCCATTTCTCATCTTTTTTGCAACATCATGATACTTTTTCCCGTCTTTTTTCTACTTTATCCGCCCTGGTATATATTCTAAAAAATTAAAGCTGCAAAATTTTTATTGGATTCTGAAATTTTGCAGCTTTTTGAATAGCCTTTTTAACGATTGAAAAATACTTAAAATATTTATTTGAAATATATTATAGTTGTATCTGACCTTATTCTTTATTCTTTTTATAGATGATAAAGCACAAGAATTAAAATTTCAATTAATGGAAGATATAAGAAAACATTTGAAAAACAACGCACCATTGAATTTAGTTTCTTCCGTACGTAAAATCTATAAAAATTTATAACGTTCCTTGCGTCTGCCCTCAATGCCATTGCGAGGACTTATATTATTAATGTTTCCGAAAGTCTCATGAGCAAAAAATTATAAGGCTGATCTCTTGAGCCACTTTTTACAATTATAGAATACCTTTTTATTTAGGCATTCTGTAATTATAAAATAAAATGTTCTCTCTCAACAGATTTTATATCTTTCCTTAAAATGATTGCTTAAACTTCCTGTTTTTAAATTTGGCTGGCAGCGAAATAAGGTTTATATTGTGCAGAAATTGTGTATAAACAAGTACGCCCCTTCTTTTCTTTATGAACATAACCTTTTTTCCATAAATCTTCCAGTAAATCACGGAGCTGTGTACGTTTTAATTTTAGCTTCTTTTGAAAGGCTGAATCAGATGGCGACATGCTGCCATCTGTTGCAAGACAATTAAGGAGCTTTGTCTGGGACAAAGAGAGTTCCAATGCAACTTCATCATAACTAGATTGTAATACTTGCATTAAATGTTTTTTTTCGATTTTAGCCGAATTTGCTATAGCGGCTTTTTCTAAAGCCTGCTCTGAAAGACGCAAAGCTTGCTTTCTGACTCCTTTAGATCGAGTAAAAATTTCTTCCAAAACTTCTTCATTAAAAATATCATTTGTAGTTAATTTAGGATTGATCGCTTGAATTCTTTGATTCAATATTATTTTTAATGATTCAAAAGTTGCAGGTTTAAGGAAAAGTAATTTATCAAAAATAGCTCCCATTGCTTCAGTGTATTTAGCAAGCTGAAGGGAACCTGCTATAAAGAAAGTATAACCTGAAGTAAATAAAACTTCTCTGCTACGAGTCAAAAGCTTCAAAAAAGCTTGTACATCTTGGATGTGGTCAGCTTCATCTACAAAAACGATGATGTCATCAAAGCCAAGAAATCTAACAATTTTTAGAATATCGGATAAATATTCTGCTATTTGGCGTAGAGTAAGGGTTTCTACATATGTTTGCAAACTGCGTCTGGTCTCCATCTCTGCTTCATAGCTGAGTTCTCCTTTTAATATTGGAATGTTACCGCCAATTTTTTTATGTGTTGCTTTTTTTTCTATTTTTTCTGAGGTTTCTGTATATTTTCCAAGCAATCTTTGTAAATATCCCATTAGAGTATCCATGTGTCTTTCGCCTGCAATCCACTTACGGATAGCAATTAAAGGATGAAATAAACTTTTTCTATCTATTTCTGAAATTATATCAAAGCATAAAGAAACTAAGATTTCATGAATCGCTTTTTCTAAATTATCTTGTGCTATCACAACTCTAGTTGCAAACCTTTTGTGAAAGTTATAGGCTAAATATAAAATAAAATCAACAAAAGATGTTTTCCCAACACCATAAAGTCCATACACTAAAATTCTTTGATTGTATCCTGAGAGTAGAATTTTGGCTTCTTCATTTTGATCTAAAGGAAAAACAAATAGGTTTTCTTCTTTTTGGCAATCAGATGTCTTTTTAAATTCTTTAAATAATGGAGCTATGCTGAAAGGGTTATGAGCTAATTGAAATTGCTGATAAGGATTTATCCGACACTTTAAATTTTCATAATTACTCAAAATATAATCCTTTATGAAATTTTTTTTATATTAACCGTCAAATAATCGTCAATAAACCGTCATGCGTCAAATATATCATTATGCTTTTCAATTGTCAAAATAATTTTTTTTCCCCCCTTACATGAAACTTCAGACAGCATAAGGGTTTCGCTATATTAAAATTTTTTTAAAAAACATCCATAATCTTGCGCTATAAATAAAAAAGGAAGTCTTAC
>JABWCH010000145.1 GCA_013359215.1 Candidatus Brocadiia bacterium | reverse complement strand
GGATACAGGATTAGCGTAGAGCTACAAACTGGAAGTTCTTTTACAGGTACTACTTGTATCCTTGTGTCGCGTCCATACTCGACTAGCAAGTAGGGTAACTCTATATCAGAAATGCAGAACAGGATGTTACGCTTCCTTTTTTACTTTGGAGCAATCATTTTTTCAGGAATGACATACTTTGCAAAATCTTCTTCTTTAACAATCCCAAGCTGAACAGCCGCTTCTTTTAGTGTCATATTTTTGGCATGGGCTGTTTTGGCAATTTTGGCGGCGTTTTCATAGCCAATGTAAGGGTTAAGCGCAGTTACAAGCATTAAGGATTTGTCTAAATTTTCTTTGATCTTAGCAGGAACAGCTTCGATGCCTTCCACGCAGTTGTTGGTAAAAGATACCATTCCATCAGAGAGCAAATTGATAGCTTGTAGTAGATTATAGATAATGACAGGCTTGAAAACATTGAGTTCAAAATTGCCCTGGCTTGCGGCAAAAGCAATGCAAGAATCATTTCCAAATACCTGGCAGGCAATCATGGTAATCGCTTCGCATTGGGTTGGGTTGACTTTGCCTGGCATAATCGAACTTCCTGGTTCATTTTCAGGAATGGTGATTTCGCCTATTCCACAGCGGGGGCCACTGGAAAGCCAGCGAATGTCATTGGCGATCTTCATCAGATTGGCAGCCAGAGATTTCAATGCCCCACTGCTGAAAACAATAGCATCGTGGCTTGTTAAAGCCTGGAATTTATTAGGGGCAGAGACAAAGGTTGTTCCTGTAAGTTCGGTGAGTGACTGGGATACTTTTTCGCTAAAACCAACAGGTGCATTGAGTCCTGTTCCTACTGCTGTTCCACCAATGGCAAGCTCTCTTAGCCCAGAGAGTGTTTGCTGGATTTGCTTTAAGTTTGTGGAAAGCATGGCTGCGTATCCGCTAAACTCCTGGCCTAAAGTCAAAGGAGTTGCGTCTTGCAAATGCGTTCTTCCTATTTTGACAATCCCTTCGAATTTTTTTACCTTTTCTTCTAAAGCAGATTGTAGCTTTTTCAAAGAAGGAATCAGCTTGCTTTCGATAGCCAAAAGAGCAGCGACATGCATGGCTGCTGGAAAAATATCGTTGGAGCTTTGGGACATATTCACGTGATCGTTTGGATGTATCCACTTTTCTTTTGTAAAGTCTTTTCCTACCCTTTGCATGGCTCTGTGTGCAATCACTTCGTTTAAATTCATGTTGCTTTGTGTGCCGCTGCCTGTTTGCCAGACGACCAGGGGGAATTCTGAAGCGAGCTTGCTGGCAAGAACTTCATCGCAGGCATCTACAATAGCGGTTTTTCTTGCATCGTCCAGCTTGCCTAAGCTTTGGTTTACAACGGCTGCTGCTTTTTTGAGCAAAGCCAAAGCATGGATCATTTCCTGGGGCATTTTCTCTGTTCCAATGGCGAAATTTTCGAGGCTTCTCTGTGTCTGCGCTCCCCAAAGCTTATCGCAAGGAACACGAATTTCACCCATAGTGTCTTTTTCTATTCTGTATTCCATAGAAATAAATCTTTCATAAAAATAGACTATCTTGCTACCTATCTCGGATAAGCTGAAACCAAATTCGTGCCATTCGGCCATTCGTCTTATTCGTGATAAAAATCTTTGCTTTTTCGGCAAATATCTAACTTTTTAGTTTCTAGTATGTTACCCTGATCCCTCTAAAGCACGACAAACCCAATTCCAGTAAATATCCATGGACTCTTCTGCTTTGTCTTGTTCTGTGCAGAGGGAAACATACTTTTGCGCCAGGTTTTTGGCTTTGGGAATGTCTTTTTCCAAAAAAGCAAAGTATATGCGGAATTGGTAGTATATCTCTTTGCCATAATGAGCTATGGCATTTTTCTCTGCAAGTTCCAGGATTTTGTTTGCTCTGGCATAGTCATTTTCTAATGCGGCTTGAGCCAGAAGATGATTCCATATTTCTTGGCTATTGGCTTCCTTTATTGGTATGGATTCTGATAGAATTTTCTGGGCATAAAAATCGCTGTTGAATACCCAAAGCAAAGAGTTTTTTAGAGAAGGGTTTTTCTTGGCTCGGTGGAAAAGAGCCACAGGCTTTTTTTCTTTTTCTAATATTTCTGTAAGCGTTTCTCTGGCTAAGAAATAAGACTCCAGATTCTTGGGATAAATATTTTGAGGGCTTTTTTTAAAGGCTTCCCAGGACAGCCTTGGATTCATGAATTCCAGATATTCATGCAGGGAATTATCCTCTTTTGGCTGCTCTGAAGTTAGCCGTCTGGGATAGTTGTCTTCCAAAGGCTGGCTGTTTTGAATCCATTCTTGCAGGCGTTTGCCATCTGCAATAAAAAGAGAAAGCATATCCTCTGGTTTACCAAACCCTAGAGCTTTTAATTCCTCGCCAACATGGGGATCATCCCACTGCTTTTGGAAATTCTGGTATGATGCCTTTTGTTGTGGTTCTTTAATTCCTAGCATCATCCATTGGAAACCTGCTCCTGTCCAAAGGGATGCATTGGGAAAAACTTCATGAAAAGCCTTGAGTATGGACTTGCTTTCCTCTACTTCCAATAAGAACACAGGCAGCCAATAGGTTACCATGCCACCTTCCTGAAGACAATTATAGATGAGCTTAAAGTATTCTTTTGTATATAAATTCACGATTCCATGGCATTTAGGAGGAGGTGGTTCTGCTGTAATAAGGTCGTATTTTTTCGTGGCACTCAAAAGGAAAAAACGGCCGTCTTCAATGTGCATTTGCACTCTGCTGTCTTTTGCTGGATGCCCTTTGGGATAAAGGATATGGCTCAGTTCTACAATGTCTTGGGAAATGTCTACCATGTCAATATGCTCAAAGGCCAGAGTATCTGTCATGGCCTTTGCTGTAGATCCGCATCCAAAGCATATCAAAAGTGCATTTTTGGGATCAGGATGAAGGGCCACAGGAAGATAGGAAAAAAGCTTTGTATATCTTTTTGATTTCAAATCTGTTCCTGACATCATATAGTCGTTCGTGACAAGACGGTGGTAGTATGGGCTTCCCAGAATGTCTTTCTGTAGATACTGTATGGTTTCTGTTATTCCTTCCCTGGAAGCTATCTTTTTTTCTCCTTTTTCCAGGAATCGGTGGATTGGGTAATGTAGATAATGGTTTTCCATTATACCCCAAGGAAAAAGAACTAAAGAGAAAAGAAAAATAAGGCATGCCATCGTAGCCAATGTTGTACTGGCAGGGATTTGCTTTAGAGAAAAATCCTTTTTTTGGCATAGCAATAGACCCAGAATTCCATAGAAAAGAGAAAGCAAGAAAAAAGATTTTTCGACTCCTAGATTGGGGATCAGCCATAGCCCTGCACAGAGCGAGCCTAGTGCTGCCCCCAAGGTATTCGCAAGGGTCAAAAGCCCTGTTGCTTTTGTTTCTGCCTGAATTTCAGAATAGAGTGCCTTGCCTAGCATAGTAAATGCCATTCCTGAGCAAAAAGATACAGGAAACATCAAAAAAAGAGAAAAAAAAGCCACGCTTACTTTGAAGGGATATAGAATAAAGATTCCAACTACGGTACTGAAAGAGGCATATAAAACAACAACGAAAATAGCATTGCTAAACAAGATAAAAGGCAAAAGCTTTTGAGCATCCTGTTTGATAGAAAAAAGCCATGAGGCAGCAAGACCACCAATGCTTATTCCTGCGAGAACAACAGAGAGCATCACAGAAAAATCCCAGCTTCTTGCCTGGGAGAAAAGCCCTATAAACCGAAACCATATTACTTCTAGTGCCAGCAAAATAAATCCACAAATAAACCCTGCGATGCAAAAACGCAGGGCTAAAAAAGAAATGCTGTTTTCCTGTTTTTTGTTCCCACTCTCTTTTTCAGGCTCATAGCGCAGTTTCTTTTGGAGATGCAAGCAATATACCATGCCACCAGAGAGAATATTCAAGGCAGCAGCAAAGCAAGCTGTTCCCTTTAACCCAAGCCATGGGACAAAAAGGATCTCTCCTGCAAGAACCCCTGCTGTTGCGCCTAAGGTATTCCATCCGTACAGAATGCCCAATATTTTTCCGAAATTGGGGCTTTCTTTATGCAAGGCTTTTACCAGAACAGGCAAAGTCGCCCCCATGGCAGTAGCAGGTATAAGCATGAGAATTACGGCACTGATGGCTCTGAGTGCATTTAGAATCCAGGGGTCAGAAAGAAAAAGCTGGAAGAAAGGGACGAAGATCTTGGTTATGTGAGGGAAAATAAGAACGAGGGAAAAACCACTGATAGCAATGGTAGCTTCTAAAACAGCATAGAACCGCAAAGGATATTGTATTTTTTTTCCCAGAAACGCGGCTAAAGCATTTCCTAATGCCAGTCCAGCCATAAAGCTGCTTAAAATTAGAGCTGCAGCCCAAACGCTGTTACCAAAGGTAATCCCCGCAAGCTGAAACCAGATAGATTCAAACAAAAGAGCCGAAGCCCCTGAAAGGAAAAAAACAAGGCATAAAAAAACTGTCATATAAACCTCTCTATCCGCCTGTAGGAGTTAGGCAAAGAGATTTTTATTTGGGGGAAAATTTTTGTAAAAATTTTCCCCCAAACCCCCTTTCAAAACTTTTATATATTTATTTTCAAATAGCTTATGCTAAAAATTAGCACAAACTTTGTTTTCTCTCAAGACCAAATGCGAAGCCTATGAACATTTGCCTAAGATAAATTAAAATACTTTGCTTGAGGATGGTGGACTATAAAAGCAGAGGTGGTTTGTTCAGGCACCATCTGGCCTTCTGCTGTAGCTTGAACCTGGATTCTCTCTGCTCCCAAGACCTGTAGCAAGGTAGAATTGCCTTCCATATCAGGACAAGAAGGATAGCCAAAGGAATAGCGAGAGCCTCGGTACTTCTGGACAACAAAATCCTCTATACCATTTCCCTCTTCTTCGAGAATATGGAGTTCTGTTCGGATTTTTTTATGCCAGTATTCTGCCAGAGCTTCGGCTGTTTCTACGCTTAGGCCATGGAACAAAAGGTATTCTTTGTAGCGATCCTGGGCAAACATCTGGGCAGAGATTTCCTGGGCTTTTTCTCCAATAGTAACTACCTGCAATGCAATGATATCCATAGTATTGCTCTTTTTGGTGCAGAAAAAATCAGCAATGCATCGATAGGGAGCTTTTTTCTGTCGAGGGAAAGTAAAGCGTGCTAGCTCTTGCTTGCTATCAGGATGATAGAGAATGACATCTTGATCCTCGGATTGGCATGGGTAGTAGCCATAAATAACCTTGGGGACAAATTGCCCTTCTTCTTTGGCTTGTTTTTTAAGCTTCTCTAGTTGTGGCCTTACTTCTTTGTCTATCATTTCCTGGTAAGCTTCTTTGGAAAGATTTCTTCTTCGGTATCCCCATCGCCCTCGGAAAAGAACCTCTTCTGTCAGATAAGGGTAGACTTCTTCCAGGTCAATGTCTGCAATCACTTTGCTGCCCCAGAAAGGCGGTTTGGGAATAGAAACCGTTCGGGAAATCTCTTCGACTATTTCGATTTTTGCTTCCTGGGCCAATTCTGTATGGCTTACAGCTTGCTTTTTATGGCGTTCTTTGGTAGCGGCAACCAGTTCTTCTATGTTTTTTTCCTTGATGGCTTTCATGACTTTAAGGCCATCAAAAGCATCGGCACAGTATAAAACAGGGCCATCGCTGATAGGAGCGCAAACATCCATTACGTATCCTTTTGTGAGGGCCGCGCCGCCTAGCAAAATAGGAATCGCAAGCGAACGCTTTTTCATTTCCTCCAGATTCTCTTTCATCACCACAGTGGATTTGACTAAAAGCCCGCTCATTCCAATGGCATCTGCCTTAACCTCAAGGGCTTTGGCAAGCATGGTATCGATTTCGCATTTGATCCCAAGATTGTAGACTTTATATCCATTGTTCGAGAGAATGATGTCTACAAGATTTTTGCCAATGTCATGCACATCGCCTCGTACTGTTGCCAGAACAATGCTGGTTTGAGATTCTTCATCGCTTTTTTCGAGATAGGGTTTTAGCTTGTCTACAGAAAACTTCATCACTTCAGCAGATTGCAGCACAAAAGGAAGCTGCATTTCGCCTGTTGCGAAAAGATCGCCAACGACCTTCATAGAGGGGATGAGGATTTCATTGATGATTTCCAATGCCTTTTTGGATTGGAGCTGCTGCATAAGCAAAGGCTCTAAACCGCTTCGATTTCCTTGGATGATGTGCATGCGTATTTTTTCTTCGAGGCTCAAGGTTTCGTGTCGTGTCTCGACTTTTTTTTCCTGGCCTTCTTTTTTTTGGAAATGGCGGATAAAGTTCCCTAATGGATCTTCGCCCTGATAATGAATGAGGTTTTCGGCCACAAGCCTATCCTCTTCTTCTATGGCATGCAAAGGAAGAATCTTTTTCACATTTACAATGGCTGTGTCCAGCCCTGATTTGACAGCCTGGGCAAGGAATACAGAATTCAAGATTTCCCTGGAAGAAGGAGAAAGCCCAAAAGAAACATTAGAAACCCCTAGCGTTGTGTATACTCCAGGCAATTCTGTCTTGCTTCTCTGGATCGCGCTTAAAGTTTCTCTGGCAGATGTCTTCAGACTATCATCTCCGCTTCCCAAGGTAAAGGTCAGGAAATCGAAAATCAGATCTCCTGGCTTGAGTCCATGCCGATTTACGGCAATGTCATAGATTCTTTTTGCAATTTGGATTTTTCTGTCAGCATTTAAAGCCATGCCTTGTTCATCGATTGTAAGAGCAATCAAGGCAGCACCATAGCGTTTTGCCAGGGAACAGATTTTATCTGCTTTGCCTTCTCCGCTTTCCAGGTTGATGGAATTGATGATAGGTCTTCCGCCATAAAGCTTTAAAGCCGCTTCCAGAACAGGGATTTCCGTGGAATCAATGACTAAGGGCAAATGAATTTGCTTTGCGATTCTTGTGATGGATTCTACCATGTCTGCTTTTTCATCGCGGCCAGTATAGGCAACGCAAAGATCCATGGTATGCGCGCCTGTTTTTTCCTGGCTTCTTGCTATCGCGACAATTCCATCCCAGTCATTGCCCAGGAGACAATCTTTGAATTGCTTGCTACCATTGGTATTGGCTCTTTCGCCGATGAACATGGGAGCAGGAGACTGTGCTATGGTCTGCGCACTGAAAAGGCTTGCAACTGAAGGCATCAAACAAGGATTTCTTTTTGCAATCGTTACATTTTGCAACCGATCATGCAGCATCTGGATAAAAGAAGGGTTTGTTCCACAGCATCCTCCAACGATTTGCACTCCATCTTCTTGCACAAAATCCACCACGGTTTTGACAAAGTCTTCTTTGGTCAGGCTATAAGACATTTTTCCGCCAATGTTTTGAGGCAAACCTGCATTGGGCATGACAAGCACTGGGCCTTCGAATTGTTTGCATAGCTGCTTTACATAAGGTCTCATTTTGTCTGGGCCTGTGGCGCAGTTCATGCCCAGAATATCAACACCCATAGAAGACAGAATAGCGATGACTGCCGAGATTTCTGTTCCAACAAGCAGAGTTCCTGTGGTTTCCACGGTTACAGAAACTGCTATGGGAATATTGGTTTTATGTATGGATTGAGCATCGCGTACAGCATTGACAGCCGCCTTAATTTGAAGAGGATCCTGGCATGTCTCTATCATAAAAAGGTCTGCTCCGCCTTCAATCAAGGCAAGGCTTTGTTCATAATAGGAATCGTACAAAACATCATAGGTTGTATGCCCAAGGCTGGCAATCTTCGTTCCTGGCCCCATAGAGGCAGCGATAAACCTTGGTTTTGAAGTGGAAAATTTTTCTACGGCCTGCCGTGCGAGCTTTAGGGCAGCAAGGTTGAGTTCTCTGACTTTGTCCTGAAGCTCGTATTCTGTCAGAACAATGCGGTTTGCGCCAAAAGTGTTGGTTTCAATGACATCAGCACCACTCGCCAGATAGCGTTCGTGGATTTCCTGGATTTTTTCTGGTACAGTGAGGTTCAGGATTTCACTGCAACCCAATTTGCCCTGGTATTCCTTTTCACTGGGCTGGAACTCGTGTATCTGCGTTCCCATAGCACCATCGAATAGGATAGCTTTTTCTTGCCTTAGTCTTTCGCGAAAATTCATTTTTTGCTTTCTTTCCAAACGTTTTGCCAGGCACAAATCAATGCCTGGTTTGTCTCTAAAAAGGGGTTTTTCCAATAATAGTAGTCTAAGAGGCTTGTATCTTCTCTGCCCTGGATCAGCCTGGCTGCATACAAGGCTTCCACACTTGCAAGCCCAGCTCCAGGCATAGAGTAAAGCTTGCTGACGCGGGGATAGCTGGTGATAAAGTCGCCAATGGATCTTTTTTCCAAGGCATCTATAGCAGGAAGTTGAGCAAGCTTTATGGCTCTGCGCCAGGAGGCATCAAGCAAAAGCAGAGGTCTGTTGAAATCTTCTTTGCCAAGGGGCTTTCCTTCTACGTGAAGGAAAAGATAGCAATCTGGAATTGTGATGTGCCCTTCTTCTATTCTGATGCAGTTGATGAATTCCAGATCACCGCGCTTGGACAAAGGATGGATAGAGCATTTTTTTTTGTTTTCATGCTCTGTGAAAACAATGATATCTTTGGTCGTGTCCATCAATCTCCTGTGGGAATCATAATTTGGGTATAGAATTTTTTGATTAAACGGTTGCTTCTATAGATTCTGATAACAACATCATAGAGGCTTTTGGGATTCGCCGTGGGATAAGAAATCTGAACGTGAAAAGAATACTGGCGGAGTTGCCCTTCGTCCTGGTCGTTATCTACAGCAATATTATAGGGTTCGTTTGCTCCTTGTGGTCTTGCCATCCTGCAAACATCGGTTAGAGGATCAGGTGTATAGTTGGCATCAATGGCTGCTGGTGCAGTAGTGTAAGCTCCACCATGGCGAGGGATTCCAAAATAGTTGCCCCTCAAGTCGCCTTCTGTAAAGTTTTTTGCCGCAGGAAAGGCTACTTCATCTTTGTTTATGCCATCGAAAAAAAACCTGAGCTTGTTGTTAGGAGCAGTTTGCTGGGCTGCTGCGCGGAGTGCAGAATAAACAGAGTCTGCTATCAAGGCAGCGTTCGTGTCTTCAATCGCCTTTTTGGTAGCATTCAACCCTACAGGGAAAAGTGCCAGAACGCCTACAAGCCCTACGATCAGAATGCTCATCGCAATCAAAATTTCGATCAAAGTAAAAGCTTTACTGTTGTTTCTCATTCCCCTATTCCTTATTAAGAAGAAACTTTTGGTATCCATACAGTACGGGAGAGAACGCGCACGATTCGGCTTTCTCTATCTGTAAATTTAATGGTAATTCTCACAGCCCCAGGAAGTTTGTTATCGCCTGGAGAGGTTTGGGGGTATGTAGTCGTTGGATATTGCTTCCATTGGCTGCCTACAGCATCGTACTCAAAGCAATCGATCTGGAAGGAAGTGTTGTCGTTAGCTACATATTGAGCAAGAATTGAATTAGATACTTCCACTAAGGTGGTCGTAGATCCTGTGATGCTGATTCTTCTTACCCTTCTCATCAGGTTTCTTACATTATAGCCAGGGACATTCTGCAAATAGTAATCCACAACGGCCATACCATTTTGACGCGAGCTTCCTGTAATCCAGAACGTGTTGCTTTTGAACTGAAAGCGACCGCCTGCGGAAACAGTACCATTGTATGCTACATTGAAACCATCGTAATCGCCGCCAGCGTATCCAGTAAGAGGCGTGTTGTCTGCACTGGTAAGTTCCTTTGCCATGATTTCCATCGCGGCTCTTGCGTTTTGATAGATGGACATCTTGGCTTCAGAAACATTGAACACAGTAGTTGTGTGGTTGAAAACCATCACAACAGAGCTTACCAGAACCAACATCAAAGCAACCGAAATCATCAATTCGATTAAAGTAAAGCCTGATTTTCTTTTTTGCCAAAATCTCATATAAAATCCCCCTAAGATTTGGGACGAATGTTAAAGTCTATACGGCCTGTATTTGCAAGGAAATCGATCCTACAGTCGTATTCAAAGCTTGTCTGCTCAAAGATAATGTATATATTCGAACCAGATACTGTAGGCACAAGGATCGTACCATCAGGATAGAAGCTAAGAAAGAAATTCGATGTTGTTCCTGGTGATACATAGGATATAAATTCTGGCAACTCCATAGCATTGCCTACCTGGTATAGAATTTTTTTCGTTGGGTCTGTTGGATAATCAGGGTGAGGGCCAGGCATAAAAGAGTATATGGTGTTTCTATTGCCTGTTACAGTAGCCTGTGTCTTAATCGTATCGTCCTGGATGCTCTGCGTTGTGCTGTTGATAAAAAAGACCAGATATTGGGTTTCTCTTTTAGCAATCGCCCTTGCTCTTGCTTCCATACACGCCATTTGAATCAAAGAAGCTGAACCTTTGAGCCTTCTTTGCTTCATGAACCCGCTCATGGCAGGCACACTCAATCCAGCAAGAATGACGATGATGGATATGACGACAAGGAGTTCTATGAGAGTAAAGGCTCTTTTTTTCTCCGATTGTCTAAAATTCATAGCGTTACCATCCTTATGATTAGAAATTTTTCTTTTTATGGACTGTTTCTTCGATGTATCTTGTATCCAAGAACCAGCTTACAATGTCATCAGCATCGGTTGTGTTGAATTGTGTTGATTTTTTGTCCGAGGAATTGATATCCACTTCATTGGCTTCATTTGGCCCTACGGAAAAAATATCCAGGGGCGTTCCAATGCGATCTTTAGGCAAATTTGTTTTGTTATAGTTAGGGTCTAAAAAATTGGGGCCAACAGGGCTGTCAGCATTATGGTTTCGTCCAGGGCAAACTCTCAAGAAACCACCCCAGGCATCGCAGTACATATCGCGGTTTGCAGAACCATCATTGGGATCAGCAATCTTGCTTAAAGACTGGCTGATAAAAGGGTCGTGTGTGACTTCATCCACAGTATAGGTTCTTTCTTCGAGAATATAGCGAAGCCTTTTGTTTAGCTCTTTGTATTGGTCGTCTGTATATTTTCCCGATGAGTTGGAAATAACCGTAGTAGAGCCTGCGTATCCTGTTGGTGGATAGTCCAGATTAGGATAAGCATAAAATACTGCTCTGTATTGTTCTACGGCAGAAACCAGAGTCAGAATCGTCCCTTGAGTTCCTTTGATCTGCGATTTCAGCATCATGCTGTTTCCTACAGCAAGAACTATGCTACCCAGGATTCCAATGATGCTGACAACGACCAAAAGCTCAATCAATGTAAAGCCTTTTCTCATGATTTTCTCCATGATAGGATTTTATTTGGTATAGTTTGTAATCCATTTAAAATTTTCTTCTGTTTTAGTGGTATTGCCACCATAAGGATCATTTTCATAGTCTGCTTGTGTATATACCTGCACTCCTTTGAAATAAACAGCATTATAATGAGGATGGAGTGGGTTACCACTGTCAATGACTTTCCCTGTCAGAGCGGGAGAACGGCCATGGAAATTGTAATACCAGAATGCCTGACCAAAGTGGTCCAGATATACAGTTGTTCCACTGATATCTTGCTGCTGGAATTCAAAATACTGTATCCTGGGGCCGCCGTTGCTTGTATCTCCATCCAGGAAAGGCAACAGAACGTCATTTCTATATTGGTATGTTCCGCCTGTTGTGGCCGACCCGCCATTGGCTGTCATGGGTGGGTATTGACCATAATCGCCTTCGTAAGCCTTAAGGGCTTGTGCTAATTGGTTTACTGTTGTTTTTACCTTGGCGCGAAGTGCTTTTTGCTGGGCCTTTCCTAAAGTGGGAACCAGGATGGCGGCCAGAACTGCAATAATTGCTATAACAACCAGCAATTCAATCAAAGTAAAACCAGCGCGTTTCTTTTGCATAGTGCATTCCTTTCTGAAATGTGTTTGCAATCTTTTTTCCACACAAAAATAATGGTTTTCATTTGAACAAAAATATAGCTGTTTTTCAACAAATAAATATTATAGAAAAAAATTTCATGGAAATCCAACGAAAAGTATATTAGCCATAGATGTGAACTTTCGATGTTTTTATAAGTGGACTTTCGATATTTTTATCGTAATCCTAATCGTCATACGTGTTAAGTTATAAGTATCTTTAAAAAAATAGCTTGTATTAACTCAAAAACAAGCGAGTTTTATCTGAAGCGATCGCTTCGTGTAAGCCTTCTTTCAGGAATCAAAAAAACAGGTATCCCATTTTTATTTTTGCACCAGGATCA
>JABWCH010000534.1 GCA_013359215.1 Candidatus Brocadiia bacterium | reverse complement strand
TTTTTTAATTTTTTTACTTTTTAAATGATGATGATAGCTTTGAGCAAAGCGATGTGCTTCATCGCGTATATGGCATAGAAGATGATGGACAATCGAAAATTCCGATATAGCCAGAGGGGAACTTTGTTCTGGGATATAGATTTCTTCTTTTTGCTTGGCTAAAGACAATAAAGCAGTGATCTGGATTTTCATCTTCTCTAAAGTGCTTTGCACAGCATGGAGCTGGCCTTTGCCGCCATCCACTAGAAGAACATCAGGCAAAGTTCTTTTTTTATCCTGTCCTGAAAATCTTCTATAAACAAGCTCCTTTAGCATAGCATAGTCATCTGTAGTTTGTAAAGATTGAATTTTATATCTACGATAACCTTCTTTAGCAGGTATACCATCAATAAAGGTAACAAGGCTTCCCACTGCTTCTTTTCCTGCATGATGGGCAATATCAATGCCTTCAATGATTCTTGGGGTATAGGGCATATTTAAAATTTCTTTTAGCTTTTGTAAGCTTTCTTGAGGAGGAACAGGAAAAAAAGAATCGGGAATATCTTCAGGCGGAGAGCTTTTTTTATCCAGATTTCTTAAAGATTGGATCTGGTCTCTCCATTTTGCTGCTTTTTCGAAATCCAGGCTTTGGGAAGCCTGTTGCATTTCATTTTCTAGCTTTGTCAGGAGTTTTTCTGTGTCTCCTTCCAAAAATTTCCGCAAAGAGGCTATATCTTCTCGGTAGTCTTTGTAGCTAATTCTTTCAGCACAAGGGCCTGAGCAATATTTTACAGAGTAAAGAAGGCAAGGCCGAAATTTTTTTTTGCTTTCTTTTTTTAGATTCAGATGGCAAGTTCGGAAAGCAAATGTTTTTTGCAAAATTTTAAAGGATCTTTTGAGGCTGAACGCATCTATAAAAGGCCCGTGAAATTCAAAGTCTTCTTGTAAGGTATACTCCCCTTCTCTTCCAATAAAGCATCTTGGATAGTCTTCCTTGCTTATGATAAAATAAGGATAGCTTTTGCTGTCTTTTTGCCTGGTATTGTATTTGGGCTGTAGCTCTCTTATGAATCTGGCTTCTAAAACCAAAGCCTCTGTTTCCGACCTTGTTTCGAGAAATTCGATATTTTCTACCTGGCATACCATTCTGGCAATTTTAGGGCTATGATCGCTAGATGGCTGGAAATAGCTTCTGACTCTATTCTTGAGACTTTTTGCTTTTCCAATATAAAGGACATGGTTTTCTATGTCCTTCATGATATAAACCCCAGGCATAGCAGGTATTTTCTCTATTATATCTTGAATTTTTTGAATATTTTCGAGTAGCATGTTCAAAAAAATAAACCAATATTGTCGATAGCAGGCAGCTTAAAGAAACAAAAGCTATACACCATCGGCACAGTTTTTTTCCTTTAAAAAAACGCTTTCTATTTGTTTTGCCATTTGTTCTACTGTAAAAAAATTCTGCACTCCCATTCTTCCCTGCATCCCTAATTTTTGCCGAATTTCAGGAACTAAAATAAGTTCAGATAGCTTTGCTGCCAATGCTTCAGCACAACAGCTTTCGCATAGAATTCCCCCTTGCGTTTTTTGTAGTATTTCAGGATAAGACCCAACCAATGGCTGCACTACAGGAATGCACGAAGCTTGCGCTTCTAATAAAAAAAGTCCAAAGGCTTCGCCTTGAGAATTGGGGACACAAAGAATCGAGATTTGAGAATAAAACTCTTTTCTTGCCTTTTCATGAAAATGAGGAAAAAATTGGATGTCCTGGAATATTTTCTTTTCTTCTAGTTTTCTTTTTGCCTGAGCAAGGAATTTCTCATCTTCTTCTGCTTTTCCACCCAATATAAATAGTTTCCATTCTTTAAATTTTTTCTCTTCTTTTAATAAAGAAAAAGCATCAAAAAGGACACCGAGGCCCAATCTATGATCCCATCGGGAAACATACCCAATTGCTGCTGTTGTAGAGCTTGAAGGAACAAAGTCTTCCAAAGAAATTCCAGGATAGATTGTCTGGAACTTTTCAGGAGGTAGACGCAATTTTTGCTGCATATAATCAGAATAAAAATCGCTTACAGGCAAAAATCTCTGGATAAACTCTCCCTGTGCATAAATTGCTTCCCATACTTTCTCCTGATAGGATAGAGACATAGACTCAACCCACTGGTGTTCATCCTGGAGAAAACAAAAGACAGGTATTCTTA
>JABWCH010000144.1 GCA_013359215.1 Candidatus Brocadiia bacterium | reverse complement strand
ACGAATAAGACAAATGGTCGAATGGCACGAATAATTTTTATAGAAATTTCATTCGCGTAATTTGTATATTCGTCTTATTCGTGATTAATACCAGCATCTCTTGAAATATGTTCAACATCATTTTGACCAGAACACTTTTTTTGTGTTTTTTTGCGAGAAATCCTTTTGGTGGATACCAATTTAACATTGTCAAAATAAGGAATGGCCATATAAACTCATTATTAAAAGAATCACCCTGGCATGGAATCCTTTTGATCCATACCAGGGAAATTGTATATTCAGGGATTTACACCCTGCTGAGTGAATTTAGACTTCAGAAAAAATTATTCCCAATCATCCTCTTCAGAAGGAGCTACTGGTGCTTCTTTTTTGGGTTCTTCCTTGGGAGGTTCAGGTTGCTTTACTTCAACTTTGGTTTCCTCTTTAGGAGTTTTGACTGGTTCGGGTGCGAAGTCATCTTCAACATCTTCTACTGGATCAGGTGTCTTAGGAGCTTCGACTTTGGGTACTTCGACTTCCTTAGGAGCTTCGACTTTGGGTACTTCGACTTCCTTAGGAGCTTCGACTTTGGGTACTTCGACTTCCTTAGGAGCTTCGACTTTGGGTACTTCCACAGGAGCAATTTCTTCTATAATAGGCTCTGGACCAGAAGGAATGTTTACAGGAGGGATGTCTTTTTTGATTTCTTCAACGACTTTGGGAACATCCACAACCTTATCAGGAACGCTGGGGACGACAACAGATTTTACTTCAGTAGGTTGAACAGCTTCTACTGGAGGAACGTCATCCACTTTTTTCACTTCTTCTTTTACTTCTGCTTTTTTCTGTTCTTCTTGTGGTACAACAGGTTTTGTATCTTTGCTGCTAGTTCCGCAGGCAGTCAACATCAGACAAAGTGCCATAAAAATAGCGATTAACTTCATTGTTTATTCCTTTCCATGTATTTCTATGCAATATGGAGTGTTTTCCTTACTTGTAAACACTTGTTCCTTCTTCTGCAATGATAGGTTTATTGAATTGGTCATAACGTAAGATAGCAGTATTTTTTGCAGATCCTTCTTTTACTGCCTTGCAGGTAATTTTGAAAACGAGTTTTGCATTGGGCTGTAAAATGGGATAAGGATCAAAGAAGATTTTGTTGCCTTCAGCACGATGTGGGGTTGGCCCATTGGCAGATACATATTCTACCTCATCGTCCAGATGATCTTCCAGAATGACGTTGGTGCAAGGACTGCTTCCTTCGTTCCTGATTTCAATGACGTAGATTGTAGTCTTTCCGACTTCAATAGGATCATCGATATCGTATGAGTTGATGTGCATGGCTGGGATACCCATGATGTTGGTTTCAGCAAAAGCTTCTAGTGGCTGAATCTTGGGCAATTCCTGAGAATCGCTTCTCAGCTTGACAGCATTGCGGCAGCTTGTTCCTACTGTATTGGCTCTGGTGGTTAGCTTTAAGACAATACTCTTTCCTGCAGGAATATCGCCAAGTTTCCAGGTAATAGTTGCTAACTCATCACCCTTAGCTGGTTTGAAAGTTCCTTTGGGTTCAGAAGAGATGTATTCTAGCTCTTTTGGCAATGTATCTACGGCAACCATATCATAAGCAACTGCATTTCCTTCATTGCTGACGGTGATTGTGTAGTCAGAAGGCTTACCAAGGTATACGCGCATAGAACCTTCTTTGGTCAGCTTCATCTCAGGAGCAATGACTTTTGTCTTGAATTCTGTTTTGTGTGCTTCTTTGTTTTTGATGAAGACTTTGGCATTGTTAATGAAAACGCCAGTATTTACAGCTTCCAAGGTATAGAAATACTTGCTTTCCTGGCCTGGGTTGAGATCGCCTACATTCCATCTTAGACGGAAACCATCGAGTTTATCACGATACTTCATGCCAGCAGGCACTTCATCATGAATGACAACATCTTTAGCAACGGCATTACCATTGTTCTTTACGGTAATTGTGTAGCTTGCCAGATTGTCTTTGCGAAGCTCGGCAGGACCATCTTTGATGATGTAAACTTCAGGAGCACCAATTTTGGTTTCTGCTTTGCTGACTTGGACTGGGAATTCCCTGCTGCTGACTTCTACAGTATTTACCCATAAGCCAACTTGTTCTGCCTTGACGGTCAATGTCATTTTCTTGACTGCGTCTTTTGGCAATACACCTAATTTCCAGGTCAAAATTTTTCCCTGGACATCATCAGGAGGAACTGTGCATTCTAAGTAAGAGAATCCATCAGGCAGCATATCTTTAACGACAACGTCGTTAGCATCGGCTGCGCCTGGATTGGAAACTTCAATATCATAGGCAACCTTCTCACCAAGAATACCTTCCATAGGCCCAGTTTTCTGAACCATGATTTTAGGAGAAATCCATCTTTTGGTAGCTGTGCGGGTAGCAAGAAGCTCACCATTGGGTTTTCTTAGTTCGATTTTTACAACATTCGACCCTTCTTGTGGCTTGAGTTGGTTTAAAACAACAGAAGATTCACCCAATTCATTGGTTAAACCTTGCTCAACTCTTTTGCCAGGATCATTTCCTAAATAAGCAGCAGGATCGCTTTCGGATTGTTGCAGTTCCCATTTTACCTGATAGCCAACAAGAGGAGCATTGCTGGAAGCTTTTGTCATCTTGAAAACAAATGTATGAGGTGTTCCTACTTTGTTTACAGCATCTTCAGGCCAATGGATTTTAGCATCGATCCAATATTTGATTGCAAAAGTCTTGTGGTTGTCTGCATTTTTGATACCAGGACAAAAAGCGATAATATGGGTTTCGCCTTCTACAGGAGAAGTGATGGTAATCCAGGTTTGACCAACGCCAAGAGCGATGTCATCTCTTGTATCTGGTGTACCGAAAGTCATTGTTGTTGCGCTTTGGTTGGTATAACTCACTGTATAATGGTTTCCCAATTTTGTGACTTTTTGCTCACTACCTACAATAGAATTCATATCGTCGTGTTCGACAATATCACCTACTGCCAGAGGTGCGCGGGCCAGAATCCATTCTACTCTTTGGTTTGGAAGGGGTTTGCCTTGTTTGTCCAAAACAGTAGCGACAATGGTATGCTGGGTTTTAACAGGATTGATATCTGCGATAGGATCTAATGTGATGGAATAAGGGATATTCTCATCGCTCATATCCTGAGCCATCAACCCGAATCCTAAAACTAAAGTTGACAATAGAGCGAAAAATAGAATTCGCTTCATAATAACCCTCCAGAAGCTTGTCAATTCTAGGAATTGGTGGATCAGGAAATAGCCTGACAGCCCACCATATCCATCGACAACAAACACACAAAAATTACATATTTTCCGTATATCAAACAAAATAAAACTATTGTCTATAATAGCGTTGAAAACGCCTTTGTCAACATCAATTTTTTACAAAATAGTATGAATTGATGGAACAGAAGGATTTACAAAAAATTAAGACAACAAACTAACCATTCACTTTTTTCAATAGTGAACAGCATTTTATATATTTAACAGTATGAATTTTATTTTGTCAAACTTAATCTATAAAAATTTTCGACTTATATGATCATAAAGAACAACGCCTGCAAATTATTGTTTGCTGTTAATCCTTTTTTTTGCTATCATGTCCTCAGTGCGTTGCGTTTGACCCATACCATAACGCTGTCAACTTTTGTCTTGATTTTTTCCTAAAAAAGTTAACACCTATGACGTGAGCATCAATGGAATTTTGATTTTAAGGTAAAGCGAGCGATATATGCCAAAGCAATCCACGCTGATTTTGATTGTAGTATTGTTAGTATCAGGAATCCTGCTAACAATCCCTCTTTTACCTAAAAAATTTAAAACAGAAATTTTAGTCTCAGCCGCTATCAGTTTAAAAGATGCCATTACTCAAATCGGTAATGATTTCGAAAAAAAACACCCAGAGATTCAAGTATATTTTAATTTTGCATCTTCAGGGCAGTTGAGAATACAAATAGAAAACGGTGCGCCAGTGGATATTTTTATATCTGCTTCGCCCATGGAGATGGAATTGTTGGAAAAAAAAGGATGCATCTTAGCATCAAGCAAGGTAGATCTAGTCAAGAATCGCCTGGTATTCATCAAAAATAAAAATTTACAGTTTAAAATTACGAAGCTTGAAGAATTGATAAAATTTTATGATTTAAAAATCGCTATAGGTAATCCAGCAACCGTGCCTGCTGGAAGATATGCCCAGCAAGCTCTAAAATTTTATCAAATTTGGGAAAAAATCGAAAATAGACTGATCCTGGGGGAAAACGTCCGCCAGGTGCTTGATTATGTGGCTCGTGGCGAAGTAGATGCGGGGTTTGTCTATGTAACAGATACGATAAAAGAGTCTCAAATAGAAATACTTTTATCCATACCAGAAGAAGCCCATAAAACTATAGTGTATCCAATGGCGATCATTAAAACTTCCAGGTTTATGTCTGTAGCACAAGACTTTGTTTTGTTTGCAGCAGATGAAAAAAAATTTGTCTGGCAACAATTTGGATTTCAATGTGACTGAAGAAAGTAAGCAAAGATGGATGAAAGCTCACTACACTCGATTCGCTTATCTTTACAAGTGGCTCTAATTTCAACCGTTTTAGTAACTATCATTGGCTGCACAACAGCCTATTTTTTGGCAACTAGAAAATTTAGAGGAAAGACGGTCTGCGAAATTTTAATAGCTCTTCCTTTGATTATGCCGCCTACAATAACAGGCTATTATCTAGTCATGATTTTCGGCAAAAACACACTGCTAGGCAAGATTCTGTATGATTGGACAGGGTGTGTTATTATGTTTTCCTGGTTTGCAGCAGTAATAGCCTCTTTTGTTGTATCATTCCCTTTGATGGTTAAGGTTTCCCAGGCAGCCATAGAGTCTATAGACAAGAGCCTCATAGATTCTGCCTATATTTTAGGTTACTCAGAATGGGAAACCGCTGTTAAAATCGTATTGCCACTGGCTAAAAAAGGCATTTTATCAGGTGTGATTCTTTCTTTTGCCAGGGCTATCGGAGAATTTGGAGCGACTTTGATGCTTGCTGGCAATATTCCAGGTAAAACCAGCACTATGCCTCTTGCTATCTATACTTTTGCTGCTAGCGGTGAATGGTATAAAGCTCATGGTATGGTAGCAATACTGACTGTACTTTCTGGAGTATTTTTATATCTCGCCCTAAGCTTGTCAGAAAAGGAAGGGAAATCGTGAAATTTTCTGCCAGACTAATAAAAAAAGTTGCTGGTTTTACCTTGGATGTAGAGTGGGAAATCAATCGTGAAATCGTTGTGATTCTTGGCGCATCAGGCTCTGGAAAAACAATGACTCTTAAGCTATTGGCTGGGTTGATAAAGCCTGATGATGGTTATATCTTCCTGGATGGCGAATCGTTGTTTGATAAATCCGCGAATATCCATCTTCCTCCCCAAAAGCGGATTTTAGGATATGTGTTCCAGAATTATGCTCTTTTCCCACACATGACTGTGGAGCAGAATATCATGTTTGGTGCTACAGGGATTGCCAAAGATAAAAAGCAAGAGTTGGTAGAAAATATGCTGAAAGTCTTCCGTTTGGAAAATTTTAAAACGCGCTTTCCCTCCCAAATATCAGGAGGACAGCAGCAGAGAACAGCCATAGCAAGAGCCTTAATTCGAAATCCTCGCGCATTGCTTCTGGACGAGCCTTTTTCCTCTTTGGATAATCCATTGCGTATCAAAATGAGAGAGTGTTTAAAAAATCTTATAAAACGATTCAGTATCCCGACTCTGCTCGTTACTCATGATATTCTGGAAGCATATACCCTTGCTGACCGTCTTCTCATATACGAAAATGGCCGAATCATCCAACAAGGAACTCCCCAAGAGATTTTCCAAAACCCTGCGAATGAATATGTCAGGGAATTAGTGGATACTACCCCTTACTCCATTTTTAACCAAAAAGAAATGTTTTGAAATAGATTGACAAAAGAATAGATATTTTGATAAACTTTTATTTACGCTCCTCTTTGTCCATACCTTTTCATAAATTAAATTACTTTGACTATGTCATATTTCGGTATTTCGCGACATTGCTCAATTATTATTTAGTAAGGAATATAGATAAAACTGTAATAGTCAAAATGATCCTGTGCAATTAGCGAATGGCACGAATAGTTTTTATAGAAATTGCATTCGCGTAATTTGTATATTCGTCTTATTCGTGATTAATACCAGCATCTCTTGAAATATGTTCAACATCATTTTGACCAGAACAGAATATAGAGAAAACAAAAAATATGGAAAATATCCCTAAATTTTTAAATCATAAAAAATTTTCTGAATTTATAGATTTAGAAAAAAAATCTATCCTCTATTGGGTTGAAGATATAGAAAAGCATCTTCAAATCTATAAAGAAAAACATCTTATGGATGAAATAAAAATTTCTAAAAAACGAGAGGATATTTATCAGGCTATCTTGAATACTTTTGAGTCAGCAATAGATGTGGAAACCATTTCTGAAAAAATGCTTATGGATGATATTCAACCAAAAGAATCTGATGTTAATAAAACAGATAAAAGTACTAGAATTCTGAATTTCCAAAATACGAGAAACACCCTCGCTATCCAGAAGTTGGTAAAGTGGGAAAAAAATTACATACTACAAACTTTAGGCAAAATTTACGCTAATTTATTAGACGAAAGCATTGGAATAGAGTATATATGGAACAGCTATATCACGCCAGACGGTGTTCTCAGCGTTGCATTAACAGAGCAAATACCAGCCAATGCCTTGATGGGCCTTTTAGAAATATTAAATAGACAAGATTTGTTTGATAAGATATTGTATGCTTATGAGATCAAGCTTTGTGTAGTAGAGCTATTCATCCGTACGAACATTGTGGAAGATTCTGAGCTGATTCAAATAGGCCAATACTTTTTAAAATTCCAGGATTGCAAAAAAGCAATTTCAGCAGGCCCAGAAGAGTCTGCTAAAGCAAAGCTTTTAAATGGGCTTCTAGGAAGAAAAGCAGCAGAATACCTGATCGCCAAAGCCATCGAAAGCAATCCCGAAAATCTATACTGTGAAAAAATTCCCAAAAATGTGAGAGAAAATGCTAAAGATCTTTTCGATAAGCATAAAGAAGATCTCAAGATATATCATAATTTTATCTTTATTGGAGATCGCGTTTTTCGCGAATTTTTAGAAAAAAATAAAAAAGTTTTGCAGTTTAATGTGCATAAATATGGGCAAGGAAATGGAATATATTCCCTTTCAGATGAACAGGTTGAAGAAACTTTTTTGGATGGTGTATTCTCAGAAGAAACGCAAAAGAATTTTTATGAGATTTTTATGCAATGCTATGGTCATAAGCTCAAAGTCTGTGGATCTAGCCAGCTTTGTATGCCCAACATGCATAGAGATTTCATTCCTTCAGGAAACAAAAAAGAAGATTTCCAAAGATTTCAGGAAAAGATAAAACGAGTTTATTCTCTATATTATAAAAAAGATGCCATCCAGCACCGCATTCAGACAAAGCAACTTGCCTGCGATGAAGAACTAGGGATTGTGGTTGCCGTTGGCGAGAAAGTAAACTTTGTTATTATCCCCAATGATAATGAAATCGAATTCAAGACCAGCCAAAAGCCAGAAAGCCAGATAGAAAACACAAAAGATTGGGAACAAGAAGAATATGAATTTGATATTCCCACTTCCCCTTTTGCCAAGATTTTGCCTCCAGCCTCTACGGTAAAAAAATTGTTCGTTCAAAGAGAACAACTAGGATATTATTCGATTGATATCGTCAAGCTTAATCCCAATACAGGACACTACCTGAACCAGCTTTTTAAAGAGCATAAAGATGTCATAGATATGTCTATATTCCTTGGCGAACTCAGGCATAAAATGTATGGACTCGCAGGAAAAGTGGCAAATTTTTCTGATGTGGCTAGCAAATGTGCTATATGGGAGCAGCATGTTATAGAAGCGTGGCATTTCCCAACACAAAAAGAAACAGAGAAAGAATATGCAGAAAGACAAAGAAAATGGAGATCTCTTCTTGCAATCAATACCTTAGCCATACTACCTGTACCAGAAATTGAACGTATTTGGGGTGACATCACAAGCCGAGTGCTGAGGAAATATTGTTCTGTCCAAAGCATCAAGGAAAAATATTTTAATGATGGAGATGGAACGACTCTTTACCATTACATTGATCATAATACTCCTACAAACACACTATTAGGGATATTGAAATATATAGAGGAACATCCCAAAAGCCACGATCTCGAACCAGTAAAGAAGGCCACGCACGAACAGCTTTTGCGCCGCTATGTAACCGACGATTCGTATTTGATTGCCCAGGCAATGAAGTATTTCAGAGCAGAAGACTATCTCAATATTTTTCAACATTTTCCTGGCTCTCTTGCCGAAGGTAAAATCGGCGGGAAAAGCGCAGGGATGTTTATTGCAGATGTTGTTTTGAAATACAAAAGCGAAGAATTCGATAAAATTTTCTTTGAAAAATGGAGCAAGAAAACAGGAATCCAACAAGATACATTGAAAGAGCAGGTAAAGCTTGAGAATATCATGAAAGAAAACCTGTTTGAATTTATTGGGACAGAAGTTTTTGCCGAGTTTATCCGATCTACGCCATGTCTTGCCTCTTACAGCTATGCCAAATACTGTAAACCCTTTCCCAAAACAGACCAGGAAATATTGCAAGATTTTTACAGTGCTATTTTCCCTGATTTTGTCCTTAAAGCATTAAAGCACACTTTCGATCATTTTTATCCAAGACCTATCATTGTAAGATCTTCTAGTTTGCTGGAAGATGGAATTGCTCCTTTTCCTGGGCAATACGAAAGCATTGAGCTGCCAAATGATTATATGGATTTGCGTAGCCAATGGGAAAAAGAATTCCAAGACCAGGGCAAAAATCGGGAAGAAGCAAAGCTGCTAACAGAAGAAAAAATCAAAGCAAAAGCCTTTGAGGATTTTCAAAAAGGAATTAAATTCGTTTTTGCCTCTACCTTTTTCCAATCTCCTCTTTCTTACAGAGAGTACACAAGCAACACAACAAGAAAAGAATCCATGGGTTGCTTGATTATGGCTTTAAATGGCGAAAGCTATGGAATGCAAAAAGAATATTTTTATCCGCAAATTTCTTTTGTTCTGAAAAGCTTCTGGCCTGAAATTTTTGGAGAAGCAGACCCTGAAGATGGAGGTCTTTCCTGGGCCTTGGGGTTAGGGAAGGAAGTGGTAGAAGGCGATGCCGATGTTTTGGTTTTCGGCCATAGAATTGCTTCTATGAACCGCCAAACCCATAAATCGCCACAAAAGGTACTACAACTGATCAATAGAAAGACAGGGAAGCAAGAAGGAATCTCTCTGAATGAATATATCCAGAAAAAAGCCTATAAGCAAGGCTATGAAAATGACCCCTTCATCACAGCATCCCTAAGCAAAAAAGAAGATGAATTTGGACTGAGAAGTCTCAGCTTCTTATCAGAAGAGTTTGAGCCTGAAATCGATGTTAAGGTACTCAAGCAACAATCCAATTTTTGGCTGCCTTTATGCTATATAGCGCATAAAATAGAAAACCTCCTAGGATTTGCACCTGATATTGAAGGCACTGCTCATATAAGCCGCGATAAACAAACAGGCCAGTGGAAAATAGACACAATACAAATGGTGCAATGCAGACCAACGAATTTTACAAAGACTCTGTTTCCACCAGCCCAGATGCCTGAAACAGTGGATGCATCCAGGATTCTTTTGTCTACAGAAGAAGCCCAAGAAGGCGCATGCAAACAGAACATCCGCTATCTTGTAATCGTGGAAAAAGACAATCCTAAAATGCTCCAAATGCACACATATTTAAACAAGCTAAATGAAGAAGAAAGTTTGGATAAAGAAGGCTATATTCTTTTTGTCCCTAAGCGAATAGGAACAAGACAGGCAGATATGGGCGTTCCCTGCCACGTAAGAGATTTTTCCAAAGCAAAAGCCGTTTTGGAGGATGCCCCCAACTTCCCAAGCTATGGAGATCACTTCAAAGCTGAGTTACAACGCGCAGGCATTGGCGTATATGCTGTTTCCCAAGAGCCAAAAGAAAAGAGAATGTTTAAAATCCAAAATGCGCTAGAAAAAATCCTATCGCAAAGAAAAGAAAAAAATTGCAACCATCTTTTCCCTTATTTAAGGCAAGTAGAAGAATGCTTGTATGTTCTTGATTTAGAAGAAATTGGCGAACAGAACTGGAATATCAGCCAGGCCCGTATTCATATAGGAATGCGAAACCGAAGACTATCCCCTGATGATGAAACAAGACCAGGGAATTTCTGGGTTGCTGCAAAAAACCAGGATCTTCCCATCATCTATGAATCACCAACCTTCCAATAGTTTTATTGATGGGTATCTTAAAAAAAATAGCTTGTATTAACACAAAAAGCAAGCGGGTTTTATCGGAAACGATCGCTCCGTGTAAGCCTTCTTTCAGGAATCAAAAAAACAGGTATCCCATTCTTTTTTGTGCCAGGCTCAAGAGTCGAATAAAATTTTTTGATTTGCCAGGCTGTACTGTTTTTGATTCCTTACAGAAGGCTTACACTACGCTCTTCTTATCCTTGAGTGGATGACATAATCTATTGTAAGACAATCTATAGAAGCTGCGAAACGTAGGTAATTAGCTTTTTCTTATCAATTATCTTTTTGCTTTCAAAAACAGCCCTGCCAATCCAGCTAAAAGCAGCATTATGCTGGCGGGTTCTGGTACGGGAGTTCCTGATGCATCGACAAACAGTTCATTGATAACAATATTGCCATTCGACGGCTGAAAGCCTGGCCCTTGGGTTGGTAAAGAAGAATGTTCCAGAACATCCAGGCGGATTCCTGTGATATTTTCAATAGTGATATTCTGGTATGTGACAATGTAAGTTCCTGTTGAAGGGCAAGAACCGCTTAACAGAATACTTTTGTCGCTCAGAATCGTATAGCTCATTCCCGAAGGAAGTGTCAGTGTAGGGTCGGGCAATTCCAGCCAATTGGCAGTGACATCGCCTCCATTGATAAGACCATCGGCAAAGGTAGAGCGATTGTCTGTGGTGACATAAAATTTAAAACGCCCCACAAGATGCTGGCTGCCATGATTCTGCGGCATGGTAAAAGATATGGTGGAAGCATTGAGATTGCTCACAGTTTCCATAACGGCTGTCTGACTGGTTGTGCCTGATCCAGCAATCGCCCAACCATTATAGTTGTTTAGTCCGTCTATCATATAAGAAACATCCCAGCTAGATTGAGAAAAAGTAGCTGTAGCATTTTGCAATGCAACCTGCACGCAGTATACAGGAAGGCAAAAAAGCATCAATAGAACAAGCAAGAATATTTTCATAATGCTTTCCTTTCTACAAAAACAACTCGAAAAACAAAAAAAAATAAAATAGATTATAGATTCTATCTTTGTTTTATACAGGAATCAATAAAATTTTTTTACATAAACAACAGGCAAGCGATTGAATTTGGATTCCTAATTATTTTTATTGACTAGAGCATCCTTTTTTCTTATGATGAATTTTTCATTTCATACAAATGATGTTTGATAATGTCACCTTGCGAGTCTAAGCCTTCTGTATGGAAAAACTATTTAATTTTCGTCGCTAAATCTTTCTAAATCTAATATTTGGGGAAGCAGTTATGGAGATAGAACCAAAAAATAAAGAAAGCCAGCAAGGGCAAGCAGAATTCTTTTTAGAGGAAGATACACCTGAAGAAAAGAACAATGCCTGTGTTGAAAAAGAAATCCCAATAGAAGAAATATGGGATTCTATGCCAATTACATCCATTGTATTTGGCCTGGAAATGTTAGAAGAACAAAAGAAAAAACAAACCCAAAATTAACTACCAGAGAAAACATGCCAGAATATAACATAGGAGATACAGTAGATTCTCGCTACCAGCTCAAAAAATTTCTGGGAGGCGGAAGAGTAGGAAAGGTTTATCTTGCCAAAGATTTGCAAGGGAATCAGGATATTGCCATTAAAATCCTGACAGACCGCCCTCATTCAGAAAGAGAAAAATCTTTATTTCTGCGAGAATTTGCTGCTATTAAAAATTTAAACCATCCTGGGGTCGTTAAGGTCTATGAACAAGGATCGGGCTATTTTACGATGGAGTATATAGAGGGAGATCCTTTAATCAAAAAGAAAGAAAGCGATGTTTCCCAAATTTTTGAATTAGGCATTGATATTACAAGAGTCTTAGACTACATCCACCACCAGGGTGTAATCCACAGAGATCTTAAGCCTGAAAACATCAAGACAACCCCCCAGGGCCATATCAAACTTCTTGATTTTGGCTTTGCCATTGGATATGACGTGGCAAACCTTTTATCCTCAGGAACTTGCAATATTGCAGGGACGATCAACTACATGGCACCTGAAGTCATCAAAGGCTTTCAGGTAGATCCTAGAACAGACCTGTATTCCCTGGGCATCATCCTTTATGAATTGGTGACAGGAAGCCTCCCTTTCAAAAGCGCGGACATCCTGACCACTATCTTAAAGCAAGTGGAGATGAATCCCATCCCTCCCAGTGAACTGAATGCCAAAATCACTCCAGGGTTTGAAGCCATTATACTGAAGTTAATTGCAAAATCCCCAGCCAAAAGATTCCAGTCGGCTGATGAGCTTCTGAGCGCCATGATGAGACTCGCAGGAAGATCAGAAATTCTTAGAATCAAAATAGACCGCGGACGAAAATTCCTGTATTCTACGAAATTCATAGGCAGGGAAAAAGAACTACAGCAAATGGAGTCTGTTTTTAAAAAGGCAATGAAAGGCAGGGGAACATTCCTTTTGCTTCAGGGAGAAGAAGGCATAGGAAAATCAAGGCTTTTGAATGAATTTATGGGTAGCCAGGGAATTCTCTTTTTAGATGTTGCTTGCGAAAGCAGCATGGGTTCACACTTTGCAGCCTTTACCCAAATTATCTACTCTCTTTTCAAATTTTTAGAAAAATCCAATGCTACTTTTCTTCCTGATTTAGCGGAAAAATGGGGGCCAACTCTTTTGCCTATCGTGCCAGTCCTAACACACAAAACCTATATGTTCGGCATTACTCCTAAAGAAGAGATTTCCCATGAAATCATCCAGCAAACCCTATGCCAATTTTTTATTGAAATTTCAAGGCACTACGCTTTGGGCATTTTCATTGACAATCTGGAATGGATGGATTCTGCCAGTGCTGTTTTTTTGATGAATTTAGTGGAAGCAAGCCAATCGCATCCTATTTTTATTTCAGGAGCTTACCAGGGTTTTAAATCAAGCGAAAGCGGCTTTGAAAGAATCTTATCCAGGCTCAAAGCAAAAAAATTCTGCGAAGAGATTGTCCTTTTGCCTTTCTCTCATGGAGAACTAGAAGCCATGGTTTGCTCCATGATAGGTCATGAAAAACTAGAAAAAGAACTTCTGGACAAGCTGTATGAAATTAGCAGAGGCATTCCTTTGCTGGCAGAGGAAACCATAAAAAACATGGCTGACGATGCTCTGATCTTCAGAAAAGGCGGAGTCTGGCAAATTGAAATAGACGATCTCCGCAAAATTCGTCGCCCTAATCTTCTGGAAGATTCTTTGATTAAAAAATATGACGAACTCGATAATAAAAGCAGACAAATCCTGCAAATGGCTGCACTCCTGGAAAGGCGATTCTCTCGATATTTTTTAGAAGAGCTGGGCGATTTAAAAGCAGAAGAATGGAAAAACAGACTTCCCCATTTGGTTGAACAAGGCTTTTTGAGCGAAATCACAGATAACCTGGACGGCGATCTTATCATTGGCTCGCTTAAGCTGGCAGAATTGATACAGGAAAAAATCTCTGTCAAAACAAAACAAAAGCTTCATGAAGAAATCGCCCATTGTCTGGAAAAACTGCCCTTGTATGATGGCAAAATCCAAGAATTGGCGCACCACTACAGTGCTGCCAACCAAAAACGAAAAGCCCTGGAATATCTTATTTCAGCAGGCGATATTTGCGAAAAAGACTATGCCTATGATGCTGCCATTAAATTCTACGAAAAGGCATTGTCTTTTGCAGAGTACAAAACATGGACAGACCAAATTTTTACCTTGCTGGAAAAAATAGGAAATATTTATTTGCTTTCTGCCCGCTACGATTTGTCTATGGAGTACTATTCCAAAGGATTGAGCTTGTCTCAGAAAAACAACACAAAGAGCGACCCCTTCCATAAAGGCTTAGGTCTGTGCTGCTTTCATAAAGGCGATTTTGTCCAAAGCAAGAAGCATTGGGAAATTCTGTTGCAGTCGCTAGAATCGCAAAATAAAAATATGGCTGAGGAGCTAAATCTCATGGCTTCTCTTTACATAGCCACAGGAGAATACACAGAAGCCGAAAAGCTTTTGGAGAAAGCTTTAGACCAGGCACAGGATGCTAAAAAGCAAGATTTGCAAGCTGCAATCAATGCATCTTTCGCAGAGATCAATTTTATGAGAGGCTATTGGTCTGAGTCCATGAGCTACTACACAACTGCTCTGAATATCTTACACAGATCCCGCGACCAACGCTTAAAAGCTCATATTTCTCATGGAATTGCCAAAATCTATATCCACCAGGGAAGAACAAAAGAAGCATACCGATATCTGGAAGAAGCCTTGTATTGCTGTAATTTAACAGGAGACAGAGAGCTAAAGGTAATGGTCGAGCTAGACATAGGACTGCTCTTTGAATATGAAGGCAATCTCAAAAGATCCAGGGAAATTTACACGGAAAGCCTGGAAAAAACACAAGATCTGGGTATGAAGCTTGGTCAAGGCTATGCCTATTTAGCATTAGGAAGGGTTTTGTCCTATTATGACAACTATATGGAAGCCCTGGAATATTTGCATACAAGCCTGGAGATTTTTAAGCAGTTGCAAATCAAAGGCCCTCAGGCAGAGTTCTATATAATCACAGCCGAAATCTTTCTCTCTCAAGGAGAATACGACAAAGCATCTAAAAACTTTACCATGGCAGACCAGATTCTGTCTTCCTTGCATACCAAATGGAAGAAAATCATTCTCTATACAGGCTACTCGGAAGTCCTGCGAAAAACTGGCAAAGCAGAAAAAGCGAATAAAATATTGAATAAGGCATTGAATGTAGCAAAACGCTATGAAGATGACATTATGCTAGGAAAAATCCATACCAAATACGCTCTTTTCTGCGCTGACCAGGATCTCAATAAAGAGGCTTTAGAGCATTTTGTATCTTCTTTAGTGTACCTGGAAAGGACAAACTGCCGTTTAGAGCTGGCAAGGGCTTATTACGAATATGGTCGGATTCTTTTGCAATTTGAAAGAAAAGGAGACTTTGGCTTTATCAAAGTTGCTATACACCAGTTGGAAAAAGCAAAGGAAATTTATTCTTATGCTGGTTTGCAGAATATGCTCAACAAAACCGTTCTCCTTATCAAAGAATGCGAAAGAGAAAAGAGCGATGCTTTCTACAAGAGAGACTTAGGCTTAAAACTACGAGAATTCAGTAAAGAGCTTTCCGATATGGAAAGCGAAACCATAAAAGAATGGAAAGACCTAAAAGAAAGTTTCAGCAAAGAACTAGAGGATGATATGGACAAAACAGCAGTTATTGCAGAGATAGAAAGAAGGATTGCAGAAACCGAGGAAAAGCTGAACAAAAAATTGGAACAGCTCAAAGTGCAAAATGCAAGCCTGCTCGCCCAGGTGGACAACCTCAAGGCAGAAAGGGAAAGCCTGCTCACTTTACAAAAAATTTCCAACACCATCAATACAGTTCTGGATTCTCAAAAGCTCCTGAACCTCATTATGGATATGGTAGTCAGAGAACTCAGGGCAGAACGCGGCTTCCTGGTAATCCGAGAAGGAAAAGAAAACTTCAACTTCAAAGCAGCCAGAAACATCGACCGCGAAGAATTGTCTACAGAAGATTTTAATCTTTCACGAAGCATCGTAAAAAAGGTCATCAAGACAGGGGAATCCGTACTCACCTCGGATGCACAGGCAGATGCAAGATTCCAGTCTGAATCCATCATGGACTTAAAGCTTCGTTCTATTCTATGCGTTCCCTTCAAAATCAAAGATCAGGTCATTGGAGTCGTTTATCTGGACAATCGCTTTGTTTCTGGTCTTTTTACCGAAAGAGATCTGGATTTTCTTTCTGCTTTTTCCAACCAGGCCGCCATTGCCATTGAAAATGCTTTCCTGTACGAAGAGCTGAAAGAAAAAGAGCGAATCGAACAAGAACTGAGCATTGCTGCACGCATCCAGGCAGGGCTTTTGCCAAAGGCTTTGCCTCAAGTTCCTGGCTTGGAAGTATATGGGCAAATGATGCCAGCACGCCAGGTAGGAGGCGATTACTACGATTTTATCGTATCCCCCGACAATAGCATTGTAACCCTGGTCATTGGCGATGTTGCAGGAAAAGGAATTCCAGCAGGTCTTGTTATGGTCATGGCAAGGCTGATTCTGCACCACTTCCTGCGTGATCCCAACTATACCCCAAGGCAAACCTTGCTTTCGGCTAACCGAATGCTCAAAGACAACACAGAGCCTTTTATCTTCATTTCTTTGTTGCTGGCAAGATGGGATGCTATAAGCCATAAATTCCTTTACACAGGGGCAGGCCATGAAAACATGGTTGTAATACGATCCCAAACTAAAGAATTTGAAATCATCCCTGCTGGTGGCGTTGTTTTGGGAGTAAAAGACGACATTGAAAGCTATCTCGAAGAAAAAGAGCTGGATCTAGCCGCAGGCGATACAGTTTTGTTCTATACGGACGGCGTAACAGAATGCCTTTCAGCCTCTGGGGAAATGCTAGAGCTAGACGGCTTCCTGGAAATGGCCCGAAAGCACATAGGCAAATCCCCTAAAGAAATGGTCACGAACCTTATCTCTGATCTCAAAGACTATATGAACGGACGCGAGCAAAATGACGATATAACTCTTATGGCAGTAAGAAAGCTCTAAAGTTATGAAAAAAATACGCTATGGTGTCATTGGCATCAAAGGCTTTGGAAAACACCATATACAGGCAGCATCGATAAATCCCCATGTTGAGATCGTTGCTTTTTCTGATATAGATGAGGAATTCCTTTTAGCCAAATCAAAAGCATCTGGCGTAAAGGGATTTTCGCGCTATCAGGATATGCTATCAGCAGGTATCCTGGATGCGGTTTCCATCGTTGTTCCCCATCATCTGCATTATAGCATAGGAAAAGACTGTCTTAAAGCAGGTCTGCACATCTATCTGGAAAAACCCTTTGTGAACACAATATCCCAGGCAGATACCCTGCTTGGGATAGCAAGAGAAAAAAACCTCAAGATCTGCGTTGGCTACCAATACAGAAACTACCAGGTTTCCCGCTTTTTGAAGAAATGCCTTGATGAAGGAAAGATCGGCAAAGTGATGAGAATCCTCTGGACATGGCTGGACTTTCGGCCTGAAGCCTATTACAGAAGAGATGCCTGGCGTTGCGACTTTGAAACATCAGGAGGCGGTGTTTTGATGAACCAGGCAAGCCATGACATTGATCTAATCCAATGGATGTTTGGGAAACCCAAGGAGGTATGCGCATTTGCAGGCAACCATCTCCATAAAGCAGAAATCGACGATATAGCCTGTGTAAATGCAATCTTTGAAACAGGCGCGTTTGGCTCATTCCAGTTCGGTATCAACCACCCAAAAGCCCTCAGCATCCGACAGATAGCAGGAACAAAAGGCATGATCGCTATGCAGGATGTCCAAAGCCTTGCAGCGGAAGAGCAAGATTTCATTGAGGTTGGCCTCTACGAAAAAGAGCTATCCCTACTCTCAGAAGAAGCTCTCGCACCCCATGTGCATCCTGTAATCCAATGGAAGAAGCACTGCGTAAACCCCAAAACACCCTTTTTACGCAAGCTCCTTTCTCCCAAAAGAATGCTCATGAAACTAGGCTTTTTCCACCCGAAATACCAGATAAGCCCAGGCATCTCAGAGCTTATGAATAGCTTCATTTCCAGCATCCTGAACAATACACAGCCATTCGTTTCTGGCGAAAACGCCCGAAACTCCGTAGAATTCATCAACGCTATCTTTCTATCTGCATTAAAGAAAAAAACAGTCTCCTTGCCCTTGGATCCCCAAGAATACGAAAGCCTGTACGAAAACATAGCAAAAGGAAAAATACAAATTCCTAAGTTCTTTAGATAGTCTTAAAATTATGATTTCGGATTCAAAAAAATTTATCCACAGATTACACAGATTTTCGAAGCCTTTAGTGATCGGACTACGATTCTTAATCTTAATCGCTATCTTTATCGTCTAAATGGGGAACTTATTTATAGGAGTTACGCAAAGAGATTTTTATTTGGGGGAAAATTTTTGTAAAAATTT